>NZ_JBHMIP010000001.1:0-361022 GCF_048060245.1 Micromonospora sp. LOL_014
CCGCGGGGAAGTTGTTGGCCCGTTACGGGTTGAAGCCGATGAGGTTGAAGGCGCTCGGGGACCGGTTGTGGAACCTGGGCGGCAAGTTGAAGGACGCGGTCGGTACGTGGATGCGGAGTCGTAAGACTCTGGACAAGGCTGAGGCGGCGGCGCCTGGTTGCAACAGTTTCGTACCGGGAACGTTGGTGCTGTTGGCGGATGGTTCGTCGAAGCCGATCGAGGATCTCGACGTGGGTGATCTGGTGGTGGCGTCTGATCCGGAATCCGGTGAGACGGCTGTCAAGCCGGTGGTCGCCACGATCGTCGGGCACGGGGTCAAGGATCTGGTCGAGATCACGGTCGACACCGACGGTGGCCGGGGTGACGCCGAAGGTGTTGTGGTCGCGACCGAAGATCACCCGTTCTGGGTGCCGGAGGTGGGCGAGTGGCTCGACGCTGCCGAGCTTGAGGCCGGGCAGTGGCTGCGAACCTCCGCTGGTACGTGGGTCCAGGTCACCGCCGTGCGTCAGTGGTCCGAGACCCGTACGGTCCACAACCTCACCATCGACGACATCCACACGTACTATGTACTCGCAGGCAAAACGCCGGTCCTCGTACACAACACCAACGATCTGGAGCTTTGTCGAGTTTCGCCGCCAAGTAGGGGTGATAGAGAGCGTATGCAGGGCCTAGATCCCAGTGACTTTCCAGATTTCGATGAGAACGGCGAGGCTGCCACCGGTGCTGCCCATTTCGGAAATAGTGCTAGGACGACCGACTTTGCCGTTAATAATCCACATCGAGCGGGTGATGGATTTAAGGTTCGGGTACCGTCAAAATGGGTCGATGAGAACAACATAGAAATATGGGAGGGAATGGATGATGCTCAGCTTGAGTACTTGATTCCGCGTGATCTTATATCGGAGTTCAATCAATTTCCGCGCAGTAGATGGGTGCCGGGGAGATGAGCCTGAAGGGATTGAATTGGTTAGGTATGACTTGGTTTCAGGTGTAGTGAAGAGTCATGCTTCGTATGGGCTTATCCTTCAGTTGGAGGGTGGCGATGAGGGAATGGTTGACTCTTTGGATATTGCAGACTCCCCGGACTTTCGTGCTACTTGGCCATCGGTGGGTGATCGGGTAGAAGGTGTCGTACTTGGACACGCCCGTATGGGGCGAGTCCGATTGAGCACTCGCGGCAGCGACATTCGGCTTGTGAATGCAGTGGGTGACCCAGGCGTCATATTCGAGAAATGGAATTACCTCAAGGAGAGTGGGATCGAAGATGTGGCGGCGCGTGACGCCTTCTTCGCATCGTCGCATGCGGTTCCGTTGCTTCGCTGGGCTCTTGCTCGCACGAAGGGTTCGCTGGACGGGAGGCTGGCCATCGAAATCATTCGGTTGGCGCCGGAAGGAGTCCGAGCAGAGTTCGATGGCGTTGAGGGGCGGGTCCAATAACGGGGATTGATGAGGTCGATCTGCGACCCGGCCCGCTCTGATTTGGCGCTGGTCGTTCTGTGACGAATTCATCGTCGGGTCGACTTGTGATCCGACCCGACGATGTGCCGCTGGACAGTGCGTGAACTGGCGTCGGAGCTATCCAGGCGTTATCGATAAAAGAGCATGGAAGTTGTGCGGAGCTCATGTGTGGCAAGTGGATGCAGCGGTGCCGAGTGACGTCAGCGCACCTTGGCTGTCGAGGTAGAAACTGGTGGGCAGTATTTTCCGATCGGTGAATGGCTCAGCTACTCGAGCGTGTTCTTAGAGTCGAAAGGGAGAGTGGTTGCTGCTGGGATGGGGTGGTTCTGGGAGATGGGGTGAAGTTTCGAAGAGTCTTCGGAGCTGGCAATTTGAGAAAACCGTCCGCTGTTGTGTCTGCACTCTGATTCCGGGCGTCGCTCCTTGGCTGCCTGAATAGGTGTCGCGCACAACATTCTATCGGAATGGTGAAAAGGTAGCGAATCCATTTGGCTAGCGAATTGGCTCGCTATGCGGAACTTCCTGTTGTGTTGGATGGTAAGTTTCGACCGTGGCGATATAGCGTCAGTCATTCTGAGTTGGAGATTAGAGGAGAGGGTAGTGGTGTAACGACGCGCGCACTCTTCTATGGTGTAGTGGGGGTGAAACTAAAGTCAGTGTACTCGTCGTTGACCCTGAGTTGTGCCAATAATGATGATCGACAAATTATCCTAGATTTTTTGAGGATCGATGATCGTGCCGGTAGAGTAATTCCGGTGCTCTTGTCGTCCGACCTTGGAGAAGGCTTCGTTGCCTGTCTGTCATTTGTTGTCCGAATGCATCGTTCGAGTGAATCATCTGGCTTGGAAGTTCCAGGTGGAGAAAGTGAGCTCATTGTTGCTGGTTGAGGTCAGGATGTGGACATTGGTTGGTCTGTCTGGTCGCCTTGGTCAAGACCGCAGACTGTCGTTGCTGCCTCGTCGCGGGATGATTCTATTCGCTTGTGGGCGTTTGGGCTGTCCGTGGAAATTTGGGTAGTGCGATGGCTCTCGTGCCGCTGTATGCGGAAGATGCAAGTCGATTAGCCTTGGTGCCACGCATTGACAATGATCATCGTGTGTGAAAGCGATGGTTATCGCGCGTATTCAGTGCCTGGCAAGGGGGAGTAGTAGATGACAGTGGATAATCGTGGATCCGTGCGCGGGCTGCGGCGGGTGGCAGTGCTGATCGCGTTGGTGCTCGGCGTACACACCGTGGCCGCCGCTCCGGCGGTGGCCGGACCGACCGGGCACGAAACTGCGACGTCGAGCAACGTCGTCGCGCCGATCGCGCCGGACATCGACTCGCCGGAGTACCTGCCGCTCGACGCCGACGAACACACCAGCGCCTGCGCCGAGGACAACCAGCACCGTGGGTCGATCGGTGTGTACGGCACCTTCACCTTCCACTCGCCGTCCCCCCAGGTCGTCAAGTACCTGTACGGCTTCAACACCAACCCCTTGCCGGACAACGTCCTAGTGCCCGCGAGCATCGGTGCGCCGGTGTCGCTGCGCTGGATGCCGGTGCAGGACGGGACGACCTCAGTCACCGTGCAGGCGGTCGACGCCGACGGAGGACGTTCGCCGATCGCATACTGCCTTTTCTCCGTACCGACCCGGCTCGCTGCTGGCGAGTGGCCGCTCGACGACGCGGCCGGTGCCACGTCGGCGGCGGACGCGCGCGGCAACCACCCGGCGGCCGCCGGCAGCGGCGTCACGTTCGGCGTTCCTGGGTCGGAGTGCGCTGACCTGGGCGCGCAGTGCCAACTCGGCCGGGCGGCCCGACTCACCGGCGACGCGGCTACCAGCTACCTGGCTACCAGCACTTCCGGCCTGATCGACACGTCGACCGGGTTCGGTGCCAGCGCCTGGGTGCGGTTGACCGACGACTCGGTCGACCGGGTCGCGGTCAGCCAGGACGGCATCGACGCGCCCGGCTTCACCCTCGGCTTCGACGCGGACAGTGGCCGTTGGGCGTTCGAGATCGCCGCATCGGACTCGCCTTCACCGGCTGTGTGGTCGGTGACCAGCACCGCGCCGGTCATGCTCGGCGAGTGGACCCACCTGGCGGCCGCGTACGACCCGGAGCTGACCACGATGACCCTGTACGTCCACGGCGACGAACAGCCGGTGGCGCTGCGTCAGTCGGTGTGGGCGTCGCAGGGTGCGGTGCAGATCGGTCGCGCGGTCAGCGGCAGCGGCTACACCGAGGGCTGGGCCGGAGACCTCGCCGACGTCGCGGTCTTCGACCGCGTACTGGTGTCGCACGAGGTGCGAGACCTGTCGGCTCGGCCGCCGACCTCGTTCGGCTACTGGCCGCTGGACGAGGCCACCAACGGCAACAGCCCGGAGTACGGCGGCGGTGCGGACCTGCGGTTGCACGGCGATTCGCACCTGTACGCCCCGGATATGGACGAGGACCCGTTCGCTGAGCCGCCGCTGGTAGCTGATGGGCATCTGGTGCTCGACGGCGTCGACGACTGGGCGCAGACCGACGGACCGATCGCGGTTACCGACCGCAGCTTCACCGTCGGCGTACGGGTGCGGTTGCCGGGCCCGACCTGCGGAGACACCGACCAGGCGGTGCTGTCCCAGGCCGGCGTCACCGCCAGTGGCTTCGTCATCCGCTGCAACGCCGCGTCGAATCGCTGGGAGCTGGTCCTGCCACACCAGGACACCACCGACCCGGCGTCGACGGTCATACAGGACAACTTGACGTACCCGGAATGGGATTACTTCGGCCAGCACCTGGCGGTGGTCTACGACTCGGCGCGCCAGGAGGTGAGACTCTACGTCGACGGCTACCTTTCTGCGACCGGCACTGCCGCGTACACGGCCGGCTGGCGGGCGGACGGCGGCCTGCAGGTGGGCCGGGCGTTGCACAACGGGAGCTTCGGCCAGTACCTCACCGGCGTCGTCGACGAGGTCCGGGTGTACGCGGGAGCCGCCGACGAGACCATGATCGCCCGGATGTCAGGAATGGCGGGTGGCCCGATCGGGTGACCGTTCGTTGAGCGTGGCCTGCGTGCCGGCACAGGGTGCGCAGGCCGCCGCGTTCAGCGTAGGCAGGAGTCGTCGGGGTCGATGGTGGTGGTGATCCGGCGGCCGATGTCGCGTAGTTGTCGGCATTGGCCCTTGGTCATCGGGTCGAAGACGAGCCGGCGCACCTCGGCGACGTGTCCAGGTGCCGTCTCGACCAGCTTGTCCCAGCCGGCGTCGGTCAGCGTGGCAAGCGTGTAGCGGCCGTCGGTCGGGTCCGGCGCGCGGCTGACCCAACCCCGTTTCTCCAGCCGGGTGACGACCTGTGACAGCCGCGACAACGACCCGTCGGCGATCATGGCGAGCCGGCTCATCCGCATGGTGCGCTCGGGCGTCTCGGACAGTGCGGCCATGACCTGGTACTCGAAGTGGCTGATCCCGGCGTCGCGCTGCAGCTGCCGGTCGAGCGCCGCCGGCAGCCTGGTCAGCACGCTGACGAGGGCGAACCAGGTCTCCAGCTCGTCCTCGTCAAGCCAGTGCGGCTGCTCGGTCGGGGTGGCCATGTTGTCGAGTCTAGCTTCAAGCGTCAAGTGATCACGAGAGCTGCGTCACTTGACGCTTGAAGTCATCGCGGACTAGCCTCGCTTCAAGCTTAAAGCGATCCGACATCGGAGACAGATATGAACATCGTTCTTTGGGTGCTCGCCGGACTGCTCGCCGCAGCGTTCCTCGGCGCGGGGCTGATGAAGGTCAGCCAGCCGAGAGAGAAGCTCGTCGAGAAGGGCATGGGCTTCGCCGCCGACTTCCCCATGGGCCTGGTACGGACCATCGGCGCGCTGGAGATCCTTGCCGCGATCGGCCTGATCCTGCCCGGAGCCACCGGCATCGCCCCGATCTTCGTACCGCTGGCCGCCCTCGGTCTGGTCCTGATGATGATCGGCGCCGCGATCGTGCACGCCCAGCGCAAGGAGTACCCGGCGATCGTTCCCAACCTGGCACTCCTGGCGATGGCCGCCGTCGTCGCCTGGGGCCGATTCGGCCCGTACGCCTTCTGACGCCCGTACGCCTTCTGACCATTCACCACCTCCTGGGGAGACCTGACCATGCCTGAGCTGTTCGAGCCGGTGATCATCGGCAAGTGGAACCTGCCCAACCGGGTGTTCATGGCACCCATGACCCGCAACCGGGCGCAGCCCGACGGGGTACCCAACGAGCACGCCGCCACCTACTACCAGCAGCGGGCCACCGCGGGCCTGATCATCACCGAGGGGGTGCAGCCGAGCGCCGTCGGGCAGGGCTACCCGAACACCCCCGGCCTGCACACGCCCGCGCAGGTCGACGGCTGGCGGCGGATCGCCGAGGCGGTGCACGCCGCCGACGGCCGGATCGTCGCCCAGCTGATGCACGCCGGTCGGATCGCCCACCCGGACAACAAGCACGGGCAGGAGACCGTCGCGCCGAGCGCCGTCACCGCCGACGGCACGATGATCACGGCCACCGGCATGCAGCCGTACCCGACGCCGCGCGCCCTGACCACCGACGAGCTGCCGCAGGTGGTCGACGAGTTCCGGCAGGCGGCGCGTTCGGCCGTCGACGCCGGCCTCGACGGCGTCGAGCTGCACGGCGCCAACGGCTACCTGCTGCACCAGTTTCTCGCCCCGCCGACCAATCAGCGCACCGACGGGTACGGCGGTTCGCCGGCCGCCCGTGCCCGGTTCGTCGCCGAGACGGTCACCGCCGTCGCCCAGGAGATCGGCCCGGAACGGGTCGGGCTGCGGCTCTCCCCGGCCAACGGCGCCAACGGGCTGGTCGAGGACGATCCGGCCGAGACCGCCGCCACCTACCGGGCGCTGGTCGACGCGATCGCCCCGCTCGGCCTGGCCTTCCTGCACCTGTCGATCGACCCGGCCGATCCGCTGCTCGCGGACCTGTCGGCCCGGTTCGGCGGCCCGGTCGTGGTCAACACCGGGTTCGCGTCGGTCACCGACCGGGAAACCGCGCAGACCCTGGTACGTAGCGGCAAGGCGACCGCGGTCGCGGTCGGTCGACCGTTCATCGCCAACCCCGACCTGGTACGCCGCTGGCGTGAGCAGGCTCCGCTCAACGAGGTCGACCAGGCGACGGTGTACGGCGGTGACGCCCACGGCTACACCGACTACCCGTCCTTGGACGGTGCCGGCACTCCGGCCAGCGCCGGATAGGCGGCCCGGCGGTACCGCCGGCTCAGCGGGCTGAGCCGTTTCGTCAGTCGGGTGGGCCGACGGTGACCGTTGCTGTGGCCGGCAGACACGAGCCGGTGTCGGCCGTCGCCCTGACTTGGGCTACGGCTCCGGCGCTGCCGGGTGCGGCGGTGATGGTGACCGGGTGTTCCGTGCTGCCGGGCCGGGTGACCGTCGGGGTGACGCTGACTCCGGGGTCGCCGGTCACCGTCAGGTGCAGCGCCGGGGCGGCAGCGCAGACGGTCACGAACGTCATGGTCGCTGAGCCACCGGCCGACACCTCCACCTGCGACGGACAGGCGATCACCATCAGCGCCGGTGGCGGCGCGGCCTGGCTGAAGGTGATCGTCGCCGAGTCGGCGGTGTCCGCCGGTGAGACGGTGACGACCCGAGCGAAGGCGGTGTGCCGTGGGAAGCCGTCACTGGTGTCGCCGTCGCGCAGCGCCGGGTGGTCGGGTGGAACGTCGATGCCGTACGGGGCCGTCGTGTTGCTGCCGACGAGCTGGTCGTTGATGTGGAACTCGACCCGTTCGATCGTCCCGGTCTTGGTGCTGGCGTCGGCGGTCATCCGGATGGCGCAGACTGACACCAGGTAGCTGTTGTCGACCGGGCTGGTCAGCGTCACCTCGGGTGCCGGCCCCGGCCCGGGTTGGTTGCCGTCGCACGGGTCGCCGTTGATGGTGCAGCCCGGATCCTGCGGTCGGTCGCCGGTCCAGGCGCCGACGTATCCGATCTCGACCGATCTGCCGGCGGCGATGATGTTGTTCCACGTCGTCGGAGTGGCGGTGAGGGTTTCGCCGTCCAGGGTCCAGTTGGCGTTCCAGCCCTGCTGGACCGTTTCGCCGGCCGGCAGCGTCAGGACCAGTTTCCAGCCGGTGACCGCCGTGGCGCAGGTGTTGGTGATGGTGATGTCGCGGAAGACGCCACCGCTGTCCGGGCCGTTGTTCCAGTAGCTGCTCTCGATTGTCACCGTCAGGCATCTGGCACTGGTGGCGGCCCCGGCGGTCGTGCCGGCCGCGTGTGCCGGGGCGCTGGCCGCCGTCGTACCGCTGGTGGCGAGAAGCATCGCGGCGGCGACGCCGGCCGTGGCCCGCCACCACGAGGTCCGCCACCACGAGGTCCGCCGGCGGCTGCGGGGCACTTCATCGGTACGGTGACGCGTCGGTGGGGTGGACGACAACGACATGGGGGCTGGTCTCCTTTGATCCCAGGAACCCGTGCCGACCTAGCTGGGCCGGCAGGACGGACGGTCCCACAGTTGTCCGCCGGCCCAGGCCACTGTAGGCGCCCTCATCGTTACATCAGTGACTGTCACTGTACAACGGGTGTGACGACGCGCTGGGTATGGCCGCCCGGTGCCTGCTCCGAGCGTCGGGAACGTGGCTTACGCGGTATTTGCTCCCTATCTGACGGGACTCCACGTCACTGACCGTCAACGGTGCAGAGTGGTGCCCACTCCGCTGTGGTGCCCACTCCGCTTATGTCGAGGTGAGGCTGACGCACGTCAAACCGCGGAATGACGTGCGTCAGCCTCACCTCGACGCGAAGGTCCGATGTTGACCGCCCGTCCTGGCATTGGTGGTCACTGAGAGTGAAAGTAAAGCCGGGTAGGTAAGCCTGAGTTCGGCGTGCGGGTCTGACGAGGGCGGCGGTCTCGGTCGTAGTCCGAGCGCGGTGATCGGAAGCGCCTGATGTTGGATCAGGGCTGGCTCCCGTAGGACTCTTCCACTCGCAGCTGAGCGTCGAGGCCGTGCTCCTCGGCGTACGCGATGGCCCGCGCAAAGACTGCTTCCAGCTCGTCCATGCCGATTTTGGCTGGGTCGAGAAGGTACTGGATGACCTCCATCACCGACTCCGCCGCCACATCCGGCGGAATCTCCTCCCGGCGCTTTGCGTCCACCACGGAGGTGATCGTCCCCTCGGTCGCCCGCGCATCGACCGACGTGCTCGCAGGAAGGGCGGCGCGAAGCTCCGCGACGAAGCGGATGATCTCGCCGCGGCTGGCACCCTCCGGGTACTGCCGTTGCACGGCGAGGACGAACAAGGAGGTGAAGAGTGCTGCCACCCCGAGCTGGTCCTTGGGCGGAACATCTTCCTGGGCGGTCGGCCCGTCTGTGTCGTCGTCGAGGGCGAGCAACGCCCGTACCAGGGCAACCGCCCCTGGACTAATCTTCTTCACTCCACTCCTCCGCGAGCTGGTCGACCTCAGCGAGGAAGCGGTCCAACTTGTCTGCTGGTGCGTCCGAGAGTAGATGCCACAGCACGACGAGTTCGGTTTCAAGTAGTGCGCCCTGCTCAGCACCCTCAACGTCGCCGGTCTCGCCGGTCAGGGCCGAGATCAGCATTTTCTCGGCCAGCTCCGGATCAAGATTCAGCGTGGTGTCCGCGAACTTGCTGCGAACCTCGGCGACCAGGCGAATAATCTCGCCCCTGGTTGTCCTGTCCCCGAGCCGCTCGCGTGCAGCGAGGAAAAACGCTGCTCCGAGCACAAGCCCGAGCTCCTGCCACCCTGCTTCGTCAAGCTGCCGGCAGCGCTCCCGATAGGCAGCTGGGTCGCCGTGGGTGAGCTCCCGGAGGAGTTCCAGGTACGGCTCGCGGTCAGTCGTCAATGTTCCGCCTCCGAGACTTCCTATCGTCGAGCTTTTTCAGGATAAGGGCAAGCGTTGCCGCGAGTACAATTGCGGCGGACTCGGCGGATTCAGCGTAACCGGGGCTTTGGTTGGAGGGCCCGGGGGTCGAGGGATGTTGCACCGTAGATGTGGTTCCCTTCGGTCCAAGCTGGGTTATCGCATCCGTTATCTTTCCGGTCACGTCGCCGGCGGTCTCGGCATTCTCAACACTCTTCTTGGCGATTCGTCGGTGCCAGCTCTTCGGGCGTGCGGTGCTGGCGACGATCTCCTCGCCGGAGGGCAGGCTGGTATCCGGGTTGGCCCGGCCGACGGGCATCGAGCCGGGCATGATGTGGTTGCCGTACCTGGAGAACGCCTCTGCCGACTTGGCGAGCAGGTTGCCGAGTCGGCCGGCCTTGGCCGCCGCGATCGCGGCATCGTCGACGGCACCCCGCGTCTCACTGTGGTCGGACCCGGCGCCGGCTTCGTCGAGGTGCCGGTGCGCCTGGGCCAGGTCCGCTTGGGCGCGAGTAGCTCCGGCTGCGGCCTGGTCCAGTCGCTCGACGGCGGTACGGAGCTGGGCGACCACGTCGGCCAGGGTCACCCGAGTTTTCTCCGGTACACCCGGGCGTGCTCGACACACGCATCGATCCGACGGATGGTCAGCTCAACCTCCTTGATCGCAGCCTTGAAGTGCTCCCGGCCTTCGTTGACGCAGTCGTGCTGGCTGTCGTGCACGGTGCGCAGCGCCAGGTCACCCGCTTCTGCCGCGACTTCCGCAAGCTGCTCGATGAGCTTCCTGGCCTCCTCGGCGGCTTCGATGGCCAGCCCGATACGCACCTTGACATCGTTGACCGACATGTAGGCATCCGTCCAGACGGGGGCGACGCAATCCGCGACGTGCTGCGCCTTCCGGTGATGTGGAGGCTACCGTCTGTCCGCTACGGGGACGGTCTACTGGTAGACACAGTGGATCAGTGGCGGTGCATGGTCGGCTGCTTGGTGAGATGTCTGGACTGCGGCATATGTGTGCCGCGTTGCCGGGACGCTCTTCGCCGACGGTGACGGGCGGTCGGTCGTTGTCCACTCCGCTCGCCGCGAGTTGAAGCTGATGTACGTCAACCCGGCGGGACAACGTGCGTCAGCTTCAGCTCGAGACCGAGGGGGTGGTATTTGGCCGTCCGTGTCGGCGTTGGTGGTCACTGAGGGCGAGAGTGGAGTCGGGTGGGCGAGCCTGACCAGGGCGGTTCGCCCTGGCCGGGGTCGGCGTCGGGCTAGCCGGTCGAGTGGTCGGCAACGTAGGTGCCTCGTCCCTGCTGACCGATGATCAGGTTGCGGTCGTGGAGCAGCGAGAGCGCACGGTAGACCGTACCGGTGCTGACGTCGTAGGCATCGGCAAGCTCGCTGGTCGACGGCAGCTTCTCGCCGGGAGCCAGCTCGCCACTGTTGATCTTGGCGGCGATGTCATCGACGATCTCTCGGAACGACGGTTTGGCAGTTGGCATGGGGTGTCTCCAGTTGGTTCGGCACCCCTGATCGTGCCGCACCTGGATGACTTGCTGCAATAACTAAGCCAAGTTGGTCCCGCAAAGGTGGGGTAGACATGCTGTAGTAAGTGCAGTAAGTTGGGCCGTGGTCGTCTCCGGTTGGTTCGGCAAAACGGATCGGGTGGCGGCTGAGCAGGTGGTATCGCCTCGCCGGGTGGCCGACAGGCGCGGACGGTTGACTAGTCAGGGAGGGGGTGTGCGTATGTGCCGGCTACCCGGGACGGCTTGACGGCCGGGCTTCGTGCTCCAGGGCGTGGTGATCGGATGCGCGGGGTCTGACGAGACGGCAGGGGTCGCCGGTGGCCGGCGAGGCCCTACGGCTTGCGCATCCACGTCGCCGGATCGGTGGCGAAGATGCCCTTGCCTTGGCGGCGGTCGATCACCTCAAGGGCTTCGAGTCGCACGTTCACCAGCTGCATGGTGGACGAGCTGACCGTGTACATCTTGCAGAACTCGGCGATCGACGGCAGCTTGCTGCCGGGCGCGTACTTTCCTGTGCGGATGTCGGCCATGATCTTGTCGGCTACCCGCAGATAGTCAGGCTTGGCAGGCATGACGCTCCTGCTTGTCGAGGGCTCCTCGCGTGGCGACTCCAATTTGATCACAAGGAACGTGTATGAACAATGGGACTTAAGTTACTTGGCTTCCTCATTCAAGTTGCTCCCACGAGCGCTCCTCGCGTGGCAACGATGGGGTGTTCGTGCACTGGTCGGGGCGGGGTGGTGGCGCGCGGCCTGCCCGCCCCGACCGCCCTACCCGAGCGAATCCCCGCGAAACCCGTAAGCCCGTGAGCAGCAGAGATCCAGCATGAGCCGCTCCGGGGTCGTACTCGCCGAACGAGGCTGCGACCGCCGGAGCTGGGGCGACCCGTCGGCTGCGAGTCCTCCCGCTTCGGCCTTCCCGGTCGGCGGGTCGCCCTGTCCAAGCACACAGATACGCAGCACCAGCACCGGGAGCAGATCAGGCACAGCAACAGCGCGGCATCGCGTCGGCGGCATCGGCTGCCGGCGTACTCCTGACCGAAGGGGAACCCCGACGATGCGCAACCTTCTCCACCGGATCTTCAACCGACCAGGCCGGCGAGCAAACCGGGTGGTCGAGCCACCACAGCACCTGCGGCCCCGCAACGCCGGAGTGTTCCGCCGGCCGCCGTTGCGGCCCCGGATCCACCCCGGCCAGGTCCGCGACCGCCGGTTCCGCGAAGTGCGGCGCGGCCTCGACCCTGCCGAGGTGTACGCCTTCCTGCACTACGTCGCGGAGGACCTGACCGCCCTGCGCGACGACCTGCGGCGCACCGACGACGAGAACCTGCGGATCAAGCGGGCGCTGCGCGAATGGCAGTCCACCCAGACCCGGATGTACGCATGACCACCGGGCCGCGTACCCAACTGGTGCTGACCGTCGCGAACCTGGACACCGGCGCGGTCGCCTCCACCAGCGTGATGCCCGGCGACATCGAGCCGGAGCCGGCCCTGCACGGCGGCTGGGATATACCACTGTGGCCGGTGCGTGACGAGTTGGCGGCGCAGGTCAAGGTCGACCGGTCGACGCTGCGTGACCTGCGCTACCTGGACCACACCGCTGCCCTGGGAGCCGATCCGGTGCTGACCCTGCCGTCGACCTGGCGGCCGGATCTGCCGGACGCCGAACGGGTCGCCGGGCTCGCGGCGGCGCACGCCGGTCCCGGCCACCCGGCCTGGTCGATCCACTTCGGGCGTACGGTGGCTGAGCAGCCGGTCAGCGTCGACGAGTCGCTGGGCCGGCTGTGCGCGCTGGCCGACCTGCTCTGCCTCGACCTGGTCGTCGAGGCCCGGTGGGGGGTGTTCGCGGCCGATCTCAACTGGGACATCAGGTTCGAGACGCCCGGCGCGGCCGTGCCCCGTGACCAGCGCGGGTACGCCGCGAGCCTGCCCGCTGCCGTCGACGGTACCGCCGTGGCGGACGCGTTGGCCGGGCTGGCCGAGCGGTCGTTGACCGCACCGGCGCACTTCCTGCTGCCGGCGCTGCGGTCGGCGGCGCCGCCCGACGAGATCGACGTCGATCGGCTGGAGCGCCGCATCGTCCAGGACTGCGGTACGCCGCCGCCGGCCCCGGCCAGCGCGGGGGAGTGGACCGCCGGGGCGCAGGCCATCTGGCGGGACCGCCGCTGGCATCACACGTCGCTGTGCCGAATCCCAGGCCCCCGGCCGGCGATCCCCGAACGGGCACCGGTGCTGCGCCGGACCTGGCAGCCGCCGCTGCCGCCGTGGCTCGGCGAGCCGATCCCCAGCGAGCCGTGCCCGGACTGTCACGCCACCGGGTGGCGGCACCCGGTGCTGACCTGTCGGCGGTGCGGTGGCCACGGCCGGCAGTTCGACGCTGCCGTCGTCACCGTCACCAATCTTCGGGACCGGGCGACGCACGTCGAGTGGCGGCCGAGCCGCACCACGAGCCCGGCCACCGGTGCGCCCGTCATCGCAACGGGTGGGCTGCCGGTGGCGCGGCTGCCGGAACGGTTCCGGCTGGGCCGGCTGGCCGGGGTGTTCGGCGTACGGCCGGTGGACCTGCTCGACCTGACCGGCGAGCGGGTGGTCCCGCAGGAGCTGCGCGACGGGGTGGTGCCGGTGCTCGGCGACGGGCCGGACCCGATCCGGCGGTACCTGCGGGCTGCCGCCGCCGGTCGACCCGGCGCCCGCCTGCTGGTGCACGCCACCGACTGGGCCGAACTGCCGGCGTTCGACGCGTTCGCCGCGCTGGTGGTCGGGCTCGGTCTGGCGCTGCGGGTGACCGCGCGGGACATGCGGCCGTACGTCGACGATCCGATGGTGGTGCACGACCTGCTCTGGGGCGTCGAGGCGTTGCCGGTGACCAGCACTGCGGCCGGCGGGACGAACCCGGCCGGTGGGAAGGGGCCGGTGGATGAGCTGGAGCCGGTGGATGAGCTGGAGCCGGTGGACGAGCCGTTGAGCCGCAGCGTGCCGCAGGCGATCGGCTGCTGCCTGCACTACCTGGAGTTGGCGGTGGTCGAGTCGCTGCCGGCCGACCCGGCGCAGCCGATCCCGGTGCCGCAGCAGTTGGCGCCGCCGGCCGTGCCGGACATCGTCGGGCAGCTCACCGAGCTGGCCACCGCGCACGCCGGGCAGGTGGTGGCCGCGCATCTGGACCAGGCCGGCTGCCGATTCTGGGTCGCCCCGAGCCGCTGACGCTGATGCCACAGGTGCATCAAGATGCACCTGTGGCATCAAGCTGTAACTCGTGTCTGCCCCGGGGAGGGTCCGGAGTAGGCGGTTCAGGCGGATTTGCGGTCAGCGGTCTTCTTCGCGGCGGTCTTGCGGGCACCTGACTTCTGCGTACCGCCGGTTTTCTGACCGGTGCTCTTCGCGGCGGCCTTGCGGGCGTCGGTCTTCTTCTCCGGCTGGGCCTTCTTGGCGGTGGTCTTCTTCTGGTCGGCGGTCGCCGACTTTTTCGCCGGGGCCGTCTTCCTGGCTGGGGCCGCCTTCTTCGCCGCCGGCGCGGCGGCGGCGGCCTTGGCCGACTTGGCCGAGGTGATCGGGGTCGGCTCGGCGGGCTCCCGGTCCTTGCCAGCAGCCTCGTCCGAAGCTTCGCCAGCGGCTTCCCCGCGCGCCACCCGGGCCCGCTCGACCGAGGCGCGCAGCGCGGCCATCAGGTCGACCGCGGCGGCCGGTGCCTCCTCTTCCTCCTCGGGGGCGACGATCTCCCGGCCCTCCACCTTGGCGTCGATGACCTCCTGCAGCGCCGCCCGGTAGTCGTCGGTGTACTCGTCCGGGGCGAACTCGCCGGCCATCGAGTCGATCAGCGAGGCGGCCATCGCCAGCTCCGGCGGGCGGACCTGGATGTCGTCGTCGAGGAAGCCGAACGACGCCTGGCGGATCTCGTCCGGCCAGAGCATCGTGTTGAGTACCAGCACGTTGTCGCGTACCCGCAAGGTGGCGAGCTGTTCACGTTGCCGGATCGCGACCTTGACGATCGCCACCCGGTCCGAGTCGGCCAGGGCGTCGCGCAGCAGCACGTACGGCTTTGTCGCGGTGCCTTCCGGCTCCAGGAAGTAGGCCTTGTTGTAGAGCATCGGGTCGACCTGGTCGGCCGGCACGAACTCCAGTACGTCGATCGCCCGGGAGGTGCTCAACGGCAGGTCGGCGAAGTCCTCGTCGGTGAGAATCACCATCTCGCCGCCGCCGAGGTCGTAGCCCTTGGCGATATCGTCGTAGCTGACCTCCTCGCCGTCGACCGAGCAGACCCGCTTGTACCGGATACGCCCGCCGTCCTCCCGGTGCACCTGGTGGAACCGGATGTCCTTCTCCTCGGTAGCGGAGTACAGGCGTACCCCGATCGACACGAGGCCGAACGACACCGCGCCTTTCCAGATCGCGCGCATGGCTGATCCCTTCGCCACCACCGGCGGCCGCCGACCTGTCCCGCCCTTCCCCAAGGTCAAGATCACCAGGTCGGCCCGGTGTTGATCCAGGATCGCATCCGACAGAACTCAGCGCGACCACTTCGTTGCTGGTTTTACAGTGACAGGATGCCGGGTGGACCGCTGCGGCCGATGCTCGCGACGACCGGGGAGCTGCCCACAGGCCCCGGCTGGTGGTACGAGTTCAAATGGGACGGCGTGCGCGCTCTGGCCGATATCTCCGCCGGCGGGCAGCGGCTGTACGCCCGGTCCGGCGCCGAGATCACCGTCGCCTACCCGGAGCTGTCCGGGCTGCCCCGCGCCCTGGACGACGCCCTGCTCGACGGGGAGATGGTGCTGCTCGACGCCGCCGGCCGACCGTCGTTCACCCTGCTCGCCGAACGGATGCACGTACGGGACCCGGCGCGGGCGGCCCGACTGGCCGCCGGTGCGCCGGCCACGTACATGATCTTCGACCTGCTGCGGCTGCGCGGAGCCGACCTGACCGGCTGGCCGTACCACGACCGGCGGCACGCCCTCGAAGCGCTCGGGCTGGCCGGGCCGGCGTGGGCGGTACCGCCCAGCTTCACCGACGGGCCGGCGACCCGGGCCGCCGCCGCCGAGCACGGGCTGGAAGGCGTGGTCGCCAAGCGACGCGACGCGATCTACCGGCCGGGTGCCCGCAGCCCCGACTGGGTCAAGGTCAAAATCGAGCTGACCCGGGACTTCGTCGTCGGTGGCTGGCGTCCCGGTGCCCGCCGGATCGGTGGGCTGCTGGTCGGCGTACCGGTGCGGGACGCGGCCGGCGTGGCGACCGGCGCACTGCGGCTCACCGGCCGGGTCGGCGGCGGGATCGGCTCGGCTGCCGAGCGGGCCCTGCTGGCCGCGTTGGAGCCGCTGCGCACCGACGTGTCGCCGTTCGACGCTGCGCTGCCCCGGGAGGACGCCCGCGGCGCGATCTGGGTACGCCCAGAGGTGGTGATCGAAGTACGGTACGGCCAGCAGACCCCGGACGGGCGGCTGCGGTTCCCCCGGTTCCTGCGGATCCGCCCGGACGTGCCGGCCACCGACGTCACCGAGGAGGACGCCGATGCGGGCTGACCGCGGTCGTGGCGCGGGCGAGGGCCGGATCCGGGTGGACGTGGCCGGCCGGTCGCTGGAGCTGTCCAACCTGGACAAGGTGCTGTACCCGGCGGCCGGGTTCACCAAGGGCGAGGTGATCGACTACTACACCCGGGTCTCTGGTGCGCTGCTGCCGCACCTCGCCGACCGGGCACTCACCCGGATCCGCTACCCGAACGGCGTCGACGGCCAGTTCTTCTTCGAGAAGAACGCCCCGGCGAGCACGCCGGACTGGGTGCGTACCGAACGGCTGCCCACCCCCGGGTCGTCGCGGGGCCGCGACGAGCTCGACTTCGTGATCGCCGACGACCTGCCCACCCTGGTCTGGCTGGCGAACCTGGCCGCGTTGGAGCTGCACACCCCGCAGTGGCGGGTCGGCGCCGACCCCGACCTGCTGGTCGTCGACCTCGACCCGGGGGCGCCGGCCGGGATCGAGGAGTGCTGCGCGGTCGCGGTGCTGATCCGCGACCGGTTCGCCGACGACGGCATCGCCTGCTTCCCGAAGACCTCCGGCCGCAAGGGTATGCAGCTCGGCGCGCCGGTGTCGGCCGGGCAGCCGGCCGACGTGGTGTCCGGCTACGTGAAGCGGGTCGCCGAGGAGCTGGAACGCCGGTCACCGAAGACGATCACGTCGAAGATGGCCAAGCGGCTGCGCCCCGGCCGGGTCTTCATCGACTGGAGTCAGAACAACGCGGCGAAGACGACGGTGGCGCCGTACTCGCTGCGGGCCGGCCCGGTGCCGGCCGCCTCCGCGCCGCTGACCTGGCCCGAGGTGGAGGCCGCGGCGGCCGGCGAGCCGGGCGTCGTCCGCCGGTTCACCGCCGCCGAGGTGCTGGACCGCCTCGCCGAGTACGGTGACCTGCTCGCCGACCTGCTGACCGTCGGGCCGCCGGTCCCGGACCGCAGCCAAGAGTCAGGGTAGGGCCGGGCCGAGGACGTCGTCGGCGTCGACGATCGTGTACGCGTACCCCTGCTCGGCGAGGAACCGCTGCCGGTGCGCGGCGTACTCGGTGTCGATGGTGTCCCGGGAGACCACGGTGTAGAAGTGCGCCTGCCGGCCGTCGGCCTTGGGCCGCAGCACCCGGCCGAGCCGCTGCGCCTCCTCCTGCCGGGAACCGAAGGTGCCGGACACCTGAATCGCCACCGCCGCCTCCGGCAGGTCGATGGAGAAGTTCCCGACCTTGGAGATGATCAGCGTGGGGATCTCGCCTTGCCGGAACGCGTCGAACAGCCGTTCCCGCTCCTTGTTGGTGGTGGAGCCCTGCACGATCGGCGCGCCGAGGAACTCGCCGAGCTGGTGCAGCTGGTCGATGTACGCCCCGATGACCAGCACCTGCTCGCCGTGGTGCCGGTCGACCAGCGCCTTGACCACCGGCAGTTTGGTACGCGCGGTGGCCGCCGCCCGGTACCGTTCCTCGGTTTCGGTGACCGCGTACCCCATCCGTTCCGCGTCGGTGAGGGTGACCCGCACCTCGACGCATTCGGCCGGGGCGATCCAGCCCTGCGCCTCGATGTCCTTCCACGGCGCGTCGTAGCGTTTCGGCCCGATCAGCGAGAAGACGTCGCCTTCCCGGCCGTCCTCGCGGACCAGGGTGGCGGTCAGGCCGAGCCGGCGGCGGGCCTGCAGGTCGGCGGTGAACCGGAAGATCGGCGCCGGCAGCAGGTGCACCTCGTCGTAGATCACCAGGCCCCAGTCGCGGGCGTTGAACAGGTCGAGGTGGGTGAAGGCGCCCTTGCGGCGCGAGGTCAGCACCTGGTACGTGGCGATGGTGACCGGGCGGATCTCCTTGCGCTCGCCGGAGTACTCGCCGATCTCGTCGGCGGTCAGCGAGGTGCGGGCGACCAGCTCCCGCTTCCACTGCCGGCCGGCGACCGTGTTGGTGACGAGGATCAGGGTGGTCGCCTTGGCCTGGGCCATCGCGGCCGCACCGACCAGCGTTTTGCCGGCGCCGCAGGGCAGCACCACCACGCCGGAGCCGCCGGCCCAGAACTGCTCGACCGCCTCCTGCTGGTAGGACCGCAGCGACCAGCCGGGCTGCCCGTCGACGCCGGCGGTGCCCAGCTCGATCGGGTGCGCCTCGCCGTCGACGTAGCCGGCCAGGTCCTCGGCCGGCCAGCCCAGCTTGAGCAGGCCCTGCTTGAGCCGGCCCCGCTCGGACGGGTGCACCGCCACCGTGTCGTCGTCGATCTTGTCGCCGAACATGCCGGCGAGCTTCTTGCTCTTGGTCACCTCGGTCAGTACGGCCCGGTCGGTGGTCCGCAGCACCAGCCCGTACGCGGGGTCGTTGGCCAGCTGCAGCCGGCCGTACCGGTCCATGGTGTCGGCGACGTCGACCAGCAGCGCGTGCGGCACCGGGTAACGGGAGAACTTCAGCAGCGCGTCGACGACGCTCTCGGCGTCGTGCCCGGCGGCGCGGGCGTTCCACAGGCCGAGCGGGGTGAGCCGGTACGTGTGCACGTGCTCGGGCGAGCGCTCCAGCTCGGCGAACGGGGCGATCGCCATCCGGCACGCGGTGGCGTCCGGGTGGTCGATCTCCAGCAGCAAGGTCTTGTCCGACTGGACGATCAGTGGTCCGTTGTTCACTGTCGGTATCCCCCTTCTGGCCGACCCACCAGTCTCGCACACGATCGCCCGGCACCGGGCGGCCCCGGTGACCGACGCCACTGTCGGAGCGGCGATGTTGCGGACCGTGTGAATATCGCAACCTCAGCGGCGGCTGCGGCGTCTTACACCACGACGGCTGTCCCGCTCAGGGCAGCGTCACACTGGCCGGCGCCGACGGATGCGTTCGATCTGCACCGTGACCCGTCCGGGCGGAGAGGCAGCTCGGGTAGCGGCGACGCGGGCGGAGCAACGGGGGCGAGCGGTCCGCACCCGTGCGGCGGCCGGGTGGTGGCCGGGTGGTGGCCACCGGCTGCTGGCGACTCTCCAGCGAGCAGCCGGCGGCCGCCACCGGCGATTAAATCTAAATGTCTCTATGTCTTGAACGCTTCGTCGGTAGCACCTATGCTCCTGCTGTGGGGCTCAGGGCACGCCCCAGCCGCATCCATCGGTCTTGTCGGGAGCCGGCCGGGGTGGTCGTCGGCAGCGTCGCCACCTTCCGAGCCGGGCCTCCGGCGTCGAGCGCTGCGGGCAGGCCTCGTCTACCTCGGTCAAGCGTCCCGGGTCACGCTGCATGACGCGATCTCCCAGCGGTTTCCGGGCACCGCCCAATCCCACTACGACTCCGCTGGATGCTTGCTGACCGGATAGCGGCGTATCGGCATCGGTGCCTGGAAAGAGCTCGATCGGTGGTTCCTCAGCTCTGTCGCCGTCCGACGGTTCGACCTCAGTGGGCCATAGGCGCCGGTCGCGCAGTCAGGAAGGAAAGGTAATGAAAACGGTCAGAAGTGTACGCACGATGGTCGCGTTCGCCGCGACGATCGTGCTTTCCACCGCAATGGCGGTAGCGGTCGCCAACTCGGCCAGCGCGGCGTCGACGCTGGGCGCGGCGGCGGCCGAAAGCGGGCGTTACTTCGGCGCTGCCACGAACTCGTTCATGCTGAACCGCCAACCCCACGCCACGGTCCTCAACCGCGAGTTCAACTCCATCGTCGCCGAGAACGAAATGAAGTGGTATCACACCGAACCGAACCAGAACCAGTTCAACTTCACCGCCGGCGACCAACTCATTGCCCACGCCCGCGCCCGCGGCATGACCGTCCGCGGCCACACCCTCGTCTGGCACTCCCAGCAACCCCAGTGGGCGCGGAACATGTCCGGCACCGCCCTGCGCAACGCCATGATCAACCACATCAACCGGGTCGCCGGCCACTGGCGCGGCCAGATTCACTCCTGGGACGTCGTCAACGAAGCTTTCGCCGACGGCGGCAGCGGTGCCCGCCGCGACTCCAACCTGCAACGCACCGGCAACGACTGGATCGAAGTCGCCTTCCGCACGGCCCGCGCCGCCGACCCGAATGCCAAACTCTGCTACAACGACTACAACACCGACGGCATCAACGCCAAGTCCACCGCCATCTACAACATGGTCCGCGACTTCAAGTCCCGCGGTGTGCCCATCGACTGCGTCGGCCTGCAGTCCCACCTCGGCACCAGCCTCGACCCCACCTACCAGCAGAACATCCAACGCTTCGCCGACCTCGGCGTCGACGTCCAGATCACCGAACTCGACATTCTGCAGGGCTCCAACCAGGCGAACATGTACGGCCAGGTCACCCGCGCCTGCCTCGCCGTCGCCCGGTGCACCGGCATCACCGTCTGGGGCGTGCTCGACCCCGATTCCTGGCGTACCGGCGCCAACCCGCTGCTGTTCGACGGCAACGGCAACAAGAAACCCGCCTACGACGCCGTACTCAACGCCCTCAACGCCGGTGGTAACCCCACGCCGCCGACCAGCGCACCGCCGGCAACCACCGCACCGCCGGCAACCACCGCACCGCCGGCGACCACTCCGCCCCCGCCCGGCGGCGGATGCTCCGCCACCGTCTCGATGAACTCCTGGAACGGCGGATTCGTGGCCACCGTCCGGGTCACCGCCGGACCGGCGTCCATCAACGGTTGGCGGGTGCGGCTCACCGTGCCGTCCGGAGCCAGTGTGACCAACGCGTGGAACGCCGACCGCAGTGGCAACACCGGTGCCGTCGACTTCACCAATGTCAGCTACAACGGCCAGGTCGGTGCCGGGCAGTCCACCGAGTTCGGTTTCCAGGCCAGTGGAAACGGTTCGATTCCGACGCCCGGCTGCACGGCCAGCTGAGCCCGCTGGGCCGGTGAGGGGACCGTCCTGCCCCACCGGACCAGCTGAACCAGCTCTTCTCGGTAGGCATCGCGGCCAGCCCACTGCGGATGGCCACTCAGTAGATCGGGGAAAGTGAATGAGAAAGTGGAGAATCAACGCCGCCGTGGCGTCCGTCGGGGCCGTGCTGCTCGCGTCGGCCGCGGTGGCCGCCGCGACCCCGGCCGCTGCGGCCGCCGGATGCTCGGTCAACTACGCGGTGTCGTCGCAGTGGCCGGGTGGGTTCGGCGCCAACGTGACCATCACCAACCTCGGTGACCCACTCACCGGCTGGAGCCTCACCTGGTCATTCGGTGCCGGCCAGACGGTGACGCAGGCATGGAACACGACGTTGACCCAGAGTGGGGCGGCGGTGACCGCCAGGAACGTCAGCTACAACGGTGCCATCCCGACAAACGGTACGACCTCGTTCGGCTTCAACGGGTCGTGGAACGGCAGCAACCCCGCTCCCACCAGCTTCGCGTTGAACGGAGTGGCCTGCACTGGCGGTACGGTGCCCACCACCGCACCTCCGCCGACCACCGCACCGCCGACCACCGCACCGCCCAGCACCGCACCGCCGACCACCGCACCGCCGACCACGCGGCCGCCGACCGGGCCGGCCGACATCACGGTGAACAGCTCCACCAGGTACCAGACCGTCGACGGTTTCGGAGCCGCCACCTGGATCTGGGGCAGCAGCACCTGGTCGACGGCCGAGACCCAGACCCTGGTCGGGCTGGGCCCCGATCAACTGGGATTGTCGATCATCCGGACCGGCATCTCACCTGAGTCCGGCGAATGGTCGAACCAGGTCAACGCCCTGCGCACGGCGAAGTCGTACGGCTCCGACGTGAAGATCCTGGCGTCACCGTGGACGGCACCGGCGGCCTGGAAGACCAACAACAGTCGGATCAACGGCGGCAAGCTGCGTACCGACTACTACGACGACTACGCCAACCATCTGAACAGCTACGTCCAGTACATGCGCAACCAGGGCGTGACGGTCGACGTCACCTCGGTGCAGAATGAGCCGGACTGGCACCCGAGCTACGACTCGATGGACTGGAGCGGAACCGAGCTGCGCAACTTTGTCCGCGACCACGGGTGGCGGGTGCAGAACACCGAGCTGATGGTCGCCGAGGCGGTCAACCTGAACTACAGCTACACCGATCCGACCCTCAACGACGCAGGCGCGCGCAACAACATCGGCTACATCGGTGGGCACCTGTACGGCCTCGAGTCCTCGGGCCGATTGAAGCCGTACAACCTGGCCAATCAGCACGGCAAACCGGTGTGGATGACCGAGTGGAACCATCACGAGGCCGACGGCAGCGGCTCCAACATCTGGGGCGACCCGAGCAACCAGGCCGTCTGGGACGAGACGCTCGACGACATCATGCGTACCGTGCACCGGACGATGGAGGCCAACTGGACCGCCTACATCTGGTGGTACGGCAAGCGGTTCTACTCGTTCATCGGTGACGGTGAATCGGCCTACGGCACCACGGCCGGGGAACCGCTCAAGCGCGGATACGCGTTCTCCCAGTACGCCAAGTACGTGCGCCCCGGCTACCAGCGGGTCGCCCTGACGAAGAGTTCCAAGGCGTCACCGCTGGAGGTGACCGCCTACACCGGGGACGGGAAGACCACCCTGGTGGTCCTCAACCGCTCGAACAGCGCGGTGAACGGTGCGGTGGTCCAGGCCCCGCAGAACGTGACACGGGCGGAGCACTACCTCACCTCGCGGTACTCGAATGCGGCCAGCCAGTCGGTCGGGGTGAACGGCCAGCAGGTCACCGTCAACGTGGGCGCACGCAGCATCTCCACCGTCGTGCTCACCCACTGAAACCTCCGGCGCCGGTGCGGGTTCCTAGCCGCACCGGCGCCGGACACGTCGGCCGCTGCCGGCTACTGTCCGATCCGGCCCCGACCTGCCAGTCTGGAAGAGCGAAAGGCAGCATTCGGGCCGGGAGGCGGTCATGGCGGTCAACGACAGAGCGGATCGACAAGACCCGACCGACCGGGGCTACCCGTCGTCGGTGTCGCGGACCACGTTGTTCTGGTACGCGTTCGCGTCGTCCTCGCTGGTCGGTTGGTTCCTGTTCGGCTGGCTGGTGCTGCGTCAGGGCTTCGTCGACTCGGTGGGCGAGGCGCTCGGCACTGGATTCGCCCTGCTGCTCGCAGTATCGGTGATCGAGGCGGCCCGCCGGCACCGGCACGACGGTCGGCCCACGGGCTGAGCCCCGGGTCGCCGGGCGTACCGATCGGGAGCACATGCTGCGCGGTCAGTCAGTCGTGCACCACCGCAGCGGTCACCCGTTGTAGCGCGAAGGTGTGCAGCGTCTCGGTGCGCTCGTCCTCGGCCCGCAGGAAACCCCCGCCGATCGACACCGGACGGACCAGCCGGGAAGCGGCGGCGCCGTGCGCGTCCACATAGCCCACCCAGACCAGCGCCTTGTCCCGTACCGCCTGCTGCAACACGGCCAGCGCCTGCGAGTGCGCCTGTACCGCAGCCAATCCGTCGACCGTCTGCCCGGTGGCCGCCCGGATCGGGCCGGGTGTACGCCGTACCGCCCGGGCCGCCGCCTCCCCGCGACGCAGCTGCTCGACCAGACCGCTGATCCGGGGCGCGGTCAGCTTCGGCGCGGCCAGCGGATCGACCGACCGTAACGTCACCGGATGCCGCACCGGTGCCCGCCGGGCTCGGGGCCGGCCAGTACGCAGCGCGGCCCCGGTGCCGTCCTCCGGCACCGGGGCGTAGCCAGCCTGTCGTAGTGCCTCCAGCATCCGGCCGGCGGGCACCACACAGACCAGCACCGTCGGCGCCAGCCGGCGCAGTGACAGGGCGGCCAGCCGGCGGTCGGCCAGCACGGTGGCCAGCAACGCCTCGTCGTCGCTGCGCAGATAGCCGCCGGCTGATCCGGCGCGCAATCCGCCATGGGTACGGGCTGAGTCGTCGATCAGGTAGGTGAGGCCCTGCGGCACCGGGGTGCGGGACCGCCGGGCGAACAGCTCATGCAGCTCGGCCGCCTGGTAGCCGGCGTCCAACGCCCGACGCACACTTGCCGGCGTGACCCGGTGAACGCTGGCCGCCCCGGTCGACTCCGGCTCGGCGACCAGCTCCAACTCGGCAGCCAGGGCCGGCTCCGGTGGGCCGGGCACCACCACGGTCAGGTCGGCCTGCACCAGGACGTGGTCCACCGGGGACGGCAGCAGGTCGGCCAGCGCGCGTTCCGCCGCCGAAGCCGCACCTCGGTGCTCTCGTTCGGTGGCCCGTACGCCGAGCGGATCGTCGTCGGCCGAGATGTCCCGACCGTCCCGGCCCTCTCCGGCGAGCAGCGAGCGGCCGTACCCGGTCAACACGCCCAGCCCGGTGACGCCCAGTTGAGCAGCCTCGTCGAGGACCTCGCGGTGCAGGTCGTCGCGGCCCCGGCTGCGCCGTGGCGCCTGCCAGGCGAGCAGCGAGAGCACTTCGTCGGCGGTCGGCGCGGCTCCCGGCGGCAACCCGGCCAGCACCCCCAGCACGGTACGGCGTACCGGCGGCGCGCCGGCCCGCTCCACGTCGGTGGACAGCGCGGTGATCGGCCGGTCCCGGTCGTCCCGTCGGCCGATCAACCCGGCCCGCCGGGTCATCGCCAGCCACGCCCCGACCAGCCGCTCCCACCGCCGGGCCACCGGCTCGTTGATCCACTGGTCGTAGCTGCCGGTCGGCAGGATCTGCTGGTCGACGGCGGTGCGGCTGGCCGAGGCGGGCAGTTCGGCGGCACCGACCAGCCCGGCGGCGTACCCGATCTCGATCAGCAGCCCGGCCAGCGACTCGCTGACCCCACCGGCGCGGGCCAGTCGGCGCAGCTCCCGTACCCCGATCCCGCCGGTACGCAGCAGCGGCGCCGGCTCGGCAGCCAACGCCTCCAGCAGCGCGCCGGCCTGCCGGACCACCTCCATCGCCTGCCCGGCACCGGTCGAGTCCACCACCTTCGGATCGCGCTCGGCGGAACCGGCCGCAGGCGGGTCGGGGCGCAGCGCGCCGAGCGGCCCGGTGTCCCGGCGCAGCAGCAGCCCGACCTCGCGGGGCAACTCCACGGCCTGGCTGCCGGCCGTGGCCGGCGCGTCGGTGACCACCGCCAGCAGACCGGCCTCGACCAGCCAGCGCACCGGACTCACCCCGTCGCCCGGACCGCCGCCGGCTGGTGTGTCGGCGGCTTGAGCGCTGGTGGCCGGGGTGGCGGTAGCGGTAGTCACCGTGCCGAGCGGCGGGCCGGCGGCGAGTCGGTCGAGCACTGCCCGGGCCGATGGTGGGGCGCTGAGCAGTGTCCGGCGCAACGCGGCCGGGTCGGCGCACCGTCGCGCGACCCGGTCGTCCAGGTCGGCGGCGGGCCGGCCCAGCCCTGCCGGGTACGGCGAACTCGCCTCGTCCACCCCACCGGCGACCCGGAACCGGCCGGCCGACCCGTACAGCAGGCAGCGGGCCAGCAGCCGGCCCACCGCCGCGCGGACCTGAGCCGCGGTCGCCCCGCTGCCCGGCACAGTGGCCATCGCCAGCACCGCGTCCAACTCGACGGCGGCGTCGGCGGCGTCGGTCGAACCGGCCGAGCCGTCCCGGGCCGACGGCTCCCGACACAGTCGCGCGGCGTCCAGGATTCGCAGGGTGAACTCGTCCAGGTCGTCGAGCGCACGGGCGGAGGAGACCCGGGACTGGGCCCGGGCGGCCAGCGTGGTGATGTCGGTCGGCGCCGGCACCACCAGGTCCGGACGCAGGCGCAACAGGTCACCCAGCTCGGCGTCGGAGCGGGAACGCAGGTGGTCGGCGAGTGTGTTGGCCATGGTTGTTCCACGCTAGCCCGCCGGACGCCTCAGGTGGCCTCGGCCGTCCGGAGCAGATGCGCCGGCTCGGGAGTCGCCCGCATAGGCTCACCCTCCGGCCGCCACCCGACCGGCCATCCGCCGGCCGGATCCACCCGTTGTGGCGGGCGCGACGAGGAAGGGACGTACACATGTCGCCGGTGGTCGGATTCGACCTGGACATGACATTGATCGACTCACGGCCAGGGGTCGCCGCCACCTACCGGGCATTGACCGAGCTCACCGGGGTGCAGGTGGACGCCGAGGTCGCGGTGTCGCGGCTCGGCCCGCCGCTGCGCCAGGAGATCAGCCAGTGGTTTCCGGCCGACCAGGTCGATTCCGCGGTCGAGCAGTTCCGGTCGCTCTACCCCCGTTACGCGGTCGGTCCGACCCTGCCGATGCCCGGGGCGGTCGCCGCGCTCGAACTGGTCCGGGAGCAGGGCGGGCGGGTGGTGGTGGTCACCTCGAAGCTCGGCCGGCTGGCTCGCCTGCACCTGGATCACCTGAGGCTGCCGGCGGACGAGGTCGCCGGGGACCTGTTCGCCGAGGGCAAGGCGGTCGCCCTGCGCGAGTACGCCGTACAGCTGTATGTGGGTGACCACACGGCGGACATGGTGGCCGCGCGGACCGCCGGGATACCGGGTCTCGGGGTGGCCTCCGGCCCCTGTTCGGCGGCTGAGCTGCGGTCCACCGCAGCGGCTGCGGTGATCGACGACCTGACCGGATTCCCGGCGGCGGCCGGCGCACTGCTCCGGCTAGCCTGGTGAGGTCAATCCTGCGAGTGAAGTCGAGGTCAGTGGTGCCGACGGGTCGAGTGAAATGGTACGACGCGGGTAAGGGGTACGGGTTCGTCACCAGTGACGAGGGTGGCGACGTGTTCCTGCCCAAGGGTGCGTTGCCGGCTGGCGTCACCGACCTCAAGTCCGGGCAACGGGTGGAGTTCGGGGTGGTGGACAGCCGGCGCGGCGCGCAGGCGCTCGGCGTACAGCTGCTGGAGCCCCCGCCGTCCGTCGCCGAGCTGCGTCGGCGACCGCCGGAGGAGCTGCACGGACTGGTCGAAGACATGATCAAGGTGCTGGAGGCCAAGGTCCAGCCGGACCTGCGGCGGGGCCGGTTCCCGGACCGCAAGACGGCGCAGACCGTGGCCCAGCTGGTGCACGCGGTCGCCCGCGAACTGGAGGTCTGACCCGCGGTCGCGGTCCCCGGACCGCAGTGGCCGACTGTCTACCGCCGCCGTGACTGGTCGTCGGGCGGCGGCGCGAGCAGCCCTGCCGTCGGTGGGGTGAGCCCTTGCGCCGCCGCCCGGTCCAGTAGCGCGGCGACCGCCGCGTACCCGTCGGCACCGAGGTCGGCGGTGAATTCGTTGACGTACAGCCCGATGTGCCGGTCCACCACGTCCGGCTCCATCTCCTGGGCGTGGGCCAGCACGTAGTCCCGGGAGGCGCCCGGATCGGTCCAGGCCAGTCGGACCGACTCGCGTACCCAGCCGGTCGCCTGCGCCGGGTCGACGACGCCCCGTCGGGCCAGGATCGCGCCCAACGGGATCGGCAGCCCGGTGTCCGACTCCCACCACGCTCCGAGGTCGACCAGCGCGGTGAGCCCGTACCGCTGGTAGGTGAACCGCGCCTCGTGGATCACCAGGCCGGCGTCGTACCGGCCGGCGGCGACGCCGGGCATGATCTCGTGGAACGGCACGACCTCGATCCGGGCCGGCGGCCGACCCGCCGACCAGAGCCGGAACAGCAGGTACGCGGTGGTCCGCTCACCGGGTACGGCGACAGTTGCCCCGGTCAGGTCGCCGGCCGCCCAGCGGCCCTCTCCGGCCGTACCTCCGGTCAGCAGCAGCGGGCCGCAGCCCCGGCCCAACGCACCCCCGCAGGGCAGCAGATGGTAGTCCGGCAGCAGCCAGGGCAACGCAGCGAAACTGACCTTGACCAGGTCGAACTCGCCGCGTTCGGCGGCGGAGTTGGTGACGTCCACGTCGGCGTACCGGACGGTGACCGGCGGGGCGTCCGACACCAGCCCGTGCACCAGGGCGTGAAAGACGAACGTGTCGTTGGGGCAGGGGGAGAAAGCCAGCCGCAGGGTCACGTCAGCCACGGTAACTGGCGCTCCGGCTGGTCAGCGCGCTGGCCGCCGTGGTCAGCGCGGCCAGCGCCGACGGGATCCGCCAGCCGGCCCGGTCGCGCGGGCCGACCGGGTTGGAGATGGTACGCAGCTCTGCGAAGGGCAGCCCGGCCAGCTCGGCGGCGCAGGCCACCCCGTACCCCTCCATGGCCTCGGCCACCGCGTCGGGGTAGCGGCAGGTGAGCGTCCCGGCGGTCGTCGCGGTGCCGGTCACGGTGTTCACCGTCAGCACCGCGCCGGGTACGGCGTCCGGCAGCACCGCCCGCAGCCAGCCGGTGAGCGCGCCGTCGGCGGGGGCGACCGCGGTGCCGAAGCCGAGTTCGTCGATCGTCAGGAACCCGTCCGGTGACTCGGCGCCGAGGTCGGCCGCGACGCTGCGGGTGGCGACGGCGATCTGCCCGACGGCGATCCGGTCGGGGAATCCGCCGCCGATCCCCGCGCTGACCACCGCGTCGTACGGGCGTCCGCTGCTCGCCGCGAGTGCCAGCTGCCGGCTGGTCCCGGCGGCGGCGGCCGCCGAACCGACCCCGACCACCGCGATGTCGACCGCTCGGTCGGCTGTGTCGCCCGTCGTGCCGCCGCCCGCTGCCGTGCTGCTACCGGCTGTGCTGCTGCCCGCTGTGCCGCCGCCCGGGGCGATTCCGCGCCGGAGGGCGACCGCCTCGGCCTCGACCGCGGTCACGATCAGAATCCGCACCTGCCGCACCCTACCCACCGCGCCTTCCTGGACCTACCGGTCGCCGGGCAGGGTCGTTGCCCGGCGACTCGTCACCTGCCCGTGGGTCAGCTTCCGCTGTCCGGCCCGTCGGGTCGATCGTCCTCGGCCGCGCGGCGCAGCGTCGACGACGGGCGGTAGATGTGGAATCCGGGTGGCGTCGGATCGTCGTCGTCGGCTTGGCCGTCGGCCCGGTCGTCGTCGCGGTGACCGGCGGGTGCGCCGGCGGCCGGGACGCCGACCGGCTCGGCACCGACCGGGCCGGTGCCGCCCTGCCCAGCGCCGACCGGTGCCGGCGGTGCCGGCGTCGGCGGGGCGGGTCGCGGACGTGGTCGGATCCGGGCCGGGACGATCGACCGGCGGGCGCGTGGCGGAACAACCGTGCCGCCGTCGTCGGGTGAGCCGGCTTCGGGCGTACCGGGATCGGCGGTGCCTGATTCGGCGGTGCCAGGTTCGGGCGGGTCCGGGACGTCGTCGGCTGCGTCGACCGGTCGGCCGTTGAGCCGGTCCTTGCGCTGCCGGCCGGCGACGGTCATCGCGCGGGCGGCGGCGAGTATGCCGAAGCCGGCCGCCGCGATGACACCGACCCGGCCGTCCACCGGGATCAGCCCGAACGCGCCACCGGCGACGAACGACAGCATCAGAATGGTCTCGGAGTGGGCGAATGCGCTGGCCCGCAGCCGTTCCGGCAGCCGCTCCTGGATGGTGGCGTCCACCGCGAGCTTCGCGATGCCGCTGATGATCGCGGTGACGAAACAGAACAGCGCCACCATCAGCAGCGAGAACTGCAGGGTGGCGAGTACGCCGACACCGGCCACGATCACCAGCCCGCTGGACTGCAGGGCGAGTGGACGGTTGATCCGCATCCGGCTGCCGATAGCGGTGGCGGCGAAGCTGCCGGCGGCCAGTGCCGCTCCGACCAACCCCAGCGCGCCCTCGTCGCCGAGCTGCTGACCGACGATCACAGTGGTCAGGTCGCCCGCCTTGATCGCGAAGGCGAGGAAGAGCAGCAGGAAGCCGTAGAGGCAGCGCAACGTGCCGCTGCCGACCAGGGTGGCGATCACCAGCCGGCTCCCGGTGAGGATCCGCTGCCGGTCAATGCCCCGCCGTATCCCGAACACCCGGAACGCCCGTGGCACCCGCTCGGCGGGCTCGGAGTCGGCCCGAGGCGGTAGCCGCAGCGCGATCACCATGCCGACCAAAAAGATCACCGACGCGACACGCAGCGGCCACTGCGGCCCGAACCAGAACGCAGCCAGCCCCAGTGGTGCGACCAGCGCTCCGGCGATCGTGCCGTAGACGCTGGCCCTGGCCCCGGCCTGGGACAGCCCAAGCCCGGCTGGCAACAGCCGGGGCACGGCGGCGGAGCGGCCGACGCCGTACGCCCGGGACAGGGCGAGCACCCCGAACGCCGCCGGATACAGCCCGAACCCGTTCAGGTGGTCGGCGATCAACCAGGCCAGGAAGGCCCGGCCGAGCATGGTGGTGGCCAGCGCGTACCGCCGGCCGTGCCGGAAGTGGTCGAGCACCGGGCCGACCACCGGGGCCAGCAGCGCGAACGGGACCATCGTCACCAGCAGGTAGAGCGCCACGCTGCTGCGGGCCTCGCCGAGCGGCGCGCTGAAGAAGATGGTCCCGGCGAGTCCGATCGTGATCAGGGTGTCCCCGGCGCAGGAGGCGGCGTGCAGGTCGAACAGGCGCGACATGCCCGGTTCACCGCCCGCCCCGCGGTGGCGTACCTGCAGAACCTTGTGTCCGGCCCAGCGACCGCTGTGCGCCGTGCCGCGCAGCACCGCGCGGGTGCCGCGGAAGGCGGTCCCGGCCGTGTGCCCGAGCGAGCGAAACAGCCCCATGCGCCCATCCTCACCTATCCGCAGCTGTCCCGTCTCGGGCTGTGCCGGTTTTCGCGGTCGCGGGTCCGGGTCGGCAGGGGAGTGCCTGGCGACAACGAGTCGCTGTCGGCGGGGGAGTGCCTGTCGGCGGTGCCGGCCGGTAGGCAACAATGGGACGGTGACCAGGAGCACCGCTCGTGCCGCCCGCCTCGACTCGGTCTGTGCCAAAGCCGTCGACGTGGCGTACGCCGCGCTGACCGACGCGGTGGATCCCGCCGAGGTCGGCGAGCACCTGCAGGCAGTCGCCGAAGGCGACCGGCTGGTGACCCACCTCTTCGACTGCCATCTTGCCGGGTACCAGGGCTGGCGGTGGGCCGTCACCGTGACCCGGGTGTCTCGCAGCCGGCAGGTGACCGTCTGTGAGACGGTGCTGCTGCCCGGTCCGGACGCGTTGCTGGCACCGGGTTGGCTGCCCTGGCACGACCGGCTGCAGCCCGGTGACCTGGGCGTCGGTGACCTGCTGCCGACCTCGTTCGACGACGACCGGCTCGCGCCCGGTTACCTGCAGTCGGACGACCCGGCCGTCGAGGAGGTCTCCTGGGAGCTCGGGCTCGGCCGGAGCCGGGTGATGTCTCGCGAGGGCCGCGCCGACACCGCGCAGCGCTGGTACGACGGCGAACACGGCCCGCAGGCACCGATCTCGGTCGCCGCGCCGGACACGGCCCGCTGCGGCGCCTGCGGGTTCTACCTGATGCTGGCTGGGGCGCTGCGGCAGGCGTTCGGGGTGTGCGGCAACGTGTACGCACCGGACGACGGCCGGGTGGTGAGCGTGGACCACGGCTGCGGCGCGCACTCGGAGACGCTGACCGGCCCGGCGGTGACTCCGGTGGACGAGCTGCCCACGGTTTACGACGACGGCGAGGTCGAGACGGTCACGGTGCGTTCGGGTCCGGCCGGCGACTGACCTGGTCGGCGTGGCGCCGTCGCCGGTTGGCGTCGTGCCGCAGCATCACCGCGAGCCCGGGCAGCCCGAGCAGGAGACCGGCCAGGCAGGTCCAGAGCCAGTCGGTACGCCCGGTGTCGGCCAGCCAGTCTCGGGCGAGCAGGCAGACCAGCCCGGCGACGGCCCAGGCGATCATCCCGCCGACGGCGAACGGCACCATCGGTGGGTCCAGTGGCGCCGGTCGGGGCGCCCTCGGCAGCCGCACCGGGCCGGTCGGGGCGTCCGGCGGGGTCATCAGCGGCGAGTCGGGCACCTCACCAGGGTACGTCCCGGTTGATCGGGACCGCCGCGACGGGCCGGTCGACCCGGACGGCGGGCTGAGTCGGCCGTCGATGTCGCGGACGTAACCGGATGGACCTTCGCCGGTAACAGCTGATCTGAGACGATGCGCGCAACCTATCGACCTTATGATCAGCTGTGAGGATCCATGGCGACAGTGCCGGCAGAGACAACCGGGCCGACCCCGGACCCCAGCCCACGTAACGCGTTCGACCGCTTCTTCGAAATCACCGCCCGCGGCTCCACCCCCGGCCGCGAGGTACGTGGCGGACTGGCCACCTTCTTCACGATGGCGTACATCGTGGTGCTCAATCCGTTGATCCTGGGCAGCGCGGTCGACGGCGAGGGCGCCGCGCTGGCGATCCCGGCGATCGCCGCCGCGACCGCCCTGATCGCCGGGCTGATGACGCTGCTGATGGGGGTGGTCGCCCGGTTCCCGCTGGCGCTGGCCGCCGGTCTCGGGGTGAACGCCCTCGTCGCCTTCGAGATCGCACCGCAGATGACCTGGGCCGACGCGATGGGCCTGGTGGTCATCGAAGGCGTGATCATCCTGGTCCTGGTGCTGACCGGGCTGCGTACCGCCGTCTTCCGGGCCGTGCCCACCCAGCTGAAGACCGCCATCGGAGTCGGCATCGGGCTGTTCCTTGCGTTGATCGGCTTCGTCAACGCCGGGTTCGTCACCGGCGGCACCGCGTCACCGCCGCTCGGCCTGGGCATTAACGGCATGATCGCCACTTGGCCGGCGTTCGTCTTCGTACTCGGTCTGCTGCTCACCCTGGTGCTGGTGGTCCGGAAGGTACGGGGTGCGATTCTGATCGGCATCCTGGGCTCCACCGTGCTGGCCATCGTCGTCGAGGCGATCGGCGGGTTCGGGCCGGCCGGCGGTCCGGACGGCCGAGCGGGCGGTTGGGCGTTGACCGTGCCGAGCCTGCCCGACCAGGTCTTCGGCATGCCGGACCTGTCGCTGCTCGGCAACTTCTCCGTGCTGGGCGCGTGGGACTCGGCGACCTGGCTGATCGCCCTGATGTTCGTCTTCACCCTGCTGCTGACCGACTTCTTCGACACGATGGGCACCATGGTCGCGGTCGGCCAGGAGGGCGGCATGCTCGACGCCGAGGGGATGCCGCCGAGGACCCGGGAGATCCTGGTCGTCGACTCGATCGCGGCGGCGGCAGGCGGCATGGCGAGTACGTCGAGCAACACCTCGTACATCGAAAGCGCCGCCGGGGTGGCGGAGGGTGCCCGGACCGGGGCGGCGAACCTGGTCACCGGCGGGTTGTTCCTACTGGCCGTCTTCCTGTCCCCGCTGGTCGAGGTGGTGCCGTTCGAGGCGGCGTCGACCGCGCTGGTGGTGGTCGGCTTCCTGATGCTGACCGCGGTGCGCACCATCGACTGGACCGACTACGAGATCGCCATCCCGGCCTTCCTCACCATCGTGCTGATGCCGTTCACCTACTCGATCTCCAACGGGATCGGCGCGGGAGTGATCACCTTCGTGCTGATCAAGCTCGTGAAGGGCCGTGCGGCGCAGGTGCATCCGCTGCTGTACGGGGTGGCCGCGCTGTTCACCCTCTACTTCCTGCGGCATCCGCTGGAGTTGCTGATCGGCTGAGCCGACCGCCTCGTCGCTTCGCCTGCCGTCACCGGCGGTACCCTGGTGCCGCCGGTGACGGTGGTCATAACGGCTGGTCGATCGGTGTGTTCGTTAGTTAGGCTAACGAACGTGACGGAGTGGGCGGTGATGGGAGAGCGACAGGTCACGGCCGCGCAACTGGCGACGTCCCTGCGCGATGCCATCACCCGACTCAACCGGCGGGTCCGACGGGCCCGGCCGGTCGGCGATCTGACGGTCACCCAGCTGTCCGCGCTCACCAGCCTGGAGCTGGCCGGTGCGATGACGCCGCGGGAGCTGGCCGACATCGAGCGGGTCCAACCGCCGACGATGACCAGGATCGTCGCCAAGCTCGAGGAGCGCGGACTGGTGCAACGCACCCCGCACCCGACCGACGGCCGCCAGGTGATCCTGTCAGCCACCGAGTCAGGCCGCGAGGTGATCGCCGGGTTTGAGCGGATACGTGACGAGTGGCTCGCCACCCGGCTCGCCGCGCTGAGCCCTGCCGAACGGGACACGTTACGGCAGGCGGCGGAGATCCTGCAGCAGGTCGCCCGCGGCTGACGCGACAGTCGCCATCGGGTCCGCTTCGTCCCGTGTGGATGACGCGTACGATCCGAGGAGGCGCACCCCGAGTGCGGGCGACACTGAACACCACCTTTCAGTCCCTACAGGTCCGTAACTACCGGATCTTCGCAACCGGGCAGCTGATCAAGCTGATCGGTGTGTGGATGATGTTCATCGCGCAGGACTGGCTTGTCCTGCAGCTGTCGGACGACTCCGCCACCGCGCTCGGCGTGGTTGTCGCCCTCCAGTTCACCCCGGTGCTGCTGTTCACCCTGATCTTCGGCCGGCTCGCCGACCGCTACGACAAGCGGCTGCTGCTGTTCGTCGCCAACGCCATCTGGTGCGTGCTGGCCCTGGTGATGAGCGTGCTGGTGCTGACCGGCGTGGTGGCGCTCTGGCACGTCTTCGTCTTCGCCGGCCTGCTCGGCGTCGGTAACGCCCTGGAGACCCCGGTCCGGCAGGCGTTCGTCTCCGAACTGGTCGGGACCCCGCTGCTGCCCAACGCCCTCGCGCTGTCCTCGGCGACGTTCAACACCGCCCGGATCGTCGGCCCGGCCGTGGCCGGGCTGGCCATCGCGGCGTTCGACGTCGGGCCGGTCTTCCTGATCAGCGCGCTCGCGTCGACGGCCCCGCTGGTCGGACTGATCCGGATGCGCTCCGGCGAACTGCACCGAGTCGGCCTGCCGGTCGGAGCGCAGCGGGACGCCGCCAAGGTGGTCGACGGGTTGCGCTACGTCGCCCGCCGCCCCGACCTGATGCTGCCGATGGCCCTGATGGCCGTGCTCGGCCTACTGCTGTTCAATTTCCAGCTGACCCTCGCCGCGTTGGCGAAGACGGTCTTCGAGACCGGTGCGGCGTCGTTCGGCCTGTTCACCACGGCGCTCGCGGTCGGCGCGCTGGCCGGTGCCCTGGCCGCCAGCGGCCGGCGCGACCGGCCGTCGGTCTACGTCGTGCTGGGCAGCGCGTTGACCTTCGCCGGCCTCGGCACCCTGGTCGGGCTGGCCCCGACGTACTGGCTGGTGGTGCTCCTGCTGCTGCCGACCGGGTTCTTCATGGTCTACTTCGCGCAGGCATCCAACCAGCGGGTGCAGCTCGGTGTCGACCCGGCGTTCCGGGGCCGGGTGATGGCGCTGTGGGTGCTGGTCTTCCTGGGCACCAACCCGGTCGGCGCACCGATCATCGGCTGGGTCGCTGAGCGTTTCGGAGCCGGGGCCAGCATCTGGCTGGGCGGCCTGCTGTCCTTCCTGACCGCCGCCGCCGCACTGGCCTGGCAGTTGCGGCGCACCGGCGGCCGGCTGCGGCTGAGGTGGGCACCGATGCCCCGGCTCTACGTACTGCCGGCCCGACCCGCGCCGGCCCATGCCGGAGCAGTCCGAGCCTGACCTCCTGGACCGGTACTGCCCGGGTCGGATCGGTCCCAGGCCGCCGGCGGCCGCCGACGGGTCAGGAACTCGCGCGGTCGGCCGGGCCGCTACCGAACAGGACGTCGTCCCAGCTCGGCAGTCGCTTGCGGGACTTGCCGGAGCTGTCGGCCGGGGTCTCGGTGGCACCGGACGCGGCGCGCCGGGGCCGCAGCACCGCCAGGGACGGCACCGCCGGGACCTCCTTGGGCGCGTCGGCGTCGTCGTCGAAGGCGGAACCCGTGCCGCCCCCGAGCAGGGCGGCGGCGCCGCCGGCCACCGGCCGCTGCCGGGGCATCTCGGCGTTGGCCGCCGGTTCCAGGCCGCGACCGGCCGCCGAACCGAGTGGTCGGTCCAGCGAGGCGAGCAGCGCGTCCCGCCCGGCCCGGATCGGGTCCCGGCTGGGTCGTGGCTGGTCACTCGGGGCAGCCGGGAGGCCGTGCCCGCCGCCCCGGCCCGGCTCGGCCCGCGACGGACCGGGCAGCGCGTGCCCGCCCCGCTCCGGCGCCGGCTCCTGACCGAGGATCTGGGTGGGCCGCTCAGTGCAGAGGTACTGCGCCATGTCGTCGTGCGGCGAGATCACCTGGCGGCTCTTGTCAAGCTCCCAGATGGCCTGGGCGGTGGCCTTGCCGGACGGCCAGGTGGCGATGATCCGCCAGGTGCCGTCGTCGCGCCGGTACGCGTCCCAGGAGATCTTCTCCGCGTCGATGCCGTGCTGGGCCAGCCGGCCGTCGACGACCTCGGCGAGCGGTGCACCCTTTTCGGAGTTCTTCAGCCTGGTACGCCGAGCGTGCTGGGCGAGCATGGCCCGCTCCTGCAGCACCGGTCCGGCGTAGCGCAGCACCCGGTCGACCGGCACCCCGGCGATCCGCGCGACGTCGTCGGCCGACTCGCCGGACCGGATCCGGGCCTGGATGTCCCGGGGGGACAGCGACGGCTGGGGATCGCCGGGCTGGCTGGCCACCGTCAACGTGGTCGAGCTGTCCGGGTCGGCCTGCACGGCGGTGGAGACGCGGTCGTCGATCGGTAGGGCGAGCAGTCGACCGACCTCGTCAGCGAGGACCAGGGCCTGACCGTCCTCGGAGAGGGCGACGAAGCGTACCGGGCGCATCGCGTTGCCTCCGTCCCGCTGAGCTGCCCCACGCCGCAAGGTCGACCCGCCCGCGACGTCCTCCGCACACGGTACGCCGATAAGTCACCTGATGGGAGTAGGCCACGCCGGGCATGTCGAGTGAGCTGCCCCGATCCGTCCACTGAGCGGGTCGGGTGGCGGACGGTGATCGAGCGTCGGCGATCACGGATGGTCGGTCGGCGGTTGATCGTCATCCTAGAGCAAACCGGCCGGTTCGGCGACAATCCACGCCGAACCGGCCTTATCGCCCGATATGCCTCAGAGTCGCTCGATCACAAAGTCGACGCAGGCGGTCAACGCCTCGACGTCGGCCGGGTCGATCGCGGGGAACAGCGCCATCCGTAGCTGGTTGCGGCCGAGCTTGCGGTACGGCTCGGTGTCCATGATGCCGTTGGCCCGAAGTACCTTGGCGATCTGGGCGGCGTCCACTCCGTCGACGAAGTCGATGGTCGCCACCACGTTCGACCGCAGTGCCGGATCGGTGACGAACGGGGTGGCCACTGCGGACCGCTGAGCCCAGCCGTAGATCGCCGCCGCGCTCTCCGCCGTCCGCTTCGCCGCCCAGGCCAGCCCACCCTGGGCGTTCATCCAGTCGGTCTGCTCGGCGGCGAGGAAGATCGTCGCCAGTGCCGGGGTGTTGTAGGTCTGCTCCAACCGCGAGTTGTCGATCGCGGTAACCAGGTCCAGGAACGCCGGGATGTACCGACCGGACGCCTTTACCTGGGCGGCCCGGTCCAGGGCAGCCGGCGACATCAGGGCCAGCCAGATGCCGCCGTCCGAACCGAAGCACTTCTGTGGGGCGAAGTAGTAGACGTCGGTCTCGGTCGGGTCGACCTCCAGGCCGCCGGCGCCGGATGTGGCGTCGACCAGCATCAGCGCACCGTCGTCGGCCCCGGCGACCCGCCGGATCGGCACCGCGACCCCGGTGGAGGTCTCGTTGTGCGGCGTCGCGTAGACGTCGACGCCCGCCTCGGCGACTAGGGTCGGGGCGCCGCCCGGCTCGGCCTTGTGCACCGTCGGCTCGCCGAGGAACGGCGCATCGCGTACCGCCTTGGCGAACTTGGCCCCGAACTCACCGAAGCTGGCGAACTGCGCCCGGTCGCGGACCAGACCGAACGTGGCGACCTCCCAGAACGCCGTGGTACCGCCGTTGCCGAGAACCACCTCGTAGCCATCGGGCAGCGCGAAGAACTCGGCGATGCCGCGCCGCAGCCGGGCCACCTCGTCGCGGACGGTGCGCTGCCGGTGGGAGGTGCCCAGGTAGCTGGTGGCGACCTCGGACAGCGCCTCGACGGCTGCCGGGCGGACCTTCGACGGGCCGCAGCCGAATCTGCCGTCGGCGGGCTTGATCTCGTCTGGGATGCGGATGGTCGCAACGTCAGCCACGGTGGTCAGCAGTCCTTCCAGAGGCGCTACGGGTCGACCAATCCTTGCACCCGACCGGCTGGCCCCGGGGTGTGGTCCCACGTCTGTGACTGAGGCGTGCCCCACATCCCCCGGGCCGGTGCCGGTGGGATCCGTACCGGATCAGGACCGATGCCGGATCAAACGTCGTGCGGGACCGCGTCCCAGCCGGCGACCTGCTGCGGCTTGCGCGGCTGCGGGCCGACGTACCGGGCGGACGGGCGGACCAGCCGCTTGAGCCGCTTCTGCTCCAGGATGTGGGCGCTCCAGCCGCCCATCCGGGCGCAGGTGAACATCGAGGTGAACATGTGCGCCGGCACCTCGGCGAAGTCGAGCACCACCGCCGACCAGAACTCGACGTTGGTCGCCAGCACCCGGTCCGGCTTGCGGTTGTGCAACTCCTCCAGAGCGGCCTTCTCCAGCGCCTCGGCAACCTCGTAGCGGGGCGCGCCAAGCTCCTTGGCGGTGCGGCGCAGCACCCGGGCGCGCGGGTCCTCGGCCCGGTACACCCGGTGACCGAACCCCATCAGCCGTTCGCCGCGGTCGAGCACGCCCTTGACGTACGACTCGGCGTCGCCGCTGCGCTCGACGCCCTCGATCATGTGCAGCACCCGGGACGGGGCACCACCGTGCAGCGGTCCGGAGAGCGCGCCGATGCCCGACGAGATGCAGGCGGCGGCGTCGGCTCCGGTGGAGGCGACCACCCGGGCGGTGAAGGTGGAGGCGTTCATGCCGTGTTCGGCGGCGGAGATGAAGTACGCGTCGACCGCCTTGACGTGCCGCGGGTCGGGCTCGCCACGCCACCGGCGCATGAACCGCTCGACGATGGTCTGCGCCTTGTCGATCTCCTTCTGCGGCACGGCCGGCAGACCGAGCCCCCGGGCCGACTGGGCGACGAACGACAACGCGGTGACCGACACCCGGGCCAGGTCCGCGCGGGCCTGCTCGTCGGAGATGTCGAGCAGCTGGGACAGCCCCCAGTACGGGGCGAGCATGGCGACCGCCGACTGCACGTCCACCCGGATGTCGCCGGAGTGCACCGGCACCGGGAACGGCTCGGCGGGCGGCAGACCCGGCCCGAACCGGCCGTCGACCAGCAGTGCCCAGACGTTGCCGAAGGAGACCTGTCCGATCAGATCCTCGATGTCGACGCCGCGGTACCGTAGGGCACCGCCCTCCTTGTCAGGCTCGGCGATTTCGGTCTCGAATGCGATCACACCTTCGAGACCCGGTTTGAAGTCGGACATATGGCTCTCCTGGTGGGGATTTGGCGGTGCTGCCCGAGCGCCCGGTAGAACTGCTGCAGGCTGCCCTGAACGGCTTTCACTGACGTCCGTGTGCTGCGGTGACTGGTCGTTCGTACCCGGTGGGTGACCGGTTGTTCGTGCCTGGTGGGTACCCAGCGTAAGTTCGGTGCCAGGGGTAGCCCTAGTTCAGGAGAGCGACGTGACGGGAGACACACCACGACCGAGTCTGCCGCGTCGTGACTATCGCGGTGCCCCGGAACTGCGTCGCCGCGGCCTCGCCGTCGACTGGCACACCCAGTTCGCCCGGTGGTTCGCCGACGCGGTGGCGGCCGGGTTGCCGGAGCCGAATGCGATGGTGCTGGCCACGGCCGACGTCGATGGGCGACCGAGTACCCGGACGGTGCTGATGAAAGGGTACGACGAGACGGGGATCGTCTTCTTCACCAACTACCGGTCCCGCAAGGGCACCGAGGCCACCGACAATCCCTCGGTCAGCCTGCTCTTTCCATGGTTCGCGATGTCCCGGCAGGTGGAGGTACGTGGGGTGGTGGCACCGATCCCCCGGGCGCAGACCGAGGCGTACTTCGCCACCCGGCCGCGCGGCTCCCAGCTCGGCGCCTGGGCCAGCCCGCAGTCGCGGGTGGTGCCGGACCGCGCGGCGGTCGACGCCGGTCTGGCCGCCGCCCGGCGGCGGTTCCCGGAGCCGACCGCGGTGCCACCGCCGCCGCACTGGGGCGGCCTGCGGGTGACGCCGTGGACCGTCGAGTTCTGGCAGGGTCGGGCCGACCGGCTGCACGACCGGTTGCGGTACCGCCGGGATGCCGGCGGTGGCTGGTCGATCGAGCGGATCGCACCGTAGCGCAACCTTTAATTTACTCTTAGCTATTGTGGATCATTGGCCGGCGGGTGACCCGCGAGCTGGATCGAACCGTTATCGTCGCCGCATGGACAACGTCGATGCACGTCCGGGCCCGCCGTCCGGAGCGCAGTGGACGATCGCGGCGGACGGGCACGAGGCCGTCGTGGTCGAGGTAGGTGGCGGGCTGCGGGCGTACCGCGCCGGTGGGGTCGACTACGTCGACGGGTACGCCGAGGACGAGCTCTGTGTCGGCGGTGCCGGCCAGGTCCTGGCTCCGTGGCCGAACCGGATCCGCGACGGCCGCTACACCTTCGCCGAGATCACCCGGCAGCTGCACCTGTCCGAGCCGGACCGGCACACCGCGCTGCACGGGCTGGTCTGCTGGCTGCCCTGGCAACTGATCAGCAAGACAGCCGACGAAGTGGTGGTCGGCTGTACCCTCTTCCCGCACCCAGGCTACCCGTGGTCGCTGGTGCTGCGTACCCGCTGGGCGGTCGGCGCCGACGGACTGCGGGTGACCCATCAGGTGACCAACGCCAGCGCCGAGCCGGCACCGTTCGGGCTCGGGGTCCATCCGTACCTGCGGCTGCCGGACACCGTCGTTGACGACCTGACCCTGCACCTGCCGGCCCGCAGCCGGCTGCTGGTGGACGGCCGGCTGCTGCCGATCGGTGCGGCGAAGGTGGCCGGTGGCGAGTACGACTTCACCAAGCCGCGGCGGATCGGTCCGGTGGTGCTGGACACCGCGTTCGGCGATCTTGACCGGGATTCGTCGGGCGGCTCCGCGGTCCGGTTGTCCAACCAGGATGGATCGGACGGCGTGACGCTCTGGGCCGACGCCGCCTTTGACTGGTGGCAGCTGTTCAGCGGGGACACCCTCGCGGAGCCGCGCTACCGGCGGTCGGTGGCGGTCGAGCCGATGACCTGCCCGCCGGACGCGTTCCGGTCCGGGCGGGACCTGATCGTCCTGGCGCCGGCCGAGACCTGGCAGGCGAGCTGGGGCATCCGGCCGGGGCAGGAGCCGGCGGGACCGGGACCGGAGGGCCGGTGATGGAGTTCCGCGACGCGGTACGTAGGCGGCGGATGGTCCGCAACTACGATCCGGACCGCCCGGTACCGCCCGAGATCGTCGACCGGTTGCTGGAGCACGCCATCCACGCGCCGTCGGCAGGGTTCTCCCAGGGCTGGGGATTCCTGGTGCTGGACCGGCCGGACGACCGGGCGGCGTTCTGGGCGGCGACCACCCCGGTGGCGGCGGACCCGGACACCGAGCGGCGCAGCCGCTGGCTGGCCGGCATGACCCAGGCGCCACTGATCATCGTCCCGCACGCCAACCGGTCGGCGTACCTGGACCGGTACGCCCAGCCGGACAAGGGTTGGACCGACCGCGACGAGGCGCGCTGGCCGGTGCCGTACTGGCACATCGACACCGGGTTCGCGGCGCTGCTGATGCTGCTGACCGCCGTGGACGAAGGGCTGGGAGCCTGCTTCTTCGGCATCCCGCCGGAGCGCACGCCGAATTTCCGGGAGGCGTTCGGCGTGCCGGACGAGTTCGTCCCGATCGGTGCGATCACTGTCGGCTACCGGGCACCCGACTCGCGTTCCCCGTCGCTGCGTCGCGGTCGCCGTCCGGTCGACGAGGTGGTTCACCGTGGCCGATGGAACGGTTGACCGGGGCCGGTTGCGGGCGGTGACGCTGCGGTACGGGCCGCAGGATCGCTCCGACTGGTCGCGGCAGGTCGCTACCCTGGCAGACGCGCTGGCGTACGGTGGCGTCCGGCCGGCGGGTGGCGGTTCGGCAGACAGACGGTCCGGTAGGCGACATGGGAGGAGCGCGCCGTCGTGATCTTCAAAGCGGTGCGGGACGGTCGTCCTTACCCTGAGCACGGTCTGACCTTGAAGCAGTGGGCGGAGATTCCGCCCCGCCCGCTGCGGCTCGATCAACTGATCACCACCAAGCGGGAGCTGGCGCTGGACAAGCTGCTCGCCGAGGACTCGACGTTCTACGGCGACCTCTTCCCGCACGTGGTGCAGTGGGACGGCGGTCTCTACCTGGAGGACGGCCTGCACCGTGCCCTGCGGGCCGCGCTTCAGCAGCGCAACCAGATCCACGCCCGGGTGTACCTGCTCATCCAGCAGCGGGCCGCCGGCTGACCTGCCGGCCCGGCCCGATTCGTCCGCCGGGCGCGATGATCCGCCGGTCGGCTCCGGATGCGGTTGTCGTACCGGGGCCGTACGGTGAATCCAGACGTCCCGGCGGTGGGCCGGCGTCTGGTGAGGACGGTGATGTGGATGTCCCGTAGCGGCGATGTCAACACTCCTACTCAGGAGTTTCCGGAGTATCCCGAGGGTTCGCCGGAGCCGGCCAGGCCGGTCGAGCCGGCTACGCCGCCGGCGGAGTCCGGCGGACGTCGGCGCGGGCTGCTCGGGCTCGCCGCCATCGTCGGCCTGGTCGTGGTGCTGCTGCTGTCCTCCCAGGCCGCCGGGTTGCTACCGAACTGGCGCAACCCCTTCGCCCAACAGGAGACCGATCGCACCCAGCCGCCGGTGCTGCAGTCGATCCAGGATCTCAGCCGGTTCGTCGCGGCGGAGGGCAACTATCAGGTCGTCGTCGACCTTGAGCAGGACCGACGGTACGTGCCCGATTTCCTGCTCAACGAACGAACCCTGTTCGTCGGGGTCGGAACGGTCGAGGCATACGTCGATTTCGGGCAAATTGGCGAGGAAGCCATATCTACCTCTGAGGATGGTCTTTCTGCGCAGATCGAGTTGCCGGCCCCACAGTTGACCGACGCGGATCTCGATCTCGACAACAGTTATGTCTTCGCCGAGGAGCGTGGCCTGCTCAACCGTCTCGGTGAGGTGTTCGGCGGTGACCCGAACCGGCGGCAGCAGGTCTACCAGTTGGCCGAGGACCGAATCACGGCCGCCGCCCGGGAGAGCGGGATCGCCGGGCGGGCCGAGGAGAACACCCGCAAGATGCTGACGGGGCTGCTGCGCTCTCTGGGATACGAGGAAAGCTCAGTCACCTTTGTGGCGCCATAGCTATTTCTGTAGGCTGAAACCGCCCGTGAAGGGTGGTGATCCGCCGGACCGAATCATCCTTCGGCCCAGCGTTTTCTGTCCGGGGGTGGGCACTCGTTCCGCGTGGGTCGCGCTAGAGTGCAGTCGAGGGCCGGATCCGCAGAAGCAGCGGGCCAGAAAATGAAATTGACTCATGACTGGTACGGCGGCCTGGCTGTGGTCAGTCTCTAATTCGGGGGTGCACCCGTGGCGCGTTCGGTGCGCAACGACGAGGTCGAGGTCACTGTCCTTCTGCCGTGTCTGAATGAGGCGGAGACGCTGGAGGTGTGCATCCGCAAGGCCCGCCGGTCCCTCGACGAGCTCGGGGTCCGGGGCGAGGTCCTGGTCAGCGACAACGGCTCCACCGACGGCTCACAGGAAATCGCCGTACGCGCCGGTGCCCGGGTGTCGCACGCCCCCATGCGCGGCTACGGCGGAGCACTGATCAACGGCGTCGAGCAGGCCCGCGGTCGGTACGTCATCATGGCTGACGCCGACGACTCGTACGACCTTTCCGACCTTGGACCTTTCATTCATGAACTGCGGCGCGGTCGGGACGTGGTGATGGGGAACCGGTTCCGTGGCGGTATAGCCGACGGTGCGATGCCGTTTCTGCACCGCCATCTCGGCAACCCGGTGCTCTCCTGGCTGGGTCGTCGGTTGTTCAACCTGAATGTGGGTGATTTTCACTGCGGGATCCGTGGGTTCAACCGGGACCGGGTCCGGCAGTTGCAACTGTGCATGCCGGGCATGGAATTCGCCTCCGAACTGGTCGTCCGGGCCGCGCTCAACGGCTACGACATCACCGAGGTGCCGACCACCCTGCGCCCCGACGGCCGGAGCCGGCCACCCCACCTGCGGACCTGGCGGGACGGCTGGCGTCACCTGCGGTTCCTACTGGTATTCGCCCCCCGGAAGATGCTGATCTGGCCCGGTGCGGTGCTGTTCACGGTCGGCCTGATCGGCACCGTAACGTTGGCCGTCGGCCCGTTGGTCGTCGGCGGGATCGGTTTCGACGTCAGCACCCTCGTCTACACCTGTCTCGCCATGCTCGCCGGCGCACAGTTGTTGCTCTTCGGGGCGTTCGCGCTGATCTACGGCAGATACGAGGGCATCACCGACCTGCGACAGTCCGACCGGTGGAGCCGGTACGTCAGACTGGAGACCTGCACGGCCGGCGGGTTCGCGTTGATCCTGCTGGGTCTGGCCGGCACCATCCTGGCGGTCGCCACCTGGGGTGCGACCGGCTTCGGCGCCCAGGACGCGAGTGAGACCATGCGGGTAGTGCTGCCCTCCTCGACCGCGATCGGCCTAGGCGCGACACTGATCTTCGCCGGGCTCTTCTCCAGCCTGCTCAGCCTGCGGCGGGTCTCCGTCGCCGTGGCCGATCAGCAGATATCGGAGCCCGGCCCGCTGGTCGCCAGCACCCACTGACCGAGACGGCCCGCCGATGCGCGACATAGCCGGCGCGCGTCACGACAACGAACGGTTCCGCGGAGCACCATGACTGTCGAGACATCCCCGGCCGGCGCTGGCGAGCCGTCCGGCCGGGAGGTCGGTTTGCCCGGCCGGGGGTCAGGCTCGCAAGGCCGGACGGCATCGGGCCGGATCCCGGTGCAGGACAATCCGGACGGATCTCGTAGACCGGAGTCAGCGCCAGGGCCGGGGCGGCCCCGGGCCAGCCGGTTGCCGGCACTGGCCGGCCGGCCGGGGCTGCTCGCCGTACTGACCTGGCTGGTGGCCACACCGGTGGCGGTCGTGCTGCCGTCGGTGGCGCGCGCCGACCCCTTCACGGTGGCCGGTCGGGCGCTGCCGGTCGCCAGTGGCCTGCTCCTGGTCTGCCTCGGCGGACTGGCCGCTGCCGCCGTCCAGCGATGGCAGCCCACCGCGATGCCGGCGCTGGCCGGGGTCAGCGCCGGCCTGGCCTCGGCCTGGCTGGCGCTGATCCTGCGGGCCGCGCTGTACGGCACCCCGTTCGGCTTCGGTGGCCTGTCCGGGGACATGCTGCGGATGACCGCCACCGCCACCCGGTACACGGTCACCGTGGCCAGCGCGGACACCACGGTGCCCGGGCTGCCGTCGGAGTACCCGCCGCTGTACGCCTGGTTGGTCGGCCGGGCGGCGGTGCTGCTCGACCAGCCGGCCTGGCGGTTGCTCGGCGCCGCCGAGGTGCTGTTCGTCTCGGCGTCGGTGCTGGTCGGTTTCCTGCTGTGGCGCCGCCAGGTGGGTCCCTGGGCGGCGCTGGCGATCTCCTGCGTGGGGGTGCTGGCCTGGTCCGACCCGCGGAAGGCGTACGAGGTCCTCGCCTTGATGGTCTTCATCCCGTGGGTGCTGGAGACCTTCACCCGTCCGCCTCGCAGCCGGCTGCACTGGCTGGCCTGCGGGCTGCTCGGGGGTCTGCTGGTGGTGCTCTACCAGGCCTGGCTGGTCTACGGGGCGCTCGGCCTCGCGGTGATCGTCGGGTTGGCCTGGCGGGCCGAGCCGGACCGGTGGGCGTACCTGCGGCGGCTGCTGCTGGTCGCCGCGGTCGCCGCCGTCTCGTCGGCGTGGTACGTGCTGCCGTACCTGTGGGCGTTGACCACCGGCGGCGGCGGACAGCTGGTTTCCGACCTGTTCGTGTCGCCGTACTACCTCGACAATCTGCTGCCGTTTCTGGAGCGGGGCGACCTGCCGCTGCGTGGCCTGCAGCTGGCCGGCCTGGTGGGCTCGGTGTGGCTGATCCGGTCGACCTGGTGGGCCCGGCCGCTGCTGCTGATCGCCGCCGGTGCGTTCGCCTACCGGCTGCTGTCGCTGGTGCGGTTCGTGCTGACCGGGCACACCGCCTTCGCGCACTACACGGCCCGGCTGTACGGCGTCGTACTGGCTGTCGCCGGGGTGCTGACCCTGGTGCACGCGGTGCCGCTGCTGCTGCGCCGGCTGCGGATCAGTCCGCCGGTCGGGCTGGCCGGCGTGCCGCTGGCGGTGCTGCTGGCCTGGGCGGTGCCGGTCTACTCCACGAACTGGATGCCGGGCACCGACGGTTCCGGTTCGGGGTACGCGGCGGCGGCGCACGCCGAGCCGCTGCCCGGCGGCGGCTATCCCCGGTACGCGCCCGACACCGGCCGCGCTGACTGGTTCCCGGTCGAGCCGGTTCGTCGAGCGGTTGAGCAGGTCATCGGGCCGGACCCGGACCGAGTCACCCTCAGCGTCGACGAACGGCTTTTCTCGTACCTGCCGTGGCCCGGCTACCTGAGCAACGACCGGACCGCGGCGGGCACCCTGTCCCGGTGGGACGAACGCCGGGCCGAGCTGCGCGATCTGGCCGACCAGGAGGACCCGGCGGCGTTCGCCGCCGAGTCTGCGGCGACCGCGTTCGGGCCGATCGACATCTTCGTCCTGACCCGCGACGGCGACGAGCTGGTCTGGCGGGACCTGCAATTCCATCGCGACCAGTTCGACCCGCGCTACTGGGTGGTCCGCGACGACCTGCCGGGACAGGTCGTGGTCTCGATCCGTCGGTGACGGGTCGTCAGCGGTCCCTGATGGCGGGCGCTAGCCGGGGACGGGGCGGTCAGTACGACGTAGCGAGGTTGCGGTCCTCGTTTGGCATCACGATCCACAGCGCCAGGTAAATGATCACCTGGGTGCCGGGCAGCAGCAGGGAGAGCAGGAAGATCAACCGCACCATTCCCGCTGAGATGCCGAACCGTTGGCCGAGCCCGGCGCAGACGCCGGCAATCATCCTTCCGTTGCGGGGACGTACCAGTTTGCGGCTCATCGGACGCTCCTTCGGGTGTCGTTTGCTGGCCGGTCTGCCACGTTCCACGGTAGGTACGCCGGGAGGCGGCGACCTCGGTCCACGGACCGATTCGCGGCGTGGCCCCCGTACGGCGCTACCCTGACTGATTCAAGATCATTCAGGGAGCCATGCCGAGGTGGCGTCATCTCACGGACGTGCGAGCTACCCGCTTTGTTCACCGACTGCTAATCTTGCCGGCGTTGCCCACGCCGACGGTGCCCCTACTCGCGTCGGTGCGCTCGGGCGACGCCACCCCTCTGAGCGCCTCGCGCGCTCGTCTAGACGGAAGCGCGCGAATGTGACACTGGCGATCCTCATTTCGGCGGACCGGGCTTCTGCTACCCCGGCCAGCGTTGATTCCGGAGAGTTGCGTACGGTAAGTGGATCGTCGCTCAATGGGCATCTCCGGGAGCAGCTCGTGGCTGCCGGCGCCGACGAGGTGTGGCCGACGGAAGCAGCCGGCGTCGCCGACCTTGTTGAGCAGGCCATTGGACCGGTCCTGCTGTGCGCCACCGACGTGGTCGCCCACACCGAGGCGATTCGACTGCTCGCCGTGGCGCCGGCCGAGACGACCCGGGCGATGCTGCTGCCCGCTGTGGACGGCTCCGGCGGTGGTCGGGTCGCCGCAGCCAGCGCGCTGCGTGGTCGTATCGTCGCCGTCACCCCCGATCCGGCCACCACCGACCGGCTTCCGCTCTTCGGCGGCGTACTGCGGGTCGGCGTCGGTGACCTGCCCGCGTTGGCCACGGCGGCCCGGGCCGCCGCCACCCGGCGACTGCCTCCGGGTACCCACCCGCTGGACGCGATCCTCGCCGAGTTCGTTGCCGGCGGCGCCGCCGTCGGGGCGTACCCGCTGCGTCACCTGGTGGCCCGGCGGGTCGCCGATCAGGTCGAGCTGTCCAACGCCGAGGCCCGGATCCGTGCTGTCGACCCCGATCAAGCCCGACTGCGCCTCGCGGTCAAGGAACAGGACGACCTGTTCGCCACCTATTTCGTGAGCAGCTGGTCACCAAGGGTTGTGAAGCTTGCGGCGTGGATCGGGTTGAGCCCGACCGGGGTCACCGCCATCTCGGTCGCGTTCGCCGCCGCCGCCGCGCTGTTGTTCGCCGTCGGTGACCGGCCGCTGCTGCTGCTCGGTGCGGTTCTGCTCTATCTCGGCTTCGTGCTCGACTGCGTCGACGGCCAACTGGCCCGCTACACCGGCCGGTTCAGCGCGTTCGGCGGTTGGCTGGACACCATCGCCGACCGGGGCAAGGAGTACCTGGTCTACGCGGGGCTCGGCGTCGGTGTACACCAGGCGGGACTGGCCGGTGGGTGGGCGGCCGACGGATGGGTGCTGGCCACCGCAGCGATCGTGTTGCAGACCGTCCGGCACATGACCGACGCCTGGTACGGGGCGCTGCACGACGAAGCCGCCCACCGGACGCCGAGCCGACCGGCCACCGGCGCGTCGGCGGGCGGGGTCGGCGGTCGGCTCAGCCAGGTCTCCGATCGCGTGCTCGCCGGGCCGCGCTCGCCGATCTACTGGGCGAAACGGACCATCGTCTTTCCGATCGGCGAGCGGTGGGCACTGATCGCCGTCACCGTGGTGCTGTTCGGCCCGCTGGTCAGCCTGTGGGCCGTACTCGGCTGGGGGATGCTCGCGGCCATCTGGACGGCGGGCCTGCGGACCCTGCGGGCCCGGTCGATGCGGGTCCCGGTACTGGCGGCGGTGGACACCGCGAATCACCGTGACGACGGTTTCCTGGCCGGTCGGATCGCCAATCTGCGGACCGGCCGGTCCCCCGCCGGGCAGTTGCCCCTCGCGGTGGCCGCCGCCGGGACAGCCGCGATCCTGTTGGCCCTGACCACGACCGGTGTGCTGTCCGGTGCCGGCGCTGTCCTCGTCGGCGCGGCGGCCCTGCTGGCGGCCGGCTCGGCCAGCGCGGCCCGGCCGGCCACCGGCGCGCTCGACTGGCTGGTGCCGGCGGCGCTGCGGGCGGCCGAACTTCTCTTCGTCGTCGCGGCCGGCGTGGTCGCCGGCGTACCGGCCGCGGTCACCTACGGACTGCTGCTGATCCTCGCCCTGCACCACTACGATTTGACCGCCCGGCTGGAGAAACGGCTCGACGGACCACCGCTGCGCCGGTGGAGCCTCGGCTGGGACGGCCGAGTACTGCTGCTCGCCGTCGCCGCTGCCGGACCGGCGCTGGTCGCCGCCGGGCTGCCCACGACGGTCACCCCGGTCGCGGTGACCACCGGTGTGGTTGCCGCGTTCGCCGGCTACCTGATGCTGCACTTCCTCGTGACCGCGGTCGTCGACCACCGACCGTCGGCACCGGGTCGAGCAGCGGACCACCGCCCGCCGGGCGCCGTCGCCCGGGTCCCGGCACCCCGCCGGCCGCCGGCCATGCCGGCCGGTCCGGCTCCCTCCCTCCGCCCCGCCGGCCGCTCCGCCGGCACGATCGCAGGTGATGACCGATGACGTTGATCAGTATCGTTGTGCCGGTGTACAAGGTGCAGGGCTACCTGCGGGAGTGCCTTGACTCCATCCTCGGGCAGTCGTTCACCGACGTCGAGGTGATCGCGGTCGACGACTGCTCGCCGGACACCTCCGGGCAGATCCTCGCCGAGTACGCCGCCCGCGACCCCCGGCTGACCGTACTGTCGCTGCCGGCCAACGTCGGTTTGGGCAAGGCCCGAAACGCCGGCCTGGACGCGGCGACCGGCGAGTACGTCTGGTTCCTGGACAGCGACGACTGGCTGACCGACGGCGCGCTGCGGGCGGTCGCCAACCGGCTCCGCGACACCACGCCCGACGTGCTGATCGTCGACCACGTGCGGGTCTTCTGGAACAACTACCAGGCGGGTAGCGCGCTGCGCCAGGCGTTCCCGACCTCGCCCGGTGCCGAGGTGTTCAACGTACGGACCCGGCCAGAGACGCTCAAGGTCCTGCACACCGCCTGGAACAAGGTCACCCGTCGGGAATTCCTGGTCGATCTCGGGCTGCGGTTCGAGGCGGGCTGGTACGAGGACGTGTCGTTCACCTTCCCGCTGCTGGTCGCGGCCGAGCGGGTCACCATACTCGACCGGGCGTGCGTCAACTACCGGCAGCGCCGCACCGGGGCGATCACCCGGACCCGCAGCGCCCGGCACTTCGAGATGTTCGACCACTGGGGCAACACCTTCGACTGGTTGGATGCCCGCGGCCCGCAGGCCGACCCGGTCCGGCCCGAGCTGTTCGGTCTGATGATCTCCCACTATCTGATGGTGCTGGGACACGGCGGTCGGCTGCCCCGCGAGCTGCACCGGGAGTTCTTCGCCCGGGCCCACGCCGACTACCAGCGGCGGCTGCCGGCCGGCGGTTACCCCGAGCCGGACGGCGTGGAAGGGCTGAAGCGGCGGCTGCTGGCCGCCAACCGGTGGCGTACCTTCGCCGCGTTGCGGGCCGGCCAGCAGGTCCGCAAGAAGCTGCCCTCGGTCAGCCGACGGTTCGGCCGGCCGGTCAAACGGCGGCTGATCAACCTGGCCCGGGCCGGCCGGCGGGTGTTGCTGCGTGGCTACTACCGGCTGCAGCTGCGGCTGCCGATGGACCAGTCGCTGGCGCTGTACGCCGCGTACTGGTATCGGGGCTACAGCTGCAACCCGGCGGCGATCCACGCCAAGGCGGCGCAGATCGCCCCGCAGATCAAGAGCGTCTGGGTGGTCCGTCGGGACCGGGCCTCGAGCATGCCGCCCGGGGTGCCGTACGTCATCGCCGGCACCTGGCGCTACTACCGGGCCCTTGCCCGGTCGAAGTGGCTGATCAACAACGTGAACTTTCCCGACTACGTGCGCAAGCGGTCCGGTTCGGTGCACGTGCAGACCCACCACGGCACGCCGGTCAAGGTGATGGGCCTGGACCAGCAGCGGCACCCGATCGGTGCCACCTCGATGAACTTCTCCCTGCTGCTGCGCCGGGTGGACCGGTGGGACTACAGCGTCAGCGCCAACCACTTCTCCACCCAGATGTGGGAGCGCGCCTACCCGGCCGGCTTCGAGTCGCTCGACACCGGCTATCCGCGCAACGACCGGCTGGCACTGGCCACCGACGCGGAGGTGGCCGCGGCCCGGGAGGCGCTCGGCATCGCTCCCGGTGAGCGGGTGGTGCTCTACCTGCCGACCCACCGCGAACACCAGCCCGGCTGGCGGCCCGACTTCGACGCCGACGCGTTCGCCGAGGTCCTCGGCCCGGACGCCTGGTTGCTGATCCGCAGCCACTACTTCCACGACCGGCAGCGGACCGGCCAGGCACCCAACGCGCCGGCCAGCGGTCGGGTCCGGGACGTGTCGGCGCACCCGGTGGTCGAGGACCTGTACCTCGCCGCCGACGTGCTGATCACGGACTACTCGTCGGCGATGTTCGACTACGCGATCCTGGACCGCCCGATTGTGATCTACGCGCCGGACGCCGCGGCGTACGCGATGACGCGGGGCGTCTACTTCGACATCACCGCGGAACCCCCGGGAGCGGTCGCCACCACCTTCGGGCACCTGCTGGACGTGTTCCGTACCGGGGCGGTCGACGACGACGCCGCGGCCAAGGCCCGGACCCAGTTCCGGGGGCGGTTCTGCCACCTCGACGACGGGCACGCCGCCGAGCGGGTGGTCCGCCGCGCGCTGCTCGGCGAACCGGCACCGCCGGCGGCCAGCTGATGCCGGGTGGGGGCGGGCGACCGGCGGTGCCGGTTAACTGTCGGTGCGGCGGGAGGTCAGCCGCCGCTGCCCGGTCCGTGCCGTCTGCCATGCCCGGCGGAGCAGGTTCCGGCTCTGCCGGGCACCCATCTCGGACAGCCACTGCGGGCTGCGGGCCAGGGTGCCGGTGGTTCCGTCGGTGACGACAAGCGTCGGCCCGGCGGCGCCCGGCGTCAGCCAGAGCACCCGGGTGCCGACCCGGGTCGGTCGGGTGCCGAGGGTGCCTCGGCCGCCGCGCTCCGGCCCCGGCGGTACGGCGTACTCGCGGCCGCTGTCCCGGACGACCAGCCGGACCGGGTACCGGCCGGAGGCCAGTTCGCCGACAGTCAGCCGGCAGGACCAGCGCAGGTCGTTGCCCTTGCGGTACTCGACGGTGACCGGTTGGCGGAGCAGCCCGTCCCCGATCTCCAGCAGCAGGTCGGAGCGGACCTGACCGGGTTCGCCGTCGATGCCGGCACAGCGCACCGTGCCCTGAACGGTGACCGTCGGACCGGTACCCGGCCCGCTGCCGCGCAGGCCCTGCACACTGACCGTCATCTCATTGACCCGCAGCAGGTCGCGGTAGGTGTCGAAGTCGGGGTGCCCGAGGTACGGCTGGCCGGCGTGCACCCGCAGCGGTCGGCTGGAACGCGGCCGGCGTACTGTCGCGGCGTCCTGCTCGTAGATCGCGACGGCGCGCAACCCGGCCCCGGCGTTGCCGACGAACTCGCTGGCCACATCGATCGGGAGGTCCTTGAAGAGGCTGTGCATCCGGGCGGTGAACTCGGCGAGCTGATCGTCGTCGCAGCCGGCCGCCGCCCGCCACGCGTAGTGCAGCTGCATGTAGGCGATCCACCGGTACACCGCTTCGCGGTCGTCGGAGCGCAGGTCACGCACCTCGTCGGCGAGCCGCTCGATGATGGTCAGATGCTGCATGATCCGGGCCGGCTGGCTGCGGGAATCCATCAGCGAGGAATTGTCCCCCCGCTGCCGGTAGAGGTAGCTCAGCCGGGGAGTGAGGATCGTCCGGGGCGACCTGGCCAGCAACGGAATGGTGAACAGCACGTCCTCGAACGCGGTGCCCTCGGTGAACTTGACGCCGACCGCGTCGACCAGATCCCGGCGGAAGATCTTGTTGCAGGCCGACGGGTTGCCGACCAGGTCCGGGGCGTGCGCGATGTGCTCGACGACCCGTTCACCGATGAGCAGTTCACGACGCCAGGCGGGGTTCGGCCGGGGCGGCAGCCCTTGCATGTCGCCGACGGCGATCGCCGCCTCGTGGTGGTCGGCGAGCCCGGTCAGGTGACTGAGCGCGCCGTCCGGGTAGATGTCGTCCGAGTCGAGAAATGCCAGGTAGCGGCCGGTGGCGAGGCGCACGCCATGATTGCGGGCCGCGCCGAGCCCGGCGTTGTCCTGCCGGACGTAGCGCACCGCGGTGGCCTGACCGGCGTACCGCTGGGCGATCTCGGCTGATCCGTCAGTCGAGCCGTCGTCGACCACGACGACCTCGATCAGGTCCCGACCAGGCTGGCGTTCGATGGATCCGAGCGCTTCCGCGAGCCATTTCTCTGTGTTGTAGACCGGCACGACGATGCTGACCGTCGGGGATGGCACCGCGTTCACCTCACGTCACGACTGGGTAATCTGGATCGGTGACCCTGATTCGTAGAGTACGTCGCGTGCTGCGCCCGGCACGGCGGATGGTTGGTCGGCTACAGCGCATGGCCGGCCGGCCAGCGGCGCAACTCTACAGCCCGAACGTTACCGCGAGCGACGTTCGTCTTCTCGTCGGCGTCGCCGAGCGCAAGGGTGATCGTCAGGGCGTAACGGCGGCCCTGCTCCGGCTGGTGCAGCGCGGGGCGGCGAACGAGACCGAGCAGCGGCGGGTCCGGTCCGTCGGCGTCGGCGCTGCGGCCCCGGTCGCCGACCCGCCGCCCGCGGGTCGACCGGGCGGCGACGCCGTCCGGCTCACCCTGCACCGACCCGATCCGGCAGCCCCGATCGAGGCCACCGTCACCGGCCGAGCCGCACCGCTTTCGTACTGGCGTCCTGCCTGGGCAGGGCTGCCGTCCGACCTGCGAGACCAGCTCACCGCCAGTGTCCTCACCCGACTCGCCGCGACCGGCGGCGTCACCGAGGTGCGCGCCGACGACCCGGCCAGCACATCCGTCGCCCGAGCGGTCGCCGCCGGCACCGGCGCACGATACGGTGGGCAGCCGTGATCGTTCCCTGGCGCCGTGGCACCTCGGCCGGACACCTGCTTGACGACGCGCTGAGCGCGCTGGCCGCCGCCGACTGGTCCGACACCGACCGCCCCCCGGTCGCCTGGCTGCACTGGCCGGTCGACACGGCCAATCCGTACCAATCGTTGCTGTACAGCCGGTTCTCCCAGCACAACCTGACGCCGATGCGGGTCCGCCGGCTCGACCAGCTGGACAAGCTGCTGCCCGCACTGCCCGACGGCATCGGCCGGGTGCTGCATGTGCACTGGCTCTACGACGTCACCTCCGGTTGCACCACCACCGGCCAGGCCGAAGCTGCGGTCGATGCCTTCGCCAAGCGGCTGGACACCCTGCGCGACCAGGGCGTACGGCTGGTCTGGACGGTGCACAACCTGCTTCCGCACGAGACCGTGCACCGGGCGACCGAAACCCGGCTGCGCCAGGTGATGCTCGCCGCCGCCGACGTGGTGCACCTGATGCACGACAGCCACCTCGACATCCTGCGGGACACTTTCGGAGCCGAGCCCCGACGCGTGGTGTTCGCCCCGCACCCCACCTTCGCCGGCGCCTATCCGGACTGGGTGGACCGGCCCGCCGCCCGCAGCCATCTCGGCATTCCGCTCGGCGCCCGGGTGCTGGTTACCTTCGGGCAGGTCCGGCCGTACAAGGGGCACGGCGACTTCCTTGACGCGCTCGACGTCGCGGTCCGGCACGACCCGCGGCTGCGCTGGCTGGTCGCCGGCAAGGTACGCGAGGAGGCCGGCGGCCCCGAGTTCATGCGCCGGGCCGCCGAGCACCCGGCGGTGATCTTCCATCCCGGCTTCGCGCCCGACACCGACGTGCAGTACTTCCTGCGGGCGGCCGACGCCGCCGTCTACCCGTACCGGTCGTCGCTGAACTCCGGCGCGCTGGCGCTGACCGCCGGATTCGGCCTGCCGGCGTACGTGTCGACCGGCACTACCGTCGGTGGTCTGCTGCCGGACGCCGCGCTGCGCCGGTTCGACCTGTCCGACCCGGACAAGACCGCCGAGACGATCACCGAGTCCGGTGGGGCCTGGGACCGTGCCGAGCCGGTCCGCGCGGCGGTCCGTGACCACGTCGAAGCCCTGTCTCCGGCGAAGGTCAGCGCCCGGTTCGCGGCCGAGTTGCGGCGGCACCTCGACCCGCTGGCGTGACAGGGCGCCCAGTGACCGGCGACCCTGCCGACTGGTCGCGCCGCCGGACTCAGCCGGCGCTGTACGCGTACCGGGCGGCCCGTTCGGCCAACCACAGCCACCGGCGCTGCACCGCCCCGCTGGTAGCGGCGACCATGCCGAGCGCGTCGGTGCGCACCCGGTCCAGCGCGACGGCGTCAGCCGCCGGGGCGTCGAGCAGCCCGGCGCCGTCGCGAAACGCCTCCGCCTCGGCCTCGCCACCGAAGCGGGGAGCGACCTCGTCGCGCCAGAAGTCCGCCCAGTCCAGCTCCGGGTTCCAGCTGAACCGGGCGTACGCCAGATAGCCGATCTCGTTCGTCGGGTGGTAGGCACCCGCCTCGCCGAAGATGGTCAGCCCCCGCATGCCGGCCACGCCGACCCGGGCCGCCATGTCGGCGTACAGCTGCGGCACCCAGGAGTGCCGCTGCCGGTTCCACTGCGATCCGGCGTGGGTACGCAGCACGTTCGTCGAGTGCGGTAGCGCTTCGACGTGCGCGGCGGTCAGCCGGTCCCGGTTGTCGTACCAGAATCCCCGGTTGACGCAGTACTGGTAGGCCACGTCGTCGGGCAGGTCGGCCAGCGGACGCTGTGCCGGCAGGTCGAAGATGTTGTCCCAGTAGACCTCGACCAGGTGCCGCAGCGGCACCCCGGCGGGCCCGGTACGCCGGGCCGTGTCCAGCAGCGTCGGGTAGACCGACCGCATCGCCTCGTACGACCAGGAGGTGCGTTCACCGCCGGTGCGCCGGGTGCACCGAGCGCAGGCGCAACTGCCGTAGTCGCCGGTCTCGAAGTTGATCCCGCCCACCGGGATCGTCTCCAGCAGCCAGTCGACGGCGTCGCGATTCCAGGCCAGATTGTCCGGCTGCGACGGGCAGGCGGCCATCATGTACTCGCTGGCCGGGAAGTGCAGATCGCCGAACTCATCGATGTCAAAGCCAATCTTCTTCGGCAGCTCGGCGGCCAGCTCGGGGCGTTGCCGCAGCCAGGTCGCCAGGTTGTAGCGGTGCCGGCCGTCGAAGTAGATGCCGCCGTAGGCGTTGACCCCGATCCCGGCGATGATCCGCACGCCCCGCTCGTTGGCGTACCCGCACAGGTCGCGGGCCGCGTCGACACCGCCGTGCGCGTCGCGCAGCAGCCCGTACACGACGATCCCGCCGATCCGTTCCCGGCTGCAGAAGTCGACCAGTCGCCGGTAGTCGGCGCCGAACGCGTCGGCTGACTTGGCGTACGGGTTGAGCGCGCCGATCTCCTGTAGGCCGAGCTGGCGCAGATCCCAGTTGGTCGAGTGGTCCCAGGTCCACAGGGTGCGCAGTGCCAGCCCGGGTGCCTGCTCCCGTACCCCCACCGGGACCTGGCGTTCGGTGGCCAGCTCGGTCAGCTCCCGGGCGGCGTAGATCAGGCCGGCGAACGGGTCGCCGGTCAGCCGGACTCCACCGTCACCGGTCGCGTCCGCACCCGGCCCGCCACCGGCCGGAACTTCGATCCGGTAGGTGCCCTCCGGCAGCGCCGGGTCGGCGTCGAGGTGCACCGGCACCCCGTCGGTGGAGCTGCCGAAGGTCTCGGCGAGCAGCCGGGCGGCGTACGGCGCGGATTCGGCACCGCGTACCTGGACTCCGGCGATCCGGCGTAACTGCGACATGTCTACCTCCCGAGGGATTGCGGTGTGGCGGCCAGGTACTCGGCCACCTCGATGGCCGTCCACACCCCGTGCCGCCAGTACGGATCGGCCTCGCACACCGCGCGGGCGGCGTCAGCGTCGGCGGCCCGCACGATGAGCACCGACGCGCTCAGATCGGCGTACGCGCCGGCGACCAGCGCGGTGCCGTCGGCGAGCAGGGTGGCGACCCGGTCCAGGTGGGCGGATCGGTGCGGCCCGCGCCGCTGCGCCGCGTCGGCGGCGTACCTGACGGTGACCAGGTAGGTCGGCTCGAATCTCACGCGTCACCGCCGATCGCTTCGAACAGCCGCTGCATCGCCACCCGGTAGACCGTCTGCGGGCGACCGGCTCCGGTGCTGACGTGCACTCCGACCTCGTCGGCGTAGCCGGCGGCGCGCAGCGAGTTGAGCAGCCGGCGTGCCGAGCGGGCCTCCACCCCGTACGCATCGGCCAGGCTGCGGGCGGTGACCTCGTTGGGGTCCAGCTGATGCAGCGCCTCCAGCAGGCGTCGGGTGGACAGCGGGCCGAGTTTGAGCTGCTCGGAGACGCGCAGGATGCCGGGCGCGGTCTCCCGCAGGCGCTGCTTGACCGGGCTCACCCGGGTGGAGTGGATCTCCCCGTCAGGGAAGACGACGTGGGTGTCGCCGCTGCCCCGGCTCAACGCGAGGGCCTTGCGGGCGTTGTCCTCGGCGGCGGCGATCGTCGTGCCGGCACCGAAGCCGACGGTGTGGCCGCCGTCGACGCCGCGCAGGGTGAGCAGGGAGGCGTGGCCGGCCCGGTGACGGGCGAGGGCGCTGTCCACGGTGCCCCGGGTGGTGGTGATCACCATCGTCCGGTCGTCGATCATGCTGAGCCGCCCGCGCATCCGTTCGGCGTGTTCCAGCAGCGCCTCGCGCAGCCGCAGCCGCTGCCGTTCCACCTCGTACGGGTCGTGCCGGCGGCTGGCCGGCTCGGCGAACTCGATCATCATCACGGCGATCTGGGTGGCCCGGGACTGCCGGATCTCGGCGGCCAGCCAGGCGCGGCGCAGCGCGTCGCGCACCGACGCGCGGGTGTGCTCGACCCGCCAGACCGGCACGCCCGCCTCGCGCAGGTCGCGGTGCACCGCACCGAGGCAGGTCAGGCAGGCTTCGACGGCACCGGTGGCGTACCGGTCGCGGTGGTAGGCGGTGACGTCGTCGAGGGTGGCGTAGAGCAGTCCGGTCGAGTCGGCGATCGGCAGGATCTCGGTCGGTGCGGGCACCTCGATGTCGTGGTACGTCTCCCGTACCACCCCGGCCTCGATGGTGTCGACGCTGACCGTCGGCAGCTGCCCGCCGGTCGCCAGCAGCATCCGGGACAGGGTGCGGTAAAGGTCGATGCCGCCATGGCGGATGTAGTCGACCTCGGCGCGCAGGTCACCGGCGGCGGTGGCGAGCGCGTGCGGGATCCGGCCGGTGAACAGCAGTACCTGGCAGAGCTCGTCGAGCTCGCGGGCCAGTTCCGGGGCCTGCTCCGGCCGGGCGTACGCGCGGCTGGTGAGTTCGCCGGCCCGCCCTTCGCCGGCGGCGACCTCCTGGACCAGCCGGATGGAGTCCTCCGGCCCGATGATGCCGATCATGTGTTGCTTGCCTCCACGTCGTCGCCGGCTTGCGGGCGGGCTGCTCAGCCAGGCCGTTCAACCGGTGTAGACGGTGCCGGTGATGCTGGCCGACAGTGGTGCCGCGAGCAGCACCAACGCCGACGCCACATCTTCCGGCCGGCCCAGGTCGGCTTCGATGTCGGCGACCCGGCCGGCATCGACCCCGTTGGTCCGCGCCTCGTCCAGCGAGCGGCGCATCAACGGCGTGTCGATGTCGCCGGGGCAGAGCGCGTGCACTCTGACCCCCCGTGGGCGAAGCTGGCGGTCCAGGGTCAGTGCCAGGCCGTGCAACCCTCCCTTGCTCGCGCCGTAGGCTACCGACCCGGAGCCGGTGAGCACGCCCGCCTTGGAGCCGACCAGCACCAGCACCCCGGTGCCGGCGGCCAGGTGCGGGACGGCGTGCTTGGCGACCAGGAACGGCCCGGTCAGGTTGACCGAGAGCACCCGGTGCCACAGCTCGATCGGCACACCGGTCACATCCAGGCCCTGGCCCTGCATGATCCCGGCGACATGCAGCACCGCGTCGATGCCGCCCCAGGCGGCGGCGACGCCGCCGAACGCGTCGGCCACCTCAATCTCGACCGTGACGTCGACCTGACGGGAGTAGGCCGTGACACCGAGGTGGCGAACCTGTTCGGCGGCGCGGGCCGCGCCGGCTCCGTCCGCGTCGATGACGGCGACCGCGGCGGCGCCGGCCGTGGCGGCGGCCCGGACGGTGGCCAGCCCAATGCCGGAGGCGCCGCCGAGCACCACGACCCGCCGTCCGGCCAGCACGGGCGCCGTACCGCTGGCCGGTGTGGCCGCCGCCGGATCCTCCGCCGGCGGGGTGTCCCGGGCGTCGCTGGTCACGCGCCGACCGTCCGGCGCACGGCGGCGGCCACGTCGGCGGCCTCCGGCACGACGGCGGCCTGCAACGCCGGTGCGGCCGGCATCGGCACATCCGGGCAGGCGACCCGGGCGATGGGGGCACGCAGGTCGGCGAAGCACTCGGCGGCGGCACGGGCGGCGATCTCCGCGCCGAAGCCGCCAGTCAGGTTGGCCTCATGGGCCACGACGAGCCGGCCGGTACGGGCCACCGACGCCGCGACGGTGTCGAAGTCGAGCGGATTGAGCCAGCGCAGGTCGATCACCTCGGCGTCGATGCCGTCGTCGGCGTGCAGCTGCCCGGCGGCGTCCAGCGACGCGGACACCATTCGGGACCAGGCGACCACGGTGACGTCCGCGCCGGGGCGGACCACCCGCGCGCCGCCGACCGGCTCCACCGCCGCGTCGGTGCGGACCTCGCCCCGAGTCGGGTACAGCATCCGGGCCTCGCCGACGACCACCGGGTCGTCGCTGGCCACGGCGGTACGCAGCATCTGGAACGCGTCGTCCGGAGTGGCCGGTAGAGCCAGCCGCAGCCCGGGGGTGTGCGCGAAGTACGCCTCCGGGGAGTGCGAGTGCTGGGCGCAGGCACCGGGGGAGTAGCCCTGCTGCATCCGGATCACCAACGGCACCCGCCACCGGCCGTTGCTGGCGTAGTGGATCGTCGGGATCTGGTTGACGAACTGGTCCATCGCGACGAACGAGAAGTCGGCGTACATGATCTCGGCGATCGGCCGCAGGCCGGTCATGGCCGCGCCGAGCGCCATGCCGAGGAAGCCGGACTCGGAAATCGGGGTGTCGAAGATCCGTGCCGAGCCGAACCGCTTGTGCAGCCCCTTCGTCGCGCCGAACGGTCCGCCGGGCAGGGCGACGTCCTCGCCGAAGTAGATGGTGTCGTCCCGGCTGTCCAACGCCCAGGTGAGGGCGGCGTTGACAGCCTGGATGTAGCGCAGGGACTCAGGCATGGACATGCTCCTTGACGGTCGCCGGGTCGGGCAGCGTCGTGGTGCGGGCGGCGGCGACGGCGGCTTCGATCTCGGCGTCCACCTCGGCGTCGATCGCGTCCAGGGCGGCGGTCAGCGCCGCGTCGGCGGCCTGCCGGATACGGGCGAGGGGTTCACGCTGACGGGCGGCGGCGATCTCGCCGGCCGGCCGGTAGTGCTGGGCGTCGCCGCTGTAGTGCCCGACCAGGCGTTCGGTCATCGTCTCCACGATGGATGGGCCGGAGCCCTCGCGGGCGCGGGCCACCGCCTCGTCGACGGCGGCCGCGACCGCGTCCGGGTCGTTGCCGTCGACGACCCGACCGGGTACGCCGTAGCCGGGTGCCCGCTCGGTGAGCTGGCGTACTCGCACCATGTCGGAGATGCGCGACATCTCCGAGTAGACGTTGTTCTCCACGACGACGACCAGCGGCAGGTCCAGCACGGCGGCCATGTTGATCGCCTCGTGCACGTTGCCCTGGTTCATGGCGCCGTCGCCGATGCTCACCACCGACACCGCGCCGGAGCCAGTGCGCTGCGCGGTCAGCGCCGCCCCGGTGGCTACCGGCACCCCGGCGCCGACGATGGAGTTCTCGCCGACGAACCAGCGGCTCGGGTCCGACAGGTACGGCGAGGCGGCCCGGCCGCCGCACAGCGCGCTGTCGCGGCCCATCATCTCGGCGAACAGTCCGGCGAGGTCGACGCCGCGAGCAATCGCCCAGCCGTGGCCACGGTAGGTGGCAGTCACGTAGTCGCCGTCACGCAGCGTACGGCAGGCACCGACCGGGATCGCCTCCTGGCCGTCGCACAGGTGGATCGACCCCGGGATCTCGCCGCCGTCCTTGAGGGCGGTCAGTCGCTCCTCGAACCGGCGGATCCGGGTCATCGACCGGTAGTCGTCCGGCAGCCCCATCACACCCCCAACGCTCATTAGTCCCTTATTGAGGCTCGTTGAGAATGGAGCCTAGACCAGGGGCATCATGCTATGGAAGAGTGAGGTGGCAAGTTTCTGGCCGTTATAGGTCTCAAATTTTCTGGGGGCAGCTATGGAGATCGTCGCCGTCGACTCGGTGGTGCTCGGCGACGCGCACTTCGTCCAGGTGCACACCGCCGACGGGCTGACCGGCGTCGGCCAGTCCGCCTGCTGGGGCTACCCCGCGGCGGTGCACGCCGTGGTCGAAGCCTTCCGCCCGTACCTGCTCGGCGCCGACCCGCGGCGGATCGAGCACCACTGGCACCACCTGTACCGGATGGGGCCGTTCCGCGGCTCGGTGCTCACCGCCGCCGTCTCCGCGATCGACATCGCGCTGTGGGACGTGCTCGGCAAGCAACTCGGCGTGCCCGTCTGGCAGCTGCTCGGCGGCCAGGTCCGGGACCGGATCCGGCTGCACCTGCTGCTGGGCGGCACCGGTGCCGACGACCTGGCCGCCCAGGCGGCGGCCGCCGTCGCCGACGGGTTCACCGCCGTCAAGTTCGACCCGCTGCCGGCCGACTACGCGAACCTGTCGGTGGCCCGGCTGGTCGCGCAGACCGAAGCCACCACCGCAGCCGTGCGCGACACCGTCGGGCCCGACGTCGACCTGCTGATCGAACTGCACCGCAAACTCACCCCGCTACAGGCCGAATCGGTCGTACCCGTACTGGCCCGGCACCTGCCGCTGCTGGTCGAGGACCCGATCCAGATCGACAGCGTCAGCAGCCAGGCCGACGTGGCGCGTCGGGCGGCCGGCGTACCGATGGCCAACGGCGAACGACTGCACACCATCTGGGAGTTCAAGGAGTTGCTCGCCCAGGGCGGTGCCCAGTACGTGCGCCCCGACGTCGGCCTGGCCGGCGGACTCAGTCACGCCCGTAAGATCGCCGCCCTGGCCGAGGCGCACCACGCCGCCGTGGTCACCCACAACTGCCTCGGCCCGCTGCTGACCATGGCGTCGGTGCACCTCGACGCGGCGATCCCGAACTTCGTCGTGCAGGAGTACTCGCCACTGGACGACACCCTCGCCGCCGGCCCCGCCCGCCCGGCGGTCCGCCGTGACGGCGGCTTCCTGCCGGTGCCCGACCAACCGGGCCTCGGCGTCACCCTCGACCTGACCGACGCCGCACCACTGGACCTCACCGGCCGGCCACTGACCCGGATTCCGCGCCGCGCCGACGGCTCCGTCGCCTACGCCGTCTGAGCCGGATCCTTCCGGCCTGCCCGACCCCTCCGGCGTACTGTGTCACTCCAATTCCGACAGGTCGGACGAGCGAGGGGTCGATACGCTTGTCGGCATGTCGCAACCGACGCCCGAGACCCGTTCGGACCGGCAACTGGTCTTCGCCTCCGACGAGGTGATGGGCCGGATCGCGCAGCAGGTCCAGCCGCAGATCCAACAACCTGCGTCGCGCCGTCGGCGACCAGCGGGGCCAGCGTCGCGGCGACCGCGCTGTGGGCCCTGCAGTTCGCCACGCTGATCGCGATCTTGGCGGTCGTCACCACCCTGGTCCGGCGGCGCGCCACCCCGGCTGAGCAGGGTGGTGACACCCCGCCCAGCCAAATCCTGTTGCGTGCCGTGCGCGGCGCGCTGTTCACCGTCGTCTGCGCGGCACTGGTGCTGGCGTGGCAAGGGCTGTCGGTCGGTCAGATCGCGGTGCTCGCCGGGACGATCGCCGCCCTCCTGCATCTGGCACCGATGTTCATCGCCCGGCTACTACTGCGCCGCCGACAGCGCGGCGACGCAGCAGCCCGGTGACTCGCCCCGTGACCCGGTGACCTCAGGCCGGTTCGACCGGTAGCCACAACTCACAGGTCGCGGTGCTGAAATCGGCAGCGCGGTCGAGCACCGCGACCATCGACGGACCTGGCCGCAGCCGCCACGGATTCGACGGGAACCAGTCGGCCGCCGTCGCCGCCCAAGCCGACTGCAGGGCCTGCGGGTACGGCCCGGCGACGCGGAAGACCGCCCACCTGCCGGCCGGTGCCGTCACGGCGTCCAGGTCGGCGGGCGTGGCCGTCTCCGCCGCGACCGCGACCCCGTGCAGGTAGGTCAGCTCGCTGCCTTCGGTGGCGTCCGGGTCGAGGTCGGCGAAGACCTGCAACAGGCCGGCCGGATCGGTGCCACACAGGTCTTTCAGCCGCCCATGCTCCTGGGCCGGCAGCGCGGCGATGTGCTGCTGGATGTGCGGGTTGACGCCGTGGTGGATCAGCGGGACCCGGGTCGCGTGTCCAACGAGCCGAAACTCGGGCCGGTCGACGATACGGGTGTCCATCGGGATGCTCCCTTCGACGGTCAGGCGGAACCTGAGCTGTAACTGGCTGCGAAGGGGGCCTCCATCGCGGCGCACGTCACTCGGGCCGACACCGTGGACCGCCCGGAACGCCCGCCCGAACGCCTCGGTCGAGCCGTACCCGTGCCGGACGGCGATGCTCAGCAGATCGTCGTCGCCGCGCACCAGCTCGGCGGCGGCAACCGTCATCCGGCGTCGGCGCACGTACTCCGACAGCGGCATCCCGGCCAGCGACGAGAACATCCGCCGCAGGTGGTACTGGGTCGTGCCGAGCGTCCTGGCCAGCGCGTCCATGTCGAGCTCCTCGGTCAGGTGCTCTTCGACGAGGTGGACCAGCCGGTTGAGTGCCGAGATCACGTAGGCCTCCCTTCGACGTCCAGCCTGGCCGAGCGCACCCTGGCGGTGCCCGACCGTCGTGGCCCGATCCGATCATCCGGCCGCCCGACCCGGTTTGGGCGCCGATCAGACGTCAGTCGGCGATCGGGCTGCGGCGCTCGAGCAGCACCACGTCGCGCCAGCGGCCGTGATGGCAGCCGACGCGCTCACGGGTGCCGATGGTGCGGAAACCACAGCTGTGGTGCAGGACGAGGCTGGCGGTGTTCTCGGGGAACACCCCGGCCTGGATCGTCCAGATGCCGGCCTGCTCGGTCGAGGCGATCAACTGCCGGAGCAGCAGCCGGCCCACGGCGCGCCCACGGGCGTCCGGGTGGACGTAGACGGAATGCTCGACGACTCCGGCGTAGACGCACCGGTCGGAGACCGGGGTGCACGCGGTCCAGCCGAGGACGGTGAGGTGAGCGGCATCGGCGTCAACGGCGACCCAGCGGTGGTCCGGCAATCGGGTGGCCGTGAAGCTGTCCCAGCCGGGCGGTTCGGTCTCGAAGGTGGCGTTGCCGGTGGCGATGCCGAGCCGGTAGATGTCGAGCACGACGTCGCGGTGCACGTCGGTCATCGGGATGAGCGTCACCGGCGGTGCCGCGCCGGTGTCGGTCACCGCGCGGCTCCGGCGGTGGTGGCGACGTCGAGGAGCCGGGACAGGGCGGCGAGCCGGGTCGGGACGATCCAGTAGTACACCCAGGTGCCCCGGCGCTCGCAGTCGATCAGGCCGGCTTCGCGCAGCACCTTCAGGTGGTGGGAGATGGTCGGCCCGGTCAGGGTGAACGCCTCGGTCAGGTCGCAGACGCACACCTCGCCGTCGGCCTGGGACGCGATCAGCGACAGCAGCCGCAGGCGTACCGGGTCGCCGAGGGCCTTGAAGCCGGGGGCCAGGCCCGTCGCCGCCCCGTCGGTGAGCGCCTCGTCGGTCAACGGGGCGCAGCAGGTCGACGGGTCCGGCACGACCGGCAACTCTTGTCTTGACACACGTCTAGTTTGACAATCATCAAGTCGGCGCGCAACCTTGCTGTATAGATATCCGTCTAAGCGGTGATCGAGGTGCGGGACGTTCCGTTGCCAAAAGCGGTCCGCTGTCAGGCGGGCGGCGGTGGGTGGCCCGGATGGTCGAAGACCGGGTACGCCCAGAGCGGCTCGCCGTCGGCGTCGGCGACCTCGGCGAACAGGTGTGCCAGCGAACGGGTCCACCGGGCCTGCACCTGCGACGCGGCGGTGACCCGGCTGGCGTTACCGAAGCCGTTGCGGGTCCGCAGCACGCAGATCAGCATTAGCCCGTACCGGTAGATGCGGTAGTCGTAGATGCCGGCCTCGTCGATCAGCGCTGACAACTCCGGCCAGACCTCGGCGTGCCGCCGCTCGTACTCCTGCTCGGCGCCGGGGCGCAGCCGGTACACGTGACACAGCTGCGCGCCCGGCGTCTCGCTGTCGGCGGGTGCGCTCACTTGCCGGAGCCCGCGAGCGCGCCGGAGACCAGTTGCCGCTGGAACACCAGGTAGACGATCAGCACCGGCAGCAGCGCCACGATCAGGCCGGCGCTGACCAGCGGCACCGACACGTCGTACTGGCCGGACAGCAGCGACACCCCGACCATCAGGGTCTTGGAGTCCGACCCGCCCATGATGACCAGCGGCAGCAGCAGGTCGTTCCACATCCACACGAAGTTGAAGATGGCCAGCGCGGCCAGAGCCGGGGTGGCGATCGGCACCAGGAGCCGGAACAGGATGGTGAAGTGCCCGGCACCGTCCATCCGGGCGGCTTCGATCAGCTCGTCGGGCACCTGCTGGAAGTAGCCGGCCAGCTGGTAGGTGCCCAGCGGCAGGCCGAACGCCGCGTACGCCAGGATCAGCCCCTGGTATTCGCCGGACATGCCCAGGTCGAGCACGGTCTGGTAGAGCGGGTAGATGATCGCCTGGCTGGGGATGGTCAGCGTGATGATGATCAGCAGGAAGACGGCCTTGCCGCCGCGGAAACGCAGCTTCGTCACCGCGTACGCGACGAGCAGCGCGGCCAGCACCGACAGCACCAGCCCGCCCGCGGTGGTGATCAGCGAGTTGAGCAGCAGCCGGGGCATGTCCATCCGGCGGAACGCCTCGGCGTAGTTTTCCAGGGTCACCCCGGTGGTCGGCAGCCCGAGCGGGTCCTCGGCGAAGCCGTACTGCGTCTTCAGTGAGCTGATCACGGTGAACAGCAGCGGGTAGATCGCCGCGACCGCGACGACGACCAGCGCGAACGTCAGCAGGTAGCGCCCGAGTCGGGCGGTGGTCCGTCGGCTCATCGCGGCTTGCGGGTCCCCTCTTTGAACATGTGCCGCACGGAGAAGATCGACAGCACGGCGACGAAGACGAACAGGGCGATGCCGATCGCGGACCCGTAACCGCGGTCGAGGAAGGTGAAGGTGGTCAGGAAGACCAGGTACTCCGGCAGCATGGTGGCGTCACCGGGGCCGCCCTGGGTCAGCGCGTAGATCAGCGGGAACAGCCAGATCAGCACCCCGGAGGCGCACAGCACACTCCAGTACGCCACGGTCGGGCGCAGCATCGGCACCACGATCGAGAACAGCCGTCGCCAGAAACCGGCCCCGTCGAGGTACGCCGCTTCGAGCATCTCGTCGGGAATGGTGGCCAGCCCGGCCAGGTAGGTCATCACCCCGAGCCCGAAGAAGCTCCACAACGCGACGGCGACCAGCGAGAAGAGCGCGCTGTAGCGGCCGTTGAGCCAGGCGACCGCCAACGGGTCGAGCCCGATCGTGCGCAGGCCGGCGTTGATCGGGCCGTCGGGCGCGAGGATCTGGCGGAACATGATGCCGACGACGATCGGCGCGATCGTGTACGGGACGAAGTAGACGGCCCGGAAGAACTTCCAGCCGGGGGCCCGCTGGTGGATCAGCACCGCCAGCACCAGCGGCAGCACCACCCACACCGGCAGGGTGGCGACCACCATCAGCGCGTTGCGGAAGCTGGTGATGACCATCGGGTCGTCGAGCATCCGCAGGTAGTTGTCGGCGCCGGCGAACGTGGCGCCGCCGAAGCCGGCCGACGACTCCATGCTGGTGATCACACCCCGTACCAGCGGCACCAGTTTGAACGCCACGGCCAGCGCCAACGCCGGGGTCACCAGCAGCGCGGCCAGCCACCACTCGCGGGCGTGCCGGTGGCGGCGGGCCGGCCGGCGGGCGGATACGGGCGTCCGGTCGGCGGACGTCGGCTCCGGTGCCGGCGCGGTGGAGATCGTCATCGCGGTGTCCTTAGCCTGGCAGGGGTGCCGTCGATGGGCAGGCGGTGCCATGCCTGCCCACCGACGCGGCGGTCAGTTCTGCTGCTTGGTCGGGCTGCGTTCCAGGGCCTGCTGCATCTGTTCGGCCCACGCGTCAACGGTGAGCTGGCCGAGCGTGACCTGCTGCCAGCCGCGGGCCAGCGCGTCGGCCTCCGGGCCGGAGAGCATCACGCCGGCGTGCAGGGTCGGGTCGGCGACCAGTTCCTGGATCTTGAGGAACGCCGGTGAGTCGGGCAGCAGTGCGGAGTCCACGTTCCTGTTCAGCGGCTGCCCCTTCGCGTACTCCACCCACAGCTCGCCGTTCTCCTTGCTGGCCAGCCAGGAGATAAAGGTCAGACCGGCGTCCTTCTTGTCGCTCCACTGGGTGACGCCGTAGACGGCGCCTTCGATGCCGGAGAACTTCTGCGCCAGCGGCGCGTCCGGGTTGATCACCGGCCATCGGGTGACGCCGAGGGTCTCGTCGCCGAGGGCCTCGCCGAACGCCTGCCAGTTGACCGCGTCGGAGATGATCGTGCCGGCGAAGGCGGCGTCACCGCGCTGGAAGATGTCCGCGCCATCGGGCAGCATGGTGATCGACGGAGCGTTGTCGTTGGCCCAACCGCTGGTGGTGATCTCCGCTAGCTTTTCCAGCGTGGACACCAGCTTCGGGTCGGTCCAGGAGATGGTGCCGGCCAGCAGGGCGCGGATGTCGTCCTCGGTCAGGTAGTTGCGGGCAATCTCCGGGAAGTCCCAGTACGCCGGGAAGGTGCCGGACAGCCCGAGCGCCAGGCAGGTCTTGCCGGTGGCGGCGACCGCCTCGCAGGCCGCGCCGAACTCGTCCCAGGTGGCCGGCGGCTGTTCCGGGTCGAGCCCGGCGGCGGCCAGCACGTCCTTGTTGTAGTAGAGGACGTTGCCCTGGTAGGAGAACGGCACGCCGTAGCAGTTCTTGCTGGTGTCGAAGTCCTCGCAGGTGCCGCTGTAGGACACCAGGTCCTTGTTGATCTCGGCCGCCTGCTCGCCGAGCGGCACGTACGCGTTGCGCCGATCGAACAGCTCCAGCCCGGCGTTGTTGGCCATCACGTCCGGCCCGGACTGGGAGGTGATGTACGGTCCCTGTACCTCGGGGTACTTGTCGAACGGGACCGATTCCATCTCCAGCTTGATGTCCGGGTGGCTGGCCTCAAAACGGCTCTTGACCTGCTGCCAGTATTCGGCACCACCCGGCTCCCAGGTCAGCACCTTGAGGGTGACCGGTCCGTCGGCGGTGCCGTCGTCACCGCCGCAGCCGGTGAGCAGCACGGCGGCTGCCGTCCCAGCGGCGGCGAGGCCGGCAAGGGTACGTCGTCGATTCATCCGGTGAAGCTCCTAATCAGCGAGAGATGTGGCGGATCCGGTGGGTAGCGCCACCGGCGGCGGCGCTGTCGGCGATGGCGGCGGCGACCTCGACCACGCGCAGGCCGTCGGCAAGCGGTACGACCGGACTGTGGTCGCTGCCGTCGACGCGGTGCAGGAAGTGCCGCAGTTCGGTGGCGAGCGCACCGCCGCCGTCGGCGGGCGACACCTGCCAGTCCGGCGCTTCGGTCTGTTCGGCCTGCACCAGCAGGGTGGGGTGGGCGAGGTCGACGTGACCGACCCCGTCGGTGCCGTACACCTCGACGAGGTCGCTGGTGTGGTTGGGCGAGTGTTCGGGCAGCAGGTAGCTGTTGCGGATCGACGACACGACGTCGTTGGCGTGTCGCAGCTCCGCCCAGACCAGGACCGGCGTGGCCGATCCGGGTCGGGTCCGGGCCGTGGCGCGCACCTCGACCACCGGCGCCTGCGCGTACCACAGAGCGAGGTCGATGTCGTGCACCGCGGTGAGCAGCGCGGGATGCTCGTGCGGGAAGAGTCGGCTCAACGTGCGCGGCCGGTCCCGGCGCGACGAGACGGCCAGCACCCGGCCGAGTCGGCCGGCGCGTACGGCGTCGTACAGTGCCCGGTGCGCAGGACTGAACCGCAGGATGTGGCCGGGCTGGCAGAGCACGTCGTGCGCCTGGGCGGCCGCGACGATGGCAGCGGCGTCGTCGACCGTCGTGGCCAGCGGCTTTTCCAGCAGTACGGGTACACCGGCGGCGAGCAGCGCGACGGCGACCGCCCGGTGGACCGGGCCGGGTACGCAGACCGAGGCGGCGTCGGGCCGGGCCACGGCGAGCAGTTCGGTGACGGTGCTGAAGGTGCGGCCGATGCCGTACTGCCGGGCGACGTGTTCCCGGGCGACCGGGTCGGGGTCGACGACGGCGTCGACGGTGACACCGAGTGATCGGTAGGCGGCCACATGCCGGGTGCCGAACGCGCCGGCTCCGAGCACGGCGACCCGCGGTTCGGAGTTCATCGGTCCGCCGCCCCGGTGACCCGTCCCGGTTCGGCTCGTGCGGACGGCTGTGCCGGGATCGTGGTGCCGGGCTGGGCGAGCCCGCCGGCGAGGACGGCCCGGGTCAGCCGTTCCAGCACCGTCACCCCGACGCCGATGCACCGTTCGTCGACGTCGAACGAGCCGGAGTGCAGTGGCGCACCGCCGACTGTGCCGTTCGACACGCCGAGTTTGACGTACAGGCTGGGGCCGAGAGCGCCGAGCAGTGCGAAGTCGTCGGTGGTCAGCGGTGGGACCGACAAGGGGTGCAGGTCGACAAGACCGGGCAGTACGGCGTCGGCAAGGGCGACGAGCTGGTCCGCGTTGCGTACCGGCGGCATCTCGTTGGCCCAGGTGAAGCGTAGGTCGAGGTCGAGAGCGTCGGCCTGCCCGACGGCGACCCGTTCGATCGCCTGTTTGAGCCGGGCCCGGGCGGCCGGATCGTGGGTGCGCAGCGTGCCGGTCGCTTCGGCGCGTTCGGCGACCTGGCTCTGGCTGGCGCCGCCGGTGATCGTGCCGATGTTGAAGGCGACCAGATCGTCGGGGTTCTGTGCGCGGGCGACGGCGGCGTGCAGGGCGGTCACGGTGGTGGCGAGACCGAGGATGGCGTCGCGGCCGCTGGCCGGGGTGGCGGCGTGTGCGGCCCGGCCGACCAACTCGACGCGGAAGGCGTCCTTGGCGGCCATCGCGGTGGTCCGGTCGACACCGAGGGCTCCGGCGGGTAGTCCTGGCCAGCAGTGCAGCCCGAGTACGGCGTCGAAGCGCCGGTCGGCGAGTGCCGGGTCGGCGAGCACGGCGGCGGCCCCTGAGTCGGCGCCGAACGGGATCTCCTCTGCGGGCTGGAAGAGCACGGTGACGCTGCCGGCCGGTGGCGGGTCGCCGGCGATCCGGGCGGCGACCCCGTACGCGACGGTCATGTGTACGTCGTGCCCGCAGGCGTGGCAGACGCCCGGGGTACGGGAGGCGTAAGGCACCTCCTTGGCATCCGACACCGGGTACGCATCCATATCGGCCCGAATAAGTACGGCTGGTCCAGGAGCGGCGGAGTTGAGCTCCAGAAGCAGTCCGGTGCCGGCTATGCCAGTGTGTAGCCGGCCCAGTGGTCCCAGCAGTCTCTGCAGTGTCGCTGCCGTCTGCTGCTCCTCGAAACGCAGCTCAGGGTGCTGGTGAAGTTGGCGCCGCAACTGCGTCAGCGCTTCGACCTCGCTGCCTGCCAGCGTCACCTAGCTTCACCTCACGTGTGACATAAATCCGGACCTAATAGAGACAGAACTTAGGTCAGCGGGTGCGTCGCGTCAATGGGCTGGTCGGATCCGGGTTAGGGTCCGGCCATGGAACGGGCCGACGCACACCTGCACCTGTTCGCCGACGGCTATCCGGGCCGGTACGGCAGATCCCCGTCAGGCGGGCAAGAAATATCTATATACCAGGACATACGGCGAGAACACGTGATCAGCCGTGCTCTCGTCGTCGGCTACGAGGGCGAGCCCCGCTTCGCCGGCAACAACCACTACCTGGCGAGCCTCGCCGCCGTACACGACTGGCTGGCCCCGGTCGCCTACCTGCACCCCGGCGGAACGAAACCCGGCGACGAGAACGGCGGTCGGCGGAGCCAGACCGGCGACACCGCACCCGGCCACTGGCTGGCCGCCGGGTTCGTCGGCTTCGCCGCCTACCTGGGCGACCGGGACAGCGCCGACTGGTTCGCCGACTGGTTGACTCGGCACACCGCCACCGTCAACCGGGCGCACTGCCTACTCAGCTTGAACGCCGTACCGGCCGCTGTCGCCCGGCTCGGCCCGGCGCTCGCCGCGGTCGGCGACTGCACCGTGCTGTTCAGCCACCTCGGTCTGCCTGGCCGGCAACCCGCACCGCCGGCACCGTCGACGGCAGCCACCATCCTCGCCCCGCTGGGTGGGCTGGCCAGGCTGCCCCACGTCGGGGTGAAGGTCTCCGGTCTGTACGCGGTCAGCGACCCCCCGTACGACCACCCGCACGCGGCCGCCCGGCCCTTCGTCGAGCAGCTGATCGAGTGGTACGGGCCACAACGGCTCTACTGGGGCTCCGATTTCCCGCCCTGTCTGGACCACGTCTCGTTCGCCCAGACACTCGATCCGGTCGGCCTGGTCGGCCTGAGTGCCGACGAATATGCGGACGTGGCCGGCCGGAACCTGCTAAGGACTCTCGGCGACAACAGGTAGCGGATGGTCAACGATCGTTCACCCGGGGTCGGGGCTCGCGCCACATCGGCCAGATCGGCGGGCCGTCGGGCAGCCGGACCGGTCCGTGCGGTCGGTAGCCGTGCCGGAGGTAGAGATCCCGGTTGCGGGGCGTGGTCGCCTCCAGGTAGCCGGGGGTGCCGTAGCCGTCCAGATGCCGGTGGTGGTGCCGCAGCAGCGCACTGCCCAATCCACTGCCCTGCCGCCATGGCACCACCGCCAGGTAGGCCAGATGCCAGTGCGGCTGCCACGGATGGTGCGCCGCCAGGATCCGGCCCAACGCGGCGAAGCGGGGTTGCCACCGTCCGGTCGCGGTTAGCAGTTGCAGCTCGTGGTCGCTGACCGCCTCCGGCTCGGTGGGCGTACGTCGCCCGCGCGGGTGCCAGACCGCGACCCCGCTGAACTGGCCGGCGACGTGCACCGTACCGCCGGCCCGGATGGCGTGATCGAGCTCGATGGTGAACAGCGTCCGGAAGATCTCCGCCCGTGCCTCCAGGTCACTGATCAGCCACTGCGACACCGGCGCGATCAGAAACGCCTCGGTGAGCAGGGTGGCGGCCTGCAGGAGGTCGTCCACTCCGGCGGTACGGATCGTCACTGCGGCTGGGTGGATCGCGGTCATCAGCGGCCTCCTGCCGGTCGGCGTATCTGCGCGACGGGTTGGCCCAGCCGGTGGGCCGGGCAATGCAGGTGACGCCCGTGGTGCCGGGCCGGATGGCGTAGCGGCAGGTCAGATGCCCGACACTCGTACTGTCGGTGGTGGATGCTGCAATACCCCGACCGGCGTCGGTGTGACGACCGGTGTCGCGGCAGAAGCGGAGGCTCGGTGGCGACGTTCGTGCTGATCCCCGGCGGTGGGACCGATCCGTGGTACTGGCACCGGCTGGTCGACGAGTTGCGGGTCCGTGGGCATGAGGCGATCCCGGTCGACCTGCCGTGCGAGGACGACGCCGCAGGGCTCGACGAGTACGCCGACACCGTGGTCGCCGCGATCGGCGGTCGGGCGGACGCCGTACTGGTCGCGCACTCGCTCGGCGGCTTCACCGGGCCACTGGTGGCCGCCCGGGTGCCGGTGCGGATGCTGGTGCTGCTCAGCGCGATGATTCCGGTGCCGGGCGAGACCGCCGGGGACTGGTGGGCGAACACCGGTCACGCGGCCGCCCTGGCCGGGCAGCCCGAGTCGGACGTGCTCGCGCTGTTCACCCACGGGATGCCGGACGACCTTGCGGCGGAGGTGCTGCGGCACGACCGAGACCAGTCCGGCACGCCGTTCGGACAGCCCTGGCCGCTGCCGGCCTGGCCGGATGTGCCGACCCGGTTCGTCGTCTGCCGCGACGACCGCTTCTTTCCCGCCGACTTCATCCGCGGCCTGGTCGCGCAGCGGCTCGGCTTCACGCCTGACGAGATCGGCGGCGGCCACCTGGCGGCGCTCACCCACCAACGGGAGTTGGCCGACCAGTTGGAGGCGTACCTCCTCGACTGACGCGACCAGGTGCCCGCCGAGCGTGCAACCGGCGCGCACCGGACCGGGGGGCGCCGCAGGTCCGCGGCGCCCCCCGGGCTCGGTGCACTGTCTCGCCGGGCCCGGTCAGGGTCGACCCGACCGGGCCCGGGACAGGATCACAGCTCGAGCGACCAGGTGTTGATGTAGCCGGTGTCGCCGCTGAAGATGTCGCGGACCCGCAGCTGCCAGGTCCCGTTGGCGGTCTCCGACGACAGGTTCACCGGGTACGTCTCGATCACGTTGTCGGCTCCGTCGAAGAACGCCCAGCTCTTCAACCGGTAGGAGGAGCCGTCCGGGGCGATCAGGTCGACGATCAGGTCACCCCGGTAGGTGTGCTGGATGTTGACGTCCACCGTCGACGACGACGAGGGGGTGCTGCTGCAGCCGCTGATCGAGATGCTGCTGCTCACCCACGATCCGCTGTCCGGGATCGCCACGTCGGTGCCGTTGGTGCCGGTGCAGCTGCCGCCCGGACCGATCACCGTCAGGGTGAACGTCGCGGTACGGGTCGCCGAGCTGCCGGTGCCGGTGACGGTGACCGGGTAGCTGCCGCCCGGAGTGCTCGCCGAGGTGCTGACGGTCAGGGCGGCCGAGCCGCCCGAGGTGACGCTCGACGGGCTGAAGCTGGCGGTCGCGCCACTCGGCAGACCGCTGGCCGAGAAGCTGACCGACTGGGCCGATCCGGACGTGGTGGCGGTGGAGACGGTCGCCGTCACCGAACCACCCGGGGTGGTCGAGCCGGACGTCGGGCTGACCGACATGGAGAAGTTGTCCGCCGGCGGGGTGCCGTCGTTGACTACGTACAGCAGGCGGTTGGGCGAGCCGCTGCCCGGGTTGCCCACCGCGCCCACCGTCGCGTTGTCGTACAGGTAGTCGCGGACCTCCTGCGGGCTCCAGCCGGGGTTGGTCGAGGCGACCAGGGCAGCCGCGCCGGCCACGTGCGGCGCGGCCATCGAGGTGCCGCTGATGGTGTTCGTCGCGGTGTCGCTGGTGTGCCAGGCCGAAGTGATCGACGACCCGGGGGCGAACACGTCAAGGCAGGTGCCGTAGTTGGAGAAGCTGGACCGGCCGTCGTTGCTGGTGGTGGAGCCGACGGTGATGGCTTCGGTGACCCGGGCCGGGGAGGTGTTGCAGGCGTTGGCGTTGCTGTTGCCCGCCGCCAGGCTGTAGGTCACACCGGCCGCGATCGAGTTGCGCACCGCGGTGTCCAGCGAGGTGTTGGCGCCGCCGCCGAGGCTCATGTTGGCCACCGCCGGCAGTTCGGCGTTGTCGGTCACCCAGTCCACCCCGGCGATGACCCCGGCGGTGGTGCCGCTGCCGGAGCAGTTCAGCACCCGGACGCCGACCAGGGTGACGTCCTTGGCGACGCCGTACGCGGTGCCGCCGACGGTGCCGGCGACGTGCGTACCGTGGCCGTTGCAGTCGTCTGCGGACCCGCCGTCGACGGCGTCGAAGCCGCTGACTGCCCGGCCGCCGAAGTCGTTGTGACCGAACCGGATCCCGGTGTCGATGATGTACGCGTGCACGTTGGACGCGGTGTTCGGGTAGGTGTACGAGTCGTCCAGCGGCAGATCGCGCTGGTCGATCCGGTCCAGCCCCCATGACGGCGGGTTCGGCTGCGTGCCGCTGATCCGTACGGTGTGGTTCTGCTCGACGTACTCGACCGCTGGGTGGGCGGCGATCCGGGCCGCCTGCTTGGCGTTGGCGGAGATCTCGAAGCCGCGCAGCGCGGCGGCGTAGGTGCGGGCGACCGTCCGACCGTGCTGGCTGGCCAGGTTGCGGGCGGTCGCGGCGACCTGTCCCCGGGTGACCGCGCTCTTCTTGAAGACCACGATGTAGCTGTCCGGTACGGCGGTCGGTCCACCAGCGTGCCGGATCGTCCCCTCCGGTTCGGCGGCGGTGACCGGTCCGGTGACTGCCGCCACCATGGCCAGTGCGGTGGCACCGACGATGATGATCCTGCGGGGGAGATTCATCTCCCGTCCTCCCATCAGATCGGCAGGGCGTCAGTCCGCTGACGGTGACAGCGGATCAGTGAACGCCGATCTTGCTGAGAGTAATCTGAGCGGACACTGGCAAGTTATATTCCGGAACGTCTATACCACTGGTGCGATGGAACCGACGGGATCATCGCCCACCTGCAATGCCGTGCCCGAACAGCGGGTAGTGCCGGGTGGTCCGAAACAAGGAATTTTCGTGATCGCCCCTTGGTGGGGGGCGGGTGATCGAGGCTCAGCGGGAGACCAGCCGACGGCGTACCCCGCGGGCGTACTTGCGGGCGACGAAAACGGTCGCCCGGCCGAGGCTGCGTGCTCCACCGACGGTGACCGTCTGCCCGGCCCGTCGGCCGCCGCGCGGTCCGGCCGTAGCCGAGCCGCCCGCCGCGCCCGACCCGGCTGGGGTCAGGTCGACCACGTCGTACTCGCTGCCGGTCTCCCACCGTTGCCCGTGGCTGGCGGCAACCGCCTCGACCAGCGCGCCGTCGGCGGTACCGGCGTGCAGCGCCCGGCTGCGGGCCGCGGTGGACCACAACTCGACGGCGTGGGTCGGGGCACCGGCACCGGCCGGCAGCACCCGGAGCAGCCCGCACCGCCACTTCTCCATCGCCTCGACCAGCGAGCGGACGGTCCGCGGACCGACGCCCAGCCGGGCCGGCACCCGGAGCAGGTACGGCGCGGGGAAAGCGGTCACCGGAGCGCTGCTGACCATGCGTACCCGTGGTTCGCTGCGGTACTCGGCGGCCAGCAGCCGCAGGTCGGCTCGGCTGCTGTCGGTCCCGCTGCTGTCGGTCCCGGCCACGGCCCAGTCGCCGACCAGGGCCACGTGCAGGTCGCGCTCGTCTCCGCCGAGCAGCCGGTCGACGCAGGACCGGACCACCTGGTACGGCTGGTCGACCGGTATCACGACGGTCACCAGTGGCACCTGCCAGACCCGGCCGGGCCGGTTGCGACGCTCGCGGGGGAACGGCACCAGGTCGGTCAGCTCGGCGTCGGCCCGCTCCCCGGCGGTGACCGAATCCGCCGGGGCGGCCGTCCACAGCGTCGCCGCCGGCTCCGGCACGAACACCGCCCCAGCCTGCGCCAGCCGGTAGGCGACCTCGACGTCAGCGCCCTGGAACCGGTCGGAGCCGGCCTGGTAACGGTCCCGCTGGAAGGCGTAACCGGTGCCGGCGGCGGCCAGGAAAACGAGATGGTCGGCGGTGCGGAGCTGATGCGTGGTGTCGATCAGCCGGGCCAGCCCGGGTTCGACCGTACTGCCCGGGAAGAGCTGGCCGAGGGTGCCGGCGCTGGCATGGGCCACGATCACGTCCGGGTCCGGGGCCCGGCCGGAGAAGATCATCGGTACGGCGACACTGACCGCCGCCGGACTGGCCTGCTGCCAGCGGGTGAGCGCCGAGACCAGGTCCGGTGCCGGGACCGCACCGGCCGGAATCCGGACGATGATCTCGCCCTTCGCGGCACCGACCTGGTCGGCGAAGTCGCTGTCGGCGGTGACGGTGACGATCTGCAACAGCCGGTCCGGGTACCGCTGCTGGCGCAGTGCGGCGACGGTACGGGCGGCGCCCGCCGGGTCGCCACCGTCGCCGACCACCAGCACGCTCACCTGGGCGGTGGGCGCCGGGTGACCGGGCTCCACGGGGGCGATCAGGGTCCAGTCGTTGTGTGGTGACGGAGCGGCGGACACGGCACCAGGCAGGGACACGCGTGCAGCGTACCGGAAGCCTGGCCGGTAGCCTCTGCCGTGATGTGGGTCGGTGTCGCGTGCCTCGACCCGACGTGGTGCTCCGAGCCGGAACGACAAGGTGGCGCAGGGTGGCGGAGAATGCGGTGGGCGGCGTCGTGCGCGGCGGGAGCCCCGAGCACCGGCGCTGGTGGTGGCGGGTCCGATTGCCTGATCGACCGGACGGCCGTCCAGTGTCCGGGCCGACCACCGGGGCGGCCCGCCGCGCGCTGGTGGACGCCGACTCGGTGGCGGCGCTGCGCCGCCTGCTGGCTGAGCCGGCCGCGGCTACGCCGACCCGCCAGCTGGTGGTCCGGGTACGCCGTTGGCGTCCGCCGACCGCCGGCTGGTCCGGCCGGCTGGGCCCGGTACCGGGCCTGCGGCGGCACCGGGTGCGGCTGCCGCGCGGTGGCGGCAACGCACGGCTGAGCGTGGACCTGGCCGAGCCGGTCCCGCTGCACGATCTGCTCACCGCCGCGCTGGCGGTGCTGGCGCCGGTCCGGCCGTTGCCGCGACCGGCCAGCGCCGACGTCGCGGCGGTCGGGGTGGCGCCCGGCTGGCTGCCGGTCGACGCCAACCACTCGGTGACCGGGGCGCTGACGACGAACCCCGAGATTCGCGGGTACGACGTGGTGCTCGCCCCGGACGCGGCGACGCTGGCCGCGCCGTCGGACCTGGTCGGGGTGGCGGTGACCGCCGGTGGCACCGGCGCCCGGGTGGCCAACCGGCAGCCGCTGGTGCTGATCGATTCGGCGGTGGCGAACCCGGTCGGCCGGGGTCGCTGGTACGGGCCGACGGAGCCGACCGGAGTGTTGGAGTTCCTGCCCGGCGACCCGGTGTCGGGCTGGCAGGTGCGGCCGGCTGAGTCCGATCCGGCACCGGCGAATTCGCCACCGGTCGGGGTGGATTCCCCAGCAGCCGATGCGATGCCGGTGGCACGCGGCGGGTTGGTCGGCGCGCCGCTGTCCGGCGACCAGCTGGCGGCGATCCGCCGGTTCACCCACCTGACCTGCCCCGACGTGCCGGCGGTCGCGCCGGCGGCGGAGGCGACGCTGCTCGCCCAGCTGGCGGCGACCGGTGCCGTGCTGCGGGTGCCGCAACTGCCGCCGGCGGTAGCGGACCGGCTGGCCGAGCCGTTGCTGGCGGTGCTGCGCACCGACCTGCCCGGGGTCGGCGCGGATCCGTTGGAGTGGGAGATCCGCAGCGTACGGCAGCGGTCGGCGGCGTTGCGTGGGCACGCCGCCGCGTTCGCCGCCGGTGACGTCACCGGCGACACCTTTCCGGCGCTGGCGGCACCGCCGTCGGTGAGCGCGGTGCTGGTCACTCGGCGTCCCGAGTACCTGCCGGATGTGGTCCGGCAGCTGGCCGGGCAAACCTACCCCGAACTGGAGATCGTGCTCTGCCTGCACGGTATCGAGTTGACGGCGGACCTGCGGGCGCGGCTCGGTGAGTGTGGCCGGCCGATCCAGATCTTCACCGCGCCGGCCGGGTTCAGCTTCGGGGAGGTGATGGGCGCGGCGACCGCTCGGGCGCGGGGCAGCCTGGTCACCAAGGTCGACGACGACGACCTGTACGGCCCGGAACACATCTGGGACCTGGTACTGGCCCGGGAGTACTCGGGCGCGATGCTGGTGGGCAAGGCGGCCGAGTTCGTGGTGCTGCAGATGCTCGGGGTCACGGTCCGTCGGGCGGCGGTGCCGCCGGAGGCGTACGGCGCCCCGGTGGCCGGCGGCACGATGTTGATGGCGCGCGGGGACCTGGAGGCGGTCGGTGGTTGGCGGCCGGTGCCCCGGTCGGTGGACCGTGGCCTGATGGACCGGGTGCTGCGCGCCGGCGGGCTGATCTACCGCACCCATCCGCTCGGCTACCTGTACGAACGACGGGCGGCCGGGCACACCTGGGACGCCGGTCTCGACTACTTCCTGCGTCGAGGTGGCCAGCAGTGGGACGGGGTACCCCGGCACCCGGAGTTTGGTACATCGTTGGCCGGGTTACCCGAAGTAACCGCTCGGTAGCTAGCTCGACCCTCCCGGTAATCGGGCTGTCACAGTATGAACATGGCACGTTTACCCGATGTGCCAGGGCGATGGCGCTCGTCACAGTCATTCGGGGGCCGGCAACCGATGGCTGGGGAGGTGGCGGTGACCACCGTCGCGCTCAAGGATGTATCCAAGGTCTTTGTTGACGGAACCGTCGCCGTCGACAAGGTCAACCTCGACGTCAACGACGGTGAGTTCATGGTGCTCCTCGGCCCGTCCGGCTGCGGCAAGTCGACCGTGCTGCGGATGATCGCCGGGCTGGAGGATCCGAGCAGCGGTGCGGTGCTGCTCGACGGCGAGCTGGCCAACGACATTCCGCCCCGGGACCGCCGGGTCGCGATGGTCTTCCAGGACTTCGCCCTCTACCCGCACATGTCGGTGGGGGACAACATCGCCTTCCCGCTGCGCCTGTCCGGAGTGGAGACGGCGTCCCGGCAGGAGCGGGTGGCGGACGTCGCCAGCGCGTTGGGCATCGGCGACGTGCTCGCCCGCAAGCCCAGTCAGCTATCCGGTGGCCAGCGGCAACGGGTGGCGATGGGGCGGGCCATCGTCCGCCGTCCCGGCTTGTTCCTGATGGACGAGCCACTGTCTAACCTGGACAGCGGGCTGCGGGCCGAGCTGCGGGCGGAGATCTCCGGGCTGGTCCGCGAGCTCGGCGTCAGCACCGTCTACGTCACCCACGACCAGGCCGAGGCGCTCACCATGGCCGACCGGGTGGCAATCATGCGCAAGGGCGTGCTGCAGGACGTCGGCACCCCGACCGAGGTGTACGGCCGGCCGGCCACCCTCTACGTCGCCGCGTTCCTCGGCAGCCCCCGGATGAACCTGCTGGAGGCCTCGGTCTACGTCCATCTCGACCGCTACGTCGCGCTCAACCTGGGCGAACAGACCCTCTACCTGCCCTGGACCGATCTGCGCGCCCGGGCCGTGTCGCACTACCACGGGGAACGCATCGTGGTCGGCCTGCGGGCCGAGGCCCTGACCCCGGTGGCCCCCGGCAGCTCGGACGACGTGCTGCAGGGCCGGATCCGGTTCCTCGAACACCACGGCCACGAGTCGTTGGCCTACCTCGACATCGGGGCCACCGCGATCGTGGTCGACGACCTCGCCGGCACGGCGGTGGAGCCGGCCGGCACCGGCAGCCGGCTGCGCCGGTTCGGCGGCGTGATGCAGCGCCTCACCGGTCGGTCCGTCGGGCGGGCGGGCGTCGCCGACCAATCGGCCGAGTCCGGCCCGGACCGGGAGAGCGTGCTCAGCGACCCGGGGCGGCACCACCGCCGGCCGGCCGAGCTGGCCGTGCGACTGGCTCCGTACCCGGCGGTCACCACCGGCCATCCACTGGCCGTCTCGGTCCGGATGGACGCCCTGCACTTCTTCGACGAACGGGGTGACCGGATCGACGTCGGCTGGCGATGAGTGGGCAGATGGCGATGAGTGACTAACCGGTCACCATGGGCTGGCGCGCTGGTGGAAACCGAGCCGGCCGACCGGAGATCAGGTTAGATTGGCTGCGTGCTCGGTCTACCCGCTCATGTGACCGCCTGCCTGTTCGACCTCGATGGGGTGTTGACTCAGACCGCGAAAGTGCACAACGCGGCGTGGGAAGAAACTTTCAACAACTTCCTCCGCGCCCGAGCCGACGAGACCGGCCATCCGTTCCAGCCATTCGATCCGGGCGCCGACTACAGCCGGTACGTCGACGGTCGGCCACGGTCCGACGGGGTGCGTTCCTTCCTCGCCTCGCGAGGCGTTGAGCTTCCCGAGGGGTCGGCGGACGACCCCCCGGAGGCCGACACCGTGTACGGCATCGGCACCCGGAAGAACGAGGTGCTGCTGCGACGCATCGCCGAGGACGGGGTGCAGGTCTACGACGGTTCGCTGGCCTACCTTCATGCTGCCCGCTGGGTCGGGCTGCACCGGGCCGTCGTCTCGGCCAGCGCCAACTGCCGGGACATGCTGATCGCGGCGGGGATTGAGGAGTTGGTCGAGGTGCGGGTAGACGGGGTGATCGCGCGCGAAAAGGGCCTGCGGGGCAAGCCGGAACCGGACACGTTCCTGGCCGCTGCCGCGCAGCTCGGCGTCGAGCCGGGCAACGCTGCGGTGTTCGAGGACGCGCTGGCCGGCGTGACGGCGGCGCGTGCGGGGGAGTTCGGCTGTGTCATCGGTGTCGACCGAGTCGGCATCGGTGACGAACTGCTCGCCAACGGTGCCGACATCGTAGTGAGCGATCTGGGGGAGTTGCTGGTCGGAGCCGAACGGTGATCCGCGAGCGGGCCTACCCCGTGGAGCCGTGGCACGTGCGGGAGATTCGGCTCGACTTCGACATCCTGGCCCAGTCGGAGTCGGTCTTCGCCCTCGCGAACGGGCACGTCGGATTCCGCGGCAACCTGGACGAGGGCGAACCGCACGGCCTGCCCGGCACCTACCTGAACTCGTTCTACGAGTTGCGGCCGCTGCCGTACGCCGAAGCCGGCTACGGCTTCCCCGAGTCCGGCCAGACGCTGGTCAACGTCACCAACGGCAAACCGATCCGGCTGCTGATCGACGACGAGCCGTTCGACGTGCGCTACGGCGACCTGCTCTCCCACGAGCGGGTGCTCGACCTGCGGGCCGGTCTGCTGGACCGCCGGCTGGAGTGGCGCTCGCCGGCCGGGCGTACCGCCCGGGTCCGCAGCACCCGGCTGGTGTCGTTCACCCAACGGGCGGTCGCGGCGATCTGCTTCGAGGTGGAGGCGGTCGACGAACCGTTGCGCATCATCGTGCAGTCCGAGCTGGTCGCCAATGAGGAGCTGCCGGCACAGAGCAAGGACCCGCGCGTCGCGGCGGTGCTGGAGACGCCGCTGCAGGCCGAGGAGCGGCTGGTGCAGCCCGACGGCGGGCTGCTCATTCACCGGACCAAGGCCAGCGGGCTGCGGATGGCGGCGGCGATGGGGCACGATATCGACGGCCCCGGCGAGGTGTCGGTCAGCACCGAGGGTTTCGACGACTGGGTCCGGACCACCGTCTCCTGTCTGCTGGAGCCGGGGCAGCGGCTGCGGATGGTGAAGCTGCTGACGTACGGTTGGTCCAGTCAGCGCTCGTTGCCGGCGCTGCGCGACCAGGTCGGCGCGGCGTTGGCCGGCGCCCGGATCTCCGGCTGGGAAGGGCTCTGCGCCGAGCAGCGCAAGTACCTCGACGACTTCTGGGGCCACTCGGACGTGCGGGTGGACGGCGACCCGGAGATCCAGCAGGCGGTCCGGTTCGGGCTGTTCCACGTGCTGCAGGCCGGTGCCCGAGCCGAGCAGCGGCCGATCGCGGCGAAGGGCCTGACCGGACCGGGATACGACGGGCACGCCTTCTGGGACACCGAGATGTTCGTGCTGCCGGTACTGACCTATACCCAGCCAGGGGCGGTCGCCTCGGTGCTGCGCTGGCGGCACTCGACCCTGGACCAGGCGCGGGAGCGGGCCCGAATGCTCGGGCTCAACGGGGCGGCGTTTCCGTGGCGGACCATCCGTGGCCAGGAGTGCTCGGCGTACTGGCCGGCCGGCACGGCCGCGTTCCACGTGGCGGCGGACATCGCCGACGCGGTCCGACGGTACGTGCACGCTACCGGGGACGTCGAGTTCGAGCGGGAGATCGGCCTCGAACTGCTGGTGGAGACCGCCCGGTTGTGGCGTTCGCTGGGCCACCACGACCGGCACGGCCGGTTCCACATCGACGGGGTGACCGGGCCGGACGAGTACACCGCCGTGGTCGACGACAACATCTACACCAACCTGATGGCGCAGCGGAACCTGCTGACCGCCGCCGACTGCGCGCTGCGCTACGCCGACCGGGCCTGGGTGCTCGGCGTCGACGACGAGGAGACCGCGGCCTGGCGGGACGCGGCGCTGTCGATGCACGTCCCGTACGACGACGAGCTGGGCGTGCATCCGCAGTCGGCCGGGTTCACCCGGCACCAGGAGTGGGACTTCGCCGGCACCCCGCAGGACCACTATCCGCTGCTGCTGCACTACCCGTACTTCGATCTGTACCGCAAGCAGGTAGTCAAGCAGGCCGACCTGGCGCTGGCGATGCACTGGCGGGGCGACGCGTTCACCGAGCAGGAGAAGGCCCGCAACTTCGCCTACTACGAGCGGCGTACGGTGCGGGACTCGTCGTTGTCGGCGTGCACTCAGTCGGTGATAGCCGCGGAGACCGGCCATCTGGAGCTCGCCCACGACTACATGGGTGAGGCCGCGTTAATGGACCTGCACGACATCAACCGCAACACCCGCGACGGCATCCACGTGGCCGCCCTGGCCGGGGCGTGGCTCGCGCTGGTCGCCGGCTTCGGGGGGATGCGTGACCACGGCGGGGAGCTGACCTTCGCTCCCCGGCTGCCGCAGCGGATCAACCGGCTGGAGTTCGCCATGATGTGGCGGGGCCTGCGGCTGCGGGTGGCGGTCCAGCATGACGAGGTGACCTATTCGCTGCGTGACGTCGACCCGAACGCCACCGTTGACCTTACCCATCACGGCGAGCCGATCACGGTGGCTGCGGACAAGCCGGTCACCCGGGCGATCCCGCCGGCCAATCCGGTCGGTCCGCCGCCGCAGCAGCCGACCGGCCGGTCACCGGTACGCCGGTCGGCGCGTACCGACTGACCACCTCCTCGTGCGGTGCCGGGCCGACCCGGCACCGCACGAGGAGAGGAGGTCAGGTCACAGCAGGGACAGATGTACGTGGTTGGTGTGGTCGCTGTTGGGATCGCCGTTGGCGCCGCTGTACGAACTCCAACCGGTGGTCGGTGACCAGAACTGGCGGTACCAGATGACGTAGAGGATGCCGAGCTTGTCGGCGTTGCGGACCAGGAAGGCGGTCAGGTTGTTGCCGTACAGCCGGTCGTCGCCGAAGGCGTCGCCGCCGAACCCCTGCTGCTGGGCGGAGAAGTCGCAGGCCCGCCCCTTGGGGTGCTCGAACGGCCCACCGGGGCGGAAGCAGGAGACGAAGCGGGTGAAGCCGGCCTTTTTCGCTTCGTTCAGCGCGTGCATGGTGCGCGGAGTGATGCAGCCGCTCGTGGTGGGGTCGTCCAGACTGCACGACTGGGACGGCCAGGAACCGTCCGAGTTACGCGGCGCCTGGGCGGCGACCGGCGAGGTGGCCGAGACGAACCCGTTGGTGGCGACCGCGCCGACCAGTTGCAGGGCCTTTTCGGCCTCTTCCTTCTGCCGGGCCATTGCCTCGAGTTGCTGTTCCTCGCGGGCCACTTCGGCGTCGATCGCGGCGACTGCCCGAGCTGCCTGTTCGCGTGCCTCGTTGAGCTCCCGAATCCGCTTGTTGTCGTGCATGGCGATCATGTCCAGGCCTTCGGCGCGTTCCAGCAACTCGTCCGGGTCCGCGCTGTTGAGCAGGACCATCACCGGGGTGATCCGGCCGAGACGGTACGAGTTGGAGGCGACCTGGCCGATCTGTGGGGTCAGCGCGGAAATCCGTTCCTCGACCTTTTCCAACTCGAGGTTGAGCTTCAACTGGCGTTTGCGGGACTCGTCGACCGCCGCCTTGGCTTCGACGAAGCCCCGGCCGGTCGATTCGAGCACTTCGCTGAGCAGTGGCGGGGCGCCTTCGTCATCCGGATCCTGAGCGGCGGCTGGCGACACTACGACGAACCCAGCGAGCAGGGCGGCGACGGCGGCGAGGGCCGCGGCCGTCGGAATCCGCCGGCGGAGGGGTGCGGTCATCCTGTTCCTTTCCTTGGCCGCCGACCGAGTTAGCTGACGGGTTCGGGACGGAACGATCCCTACCGCTGGCGCGGATTCACCCCGGTGGAAACGTGGTTCCCCGGCTCACCCCGGAGGGCGATTGGGCGGCGGTCACCGCCGGCACCGGTGGGCGCCGCCTGGCGAAGACCGCCGGCAAGCTTACCGGATTGGTCACCGGCATCAACACCTCGACAATCCTGACTGAGCTGGAAAAATCCGTTACCAGCCAACGACTTTCGGTGATGTCCACTTTCTGCGTTCGACGGCGTACGACAAGTCGTCAGGGGTCGGTATCGCTGCGCCGAGGTTAGCGGCTGACTACAGTGCGTATGAGGAAAAGCGGGAAAGTCGTAGCGTCGGACGGATCTTCGGTGAGAGATGACGATTCCCCGGTCGGGCCGCCGGACGCCGACAGCGTGGTGGTGATCGGCCTCGGCCGGTTCGGTGGTCAGGTCGCCCAGTCTCTGCTCCGCCTCGGCCACGACGTGCTGGGCATCGACGAGCATCCCAAACGGGTGCATCGCTGGTCCGAGCGGCTGCCGAGGGTGGTCGAGGCGGATTCAACCGATGACCAGGCGTTGCGCCAGTGTGGCGTCGCCGACTACTCCCGCGCGGTGGTCGGCATCGGCTCGGACGTCGAGGCCAGCATCCTCACCGTGGTGGCGCTGACCGAGCTGGATGTCCCGGAGGTCTGGGCGAAGGCGGTCACCGCCAAGCACGGCCGGATCCTCGCCTCGGTCGGCGCGCACCATGTGATCCTTCCGGAGGCGGCGATGGGTGACCGGGTAGCCCGCCTGCTGGCCAGTCGGATGCTCGACTTCATCGAGTTCGACGACGGGTTCGCCATCGCCAAGGTCTGCGCCCCGCCGGACGCCGCCGGCCGGACGTTGGCCGAGTGCCGGCTACGTCAGCGGTACGGCATCACGGTGGTCGGGATCAAGGAGCGGGACCGGCAGCTGAGGTACGCGGGACCTGAGACGTTGATCCCGCCGGATGCGCTGCTGATCGTCGCCGGGGCAACCACGGCGGTTCAGCAGTTCGGCCGGTGAACATGGGCGTGAACGCCTCATCACACCTTCATTTCGTGAGCTGATCAGCCGCCGGACTTTCGCAAACTCGTGACTCAGGCTACAGTCCCTGCATGGGAGCGCTTCCATCGATGGATGTGCCCACGTTGAAGTAGTCGACGCGTGGCGCGGCGATGGCGACATCACCGTGTCAACCGCACAGCTCCCGAGGCTGGCGGCGGGCCAAGCCCGGACTCCGCCGCCAGCCCGCGCACCACCTGTCGAGAGGAGGTGGAACCAGAGCCACTCGCGTGGCCCGGCTCCCGCGCGTCACGCACGACCCGGACGCCAGACCGCTCGTGCGTGTTCAGCAACTGATGGTGGGGACGGGGGTTGCCCTCCCCGTCCCCACGCTAGTCCTCGATTGTTACGGCGGGGAATCGCCAACAAGTCAGGACCGCGACGCCGATCTGTCCGACAGCGCTGCCCGGCCTGTCGATGCATCGGCAGGCTTCGTTGTGTATTGGGGCCTGGGCAGTGGCTGGGTTGCCGCGCCCGATCTGCGGCGACGGTCGGGCCGGGCCCTTACCGGTCGACCTGGTCCCGCCGGACATCACCGTCACCAACACGCCGTGGAACAGCCGGATCCCGGCCGGCGGCAGCGTACAGCTCGGTTTCGTGGTCAGGCACTCGGCGAGCAACCCGCCGCCGACGGACTTCCTGCTCAACGGCGACCGGTGCGCGTCCTCGGGTTGACCCTCGTCGAAGACGCGCTGGTGACGGCGGCTTGCTAGCCTCGCCCGCATGCGGGTGCTGGTGGTCGAGGACGACCCCGAGGTACGCAGTGCCGTCGTCACCGCGCTGCGCTCCGGCGGATCCGCCGTCGACCAGGCGGCCGACTGGAGCCAGGCCGACCTGAGCATGAGCATCAACGACTACGACTGCCTGGTGCTCGACCGGATCCTTCCGGAAGGCGACTCACTGCACCAGCTCGGCCACCGACGGCGGGCCGGGCTCACCACACCGGCCCTGGTGCTCACCGCGCTGGACAGCGCCGGGGACCGGATCGCCGGGTTTCAGGCCGGCGTCGACGACTACGTGGTGAAGCCCTTCGTCACCGCCGAACTGGTGCTGCGGGTCCGGGCGCTCTGCCGACGCCGTGGCGCCACCACCCCACCGCTGCTGCGGGTGGCGGATCTGGAGGTCGACGCCGCCCGCCGGGAGGTGCGCCGCGCCGGCGTCCTGCTGACGCTCACCCGCAAGGAGTTCGCCGTACTTGAAATGCTGCTGGTCCGGCGCCCGGCGGTGGCCAGCCGCAGCGACCTGTTCGAACACTGTTGGGACGAGCTCGCCGACCCCAGCTCGAACGTGGTGGACGCGGTGGTCGCCCAGCTGCGCCGCAAGCTCGGCGAGCCGCAGTTGATTCACACCGTACGCGGGGTCGGCTACCGGGTTGGCGGGGCGCCGTCGTGACCGCCGGCCGAATTGGCGGGGTGCCGTCGTGAACCGCCGCGATCGGCGGGGTGGCAAGCCGCTGCAGACCGCCGACCGGCTGCGTAACCTGCGGATCCGGATCACGCTGCTGGTGATGGCGATCAACGTGGTCGGCCTGGCCGGGATGGGTGCCGTCGCGTTGCTGGTCGACGGGCGGCAGCGCGACGAGGTGGTCGCCGCCGAGCTGCGGCGTACCGCCAGCACCGCCGCCGCCCTGCTCTACTACGAGTCCGGGGCGCTGCAGCTCGACAAACTGTTCGACAACGCGGTCGCCAACGGCACCACCGCCGTCTACGTCTACGAGGCCGGCCGGGCCGACCTCAGCCTGGTCTTCGCGTATCCGGCCCGGCTGCCGGTCGTACCGCCGGACAACCTGCTGGCGCCGGCCCGGACGGTCTGGACCTCCGGCACCGAGCTCGCCGGCGGGGTCGGCGACACCGCCGAAACCTCCACCCCACTGCTCGCCGTACCGTTCGAGCACGCCGTCACCGGGGCGGTTGCCGGCGCCGTCGTCGTGCTCGGTGACACCGGGCCGGCCGAGACCGCCAACCGGCGGCTGGCCCTGGCCCTGGTCGCTGGCGGCGTCAGCTTCACCGCGCTGGCCTGCGCCGGCGGTTACCTGCTCGCCCGCCGCGGCACCGAGCCCATCGCCGACGCGCTCAACCAGCAGGAACGGTTCGTCGCCGACGCCGCGCACGAGCTACGCACCCCGTTGACCGTGATCCGTGCCGTCTCCGAGACCGCGCTGGCCGAGCCGCAGCGCCGCCCGGCGGCGCTGCGCCAGGTGGTGCGCTCCGCCGACCGGCTCGCCGACTCGGTCTCGGTCCTGCTCACCCGGGCCCAGCTCGTCGCCGGCCTGCGCGACCTGCGCCGCGAGCTGTTTCGCCTGGACCAACTGGCCGAGGAGGTGCTGACCGACACCGTCGTCGCGCCGCACCGCGCGGTGCCGGTCACCGAGGCGGTGGTGGCGTACGGCGACCCGGCGCTGGTCCGGATCGCGCTGCGCAACCTGATTCAGAACGCGGTCCAGCACGGTCGGGCCGCCGACCAGCCGGCCGAGATCCGGCTCGAGGTCACCCCTGGACCGCCGACGGTACGGGTACGCGACCGTGGCACCGGGCTCAGCGAAGCCGTCGCCGCCGCGCCCGAGCAGCGGTTCCGCAGCGGCACCGAGGACGGCACCGGGCTCGGGCTGGCCATCGCCAGCTGGGTGGCGCAACTGCACGGCGGACAGCTGCGGCTGGTCAACGCCGAAGGCGGCGGTGCCGAGGCCCGGCTGCGGCTGCCCGGCGGTCAGGGCGGGTAGGGCGGTATGCCCGAGCGGACAGGCCAGCGTGCCGGGAGCACCCGATCAGGGCACGTAGACCGCGTTGCCGCCGTCAGGGCGGATCGCGAACCAGCTGCCCGACTGGCCGTGACCGTTCGCGTCGCCGGGCATCCGGTCACCGGCGTACCCGTACAGCGGCCAGCCGGCCAGGCTCAGCTGCCGGGTTCCGTCGGACCGGTCGAAGCAGCCGACCAGCTGCCGGTCGATCCCCTCCACCCGTACCTCGCCCTCGCAGGGGGCCGGAAGCCAGGATTGCCGGCACTGTCCCTCGCAGGCGGACCAGGTCGGTGCCGCGGTGTCCCGGTCGGACCGGTACAGCACGAACCCCTGCGCGTCGATGACGATTTCGTCCAGCGTCCGGGAGTCGACCGCGTACAACGCGGTGCCGGTCGCGGTGGACGACGGCGCGGCGGAGACACCCGCCGGGGTCCCGGCCCCGGGGTCACTGCACCCGGTGAGGACCAACCCGGTGAGGGTCAGCACCGCGCCCGAGATCAACCGTCTCATCAAAATCTCACGCTCCTACCAGCAGGATAGGCGGGTCCGACCGGGTCCAGGAGGTGGACGTGCGCACGTTGCTGCGGCCGACGGCGGTGCTCGGCCTGCTGTCGGTGCTGACCGGATGCGTCGCTGCCGGCGGCGGCGAGCAGACGGCACCGGCCAGCGCCTGCGGCAGCCGCATCGCGGTCCTCGGCCCGCTCTCCGGCGACTCGGCCGATCTCGGCGGCAACGTCCGCGACGGAGCCCGCCTGGCCTTCGACCAGTACCGGGCGGAGCATCCGGACTGCCCGGTGGAGCTGGTCGAGTTCGATTCGCAGGGCGACCCGAAGCAGGCCCCCGCGCTGGCCCAGCAGATCGTCAACGACGCGCGCATCATCGGGGTGGTCGGTCCGGGTTTCTCCGGCGAGGCCGAAGCGGCACTGCCGATCTTCGACCAGGGTGGCGTCGCCACCATCACCACCTCGGCGACCCGTACCGAACTGAGCGAACGCGGCTGGTCCACCTTCCACCGGCTGGTCGGCAACGACGCCGCGCAGGGGCGTGCCGTCGGTCGGTACATCGACCAGGCGCTGGGCGGCACGGCGGTGTTCGTCGTCGACGACGGCGGGGCGTACGGCCAGGGGCTGGCCGACCAGGTGGCCGCCGGACTCGGCGCCAAGGTGGTGCAGCGGGCGACGGTCGCCGCCGGCGCGACCGACTTCAGTGCGGTCGTCGGGCAGATCCGTTCGGCCGACGCCGACGTGGTCTTCTACGGCGGCTACTACGCGGAAGCCGGTCGGCTGCGCCGCCAGCTCCGCGCGGCCGACATCCCGGCGACCTTCGTCGCCGGTGACGGGGCGAAGGCGGACGGCTTTCTCCGCGAGGCCGGCGACGACGCCGAGACCGGGGTGGTGATCACCTGCCCCTGCCTGCCGCCGGAGCGGGCCGGGGCCGAGTTCCCGCAGCGCTACCGGGAACGCTTCGGGGTGGAGCCGGGCACCAACTCCGCCGAGTCGTACGACGCGGCGACGGTGTTTCTCGCCGGAATCCAGGCCGGACATGGTGACCGGGCCGCGATGGCGGCGTTCGTCGACGACTACGACGCGCCCGGGGTCACCACCCGGATCGCCTGGACCGGCACCGGTGAGCTGGTGGCGTCGTCGGTGGTGGTCTGGGCGTTCCGCGTCCAGCAGGGCCGGTTCGTGGCGGAGCGGTCCATCCCGGCAAGTTGACCTGTGCGCCCCTGGCGGGCGCGTCCGTGAACGTGGCAGAGGAGTTCAGTCATGACCCTACCGACCACGGCTGGCAGTGGCGGTGCCGGCGACGCCTGCCCCGGGGCGGGTAACCGGCCCGGTGGTGGCACCGAGAAGGTGCTGCGCGCCGTCGCGGCCGGCCCGCTCGGCGCGTACCCGTTGCTGGAGGCCGCGTTCTGCTGGAACGAACGGCGGCCGGTCGGCTGGCGTCGGCTGGGGGCGGCGCCGGCCACCGCGGACCGGCAGCTACCGGTGGCGCAGACCGAGCAGCCGGCAGCGGCGGCCCGGACCGCTCGCCTGCTGTCCACGATCACCTGGTCGGTGACCAGCCCGGTCGGTGCAGCCACGTCGCTGACCAGGGTCGAGGTGTCCTCGGACGGGTACCACCGGGTGTTGCGGGCGTTGGCCGGCGCGTGGCGCGACGGGCGGCGGATGCTCGGCAGTCCCGGACTGGCGGCCGCGCACTACCCCGCTGCGCTGGCCGTCTGGCGGATGGCCGCGCTACTGGCTCCGGCGGACCGGACCGCCGGGGTGCTCGCCATCTCGGTGAGCACCCCGGCGGCGGCGCTGCTGCGAAGTGCCGCGCCGGCGTTGGCGCTGCCGCACACGGTCGTCGAGCGCAGTGGGCGCAGCACCGTGATCCGGGTGGACCGCCCGACGCTGTTCCGCCGGCTGCTGACCGAGATCGACCCGGCCGCCGCCGGTGCGGGTGACGGTAGGCCCGCCGGACGGCCGGTGGTGGCGGTCGGACGCCGGCTGCCGGCCGAACCGATGCGCCGGCTGGCGGCCGCCGGCTGACCGTGCCGTCGGCCGGGCCGACCGAGTCCACCGGCTGGGCCGCCGGAGCCCGCAACCGGTCAGCAGGTCAGCCGGCTGCGGCGGGGCCGGTCCGGCGACGCGGCCGGCGGGTCAGCCCGAAGCCGACCACGCCACCGACGGCGGCCAGTACACCACCGGCCACCGTCCAGATCCACCGACTCGTCAGGCCGGGCAACCAGCCGCTGAACCAGCCGACGACGCCCTCCCACCAGGACTCATCGCTGACCTGTCCGGCGGCGACCGGGTCGCCGGCAACGGCATCGCTGGCGAGCACCGCCCCCTGCCGTACGGTCGGCGTCAGCGGCGCCGCCAGCCGGCCGCCCTCCGGGCTGGTGTCGCCCGACACGTCGGCGCTCACCTGCAGCTCGACCTGCACCGGCAGACCGAGGTCCTGCTCCGGCAGGTCGGTGACGGAGAGCCGGACGTAGTAGGTGCCGGGTAGTGGATCGGCGGACCACGGCTCCGCCCAGGCCCGGACCTGCCGCAGTACGCAGCCCGCCCGTACCTGCCGGTCGGTGGCGGAGCCGACGGGTGCCTGCATGCCCGCGGTGCACGGCTGGCGGCGGCGCAGCCCGTCGAACACGTCGATGGTCCAGGTCGACGCGCCGCTGCGCGTCGCCGGGTCGGCGAGGGTCACGGTTGCCGCGATCGAGCTGGTCTGGCCGGCCTGGGCCGGGAACGACCAGTACAGGTACTCGCCGGTCGCGGCGGAGACCCGGACCGGCTGGTCGATGTGGACCGCCGCGGCGGTGAGGAACGACGTACCGGCCTTGGTGAGAGTGGCCTCCGCCGGTGCCGGGGTGGGGCCGTCGGCCGCCGCCGGGGTCGCGACGAGAAGGACGGCGGCGCCAGCGGCACCGACGGCCAGGCCGGTGCGGGTCAGCCGGAATGTACGGCGGGTCAACTCAGCTCTCCTTCCAGACAGTGGTCCACCAGCGGGTCAGCCAGCCGGCGAGGACTCCGGTGACCAGCCCCGCGAGGCTGAGCACGATCAGCAGCAGCCAGCCGCGGCCCAGGCCCGGGCTTTCCGGGGTGGGGGAGGCGGCGACCAGATCGACGGTGAGCTCGATCGGCATGCCCGGGGCGTCACCGGCCCCGCCGACGGCGGCGAACGAGTTGCTGACCACCAGGCAGACCTCGGAGGGCGGTGGCTCCACGCCGGCGGCCGTCGGCGCGGCGGCGGACGGAGTACCGGCCAGGTCAGCAGTTCCATCGGGGTCGTCGGCCCGGTCGGCGTCGGCCCGGTCGGTGCCGTCGGCCTGGTCGGTGCCGTCGGCCTGGTCGGTGTCGTCCGCCCGGTCGTCTTCCGGGCCGGCGGACCAGCGCAGGCCGGTGGACAGTACGTCGGTCCGGCCGCTGCCGGCGTCGGTACCCCGGACCAGTTCACGGCCGTTGGGATGGACCGCGCGGAGCAGGATCCCGTAGTCCCGGTTCACCGGTCGGTCCAGCGCGATGCTCACCGAGGCGCGCAACTCCTGGTCCGCTCGGATCGGTACGCGGTACCAGCGGTGCTCCTCGAAGCGTTCCCGGTCGGTGTAGACACCTGCCGCGAGCAGCGGTGCCGCCGTGCAGTCGGTGCTGCCGGTGACCAGCTCCGGGGTCTGGGTGTAGGTGTCCTGGGCCCGGTCGACCAGCTGGTTGATCCGGTCGGCGAGCTGGTCGGCGCTCTGCGCGGTGGTGTACGTGCCGCCGGTGGCCCCGGCGATGCAGACCAGTTGCTGACGGACCTTGTCGTCGAGGGTGAGGCCGAGCGTGTCGACGATCAGCCGGGTGCCCTGGGCGGCGAGTTCCCGGGCTACGTCGCACGGGTCGGGCGGGGCGCAGGTGTCCTCGCCGTCGGTGATCAGGACGATGCGGCGGGCGGTCTCACCGGAGCCGAGATCCTTGGCCGCCTCCCGCAGCGCCAGCCCGATCGGGGTGAAGCCGGTGGGCCGCAGACTGGCGATCGCGGCCTTCGCCTGGTCACGGTCGACCGGCTCGACCGGCACGATCTGCTGGGTGTCCTGGCAGCCGAGTGCCTTGTCGTCGCCGGGGTAGGTGGCACCGAGGACGCGGATGCCCAGGTCGGTGCCGGCCGGCACGGCGTCGACGACCTCGTTGAACGCGCGTTGGGCGACGGCCATCCGGGTCTGGCCGTTCATGTCGGGCTCCCGCATCGAGCCGCTGACGTCCAGGACCAGCTGCATCCGCAGGTTCTCGGTGGTCTCGTCGGCGCCGGCGGGCGGGGTTCCAGGCAGGATGATTACGCCCAGTAGTCCGATCAGGACAACCTGGGCGGTACGTCGGATTATCACCGGTCGATCGTAGTAATCATCCTATGTGCCCTCCACATTGGTAGGCAGCCCAGTGCACGGGCGGTCGCCAAGGCCACCGGCTCAGTCGAGGGGTGGGGCCTCGAACAGTTCGGTGACCATCTTGGCGTAGTCACGGGCCATGTCGCCGAACTGGTAGCTGCGGGCGGCGGCCCGGGCCGCCAGTTCCACGTGTCTGCCGCGCAGATTGGTCGAGGCCAGCAGGGCGTCGGTCAGCCCGTCGCGGGCCGCCGGATCGAAGCCGATGGTGTACGCCGGATCGAGCAGTGCGGTCAACGCGCCCACCCGGGGCGCCACCACCGGGCGGCCGAACGAGACCGCCAGATGGAAGCTGCCCGAGTTGAGCACCGTGCGGTACGGCAGCACCACTGTGTCCGAGGCCTTGAAGTAGAACTGGACCTCGTCGTCCGGGACCGGATCGAACATCGCGGTGATCCGGGGGTCACCGTCGCAGCGTTCGGCCAGCCCGTCGCGCGGGTCGAGCCGTTTCGGCGCCCCCGCGACGACCAGCCGCAACCGGGGATCCTGCTCACCGGCCGCGTTGAACGCGTCGAGCAGTTCGCTGACCCCCTTGTACGGTCGGATCCCACCGAAGAACAGCAGGACGTGGTCGTCTGCGGCGTACCCGAACCGGCGACGGGCCGCGAGTCGACTCACCGAGTCGGGATACACCCCGAGGTAGCTGCTGTGCCGCACGATCCGGACCTTCTCCGGCGGCAACGGATAGTGTGGCGCGGTCGCCGCCACCGTCTCCGGGCAGAGCAGGTGCACGACATCGGCCTCGGCAGCGAGGTACCGGGCCAGTTCCTTCTCCACCTCCGGGAACTTCCACTCGTGCGGAAAGACGTTGTGGATGGTCCAGATCAGCCGGCCGCCCCGACGCCGTAGGTCGGCGATCCGGTTCTTGAACTCGGCCAGCCGCGCCGCCGCCTGCTGGGCGTCGGTGGCCGGGTGCACGATCGGGTCGGTCCAGTGCACGTGCAGCACGTAGTTGTCCAGCCGACCGGCGGCCAGGTGCGGGGCGGCGGAGACCCGGACGGCGTCGGCGACCGGGAACCACCGCACCCCGACGTCGCGTAGACCCGACATCAGCAGCTGCTGGTACGGATTGTCCAGGTAGTAGGGGTACGTGCCGACGAACCGGCTGTTGGCCCGGCGCGGCTGCGGGTCCAGGCCGCCGATCACCGCGTGCAGGTCCGCCGCCCGGCGGGCGAACGAGTGCCGCTCGCGTACCACTGCGGACAGCTGGCCGGCCAGCGCGACGGTGCCGGCGGGGTCGCCGGTCAGCCGGGCGATCAGGTCGCCGAGGCCGGCCGCGTCGCTGTACGTGGGCAGCTCCGCCAGCCCGAGTTCGGCAAGTCCGATCCGGCAGTTCGTCAGGGGCAGCGCGCCCGCCGCCAGGCTCTCCAGCAGCCGGGAGTTGACGTTGCCGTACGGCCGGGTGGTGTGGTTGAGGTCGTCGAGCACCAGCAGCGCCCGCCGGTACAGGCCCGGCAGGTTGAAATAGCTGGTCGGGCCGCCGGCGTACCGGGAGAAGTACGGATTCAGCCCGCGCTGCTCGCCGAAGACGACGAACGGGAAGGTGATGTCCACCCCGCGCAGGCACTGGTACAGGTGCCGCTCCCGGCCCCACGAGTTGACCGTCGTCACCGCGCCACCGCGGACCTGGTCGGCACCGGGCAGGGTGAACAGCTCAGTGTCCACCCCGAGCGGCAGCAACCCGACCGGCCCGTCGTAGTGCTCGCGCAGCCGGCTGACCGAAGCGGACGAGGAGGCGACCACCGTGTCGAACAGGGCGAGGTGCGGATGCTCCCGCCAGCGGTCGGTCTCGTTGCGGACCCAGGCGACGATCCGGCAGCGGTCCGGTACGGTCAGCGGGTCGAACGTCGGGATCATGGCGACCGCCACGTCGGTCTCCGGCGGCAGGTCCGTCCAGCGCTCCGCCGGCAGGTACGCGACCTCGTAGCCGTGTCGCTGCAGGTAGCGGCCGATTCCGACGGCGACGTAGAGGTCGCCACGGCCGGCGTCCAGGTCGACGGTGGAGACGCAGAACACCACCTTCGCCGCGTCCGAGCGGTGGAACCGGTCCTGCCCGCAGGCCCGCCGGTAGGCGTCGCACAGCACCGGATCAGCGGTCAGCCCCCGAAACTGGGCCGGCACGTTGGTGGCCGGCGCCCTGCGGCCCTCCGAGCTGTCGGCACCGGCACCGGTGCCGGCCGTGGCGCGTCGGTTGGTCGACCGGCTCCGTCGGCGTTTGACGGCCCGCAGGCCCTCGTTCGGCCGGAACACGTACCGGACCATCTTTGCGGCCCGGTACGTGTTGCTGTTGGTCATCTTGTTGATCCGGGTCTGCAGCCTGGTGGCCGTCTCCTGCAGTTCCTTGACCTTCTGCTGCGAGTCCTTCAGCTTTGCCTGGAACTGCGTCCGTTCCTGCTCGGCCCGGCGCAGCGTCTCACGGGCCTGCAGCGCGTCGAGTCGTTCCTGGCCGACCAGGTCCTGGGCGAGGCGGAACTGCTCGTCCAGCTGCCGGTGCCGGTGCTGCAGGTCGTCGAGTTGCGCGGCCAGCCGCTCGTTGACGGCCAGCGCGTCGAGGTGGGCCGAATGCTCGGCGGTGAGCCGCTGCTCGGTCAGGCTGATCCGGACCGCTTCGGTGGACGGCCGGCACTCCACGACGTACTGGTAGGTCTCGGCCTCCGCTCCGAGCTGGGCCACCACCCGGCGCAGCTCGGCGCTGATCTCGAAGGCGCGGGCCCGGTGCGGAGTCTGCTCGGCGGACCGGATCGTCCGGTGTGTCGCGCTGACCAGGAACCCGTTCGACTCGAGCAGCGTCTGCATGCTGGTCCGGGTGAAGAAGCGCAGGTGGGTCGAGTCCAGCAGGCCCGTCCTGGTGTACTCGAAGTTGCCGGTCATCAACTGGATGATGATCGACTCGTGCGCCATGTTCGGGAAGCTGACGACCAGGAGGCCGTCCGGAGCGAGGATCTTGTCGTCCCGCAGCGTGCGCAGCACGGCACCCGGCTCGATCAGGTGCTCCAGTACGTCGGCGAGGATCACCACGTCGTACTCGCGGCCGGCCAGCACGCCGGGCCAGTCCGGTTCCCGCAGGTCGACGACCACCGTCTCCTGTACGCCGCCGGCCCGGGCCTCGGCGAGCGCCTCGGTGTCGACGTCGGCGCAGGTGACGGTGCGCCCCGCGACGGTGGCGAGCATGCCGGAGACGACGCCCGGCCCCGAACCGAGGTCGAGTACCCGGGGGCCACCGCTCGCCGCCAGCCGGTAGACGGCGGCGGCGGTGTTGTTGGTGTCCTCCGGCTCGAAGCTGTAGGAGTATCTGCTCAAGTCCGTCTCCGCGGGTGCGCCGTGGGCCTCGTCGGCCGGGCGGTGCGTAGTCGGGGCTCAGGGGGTGGCTGAACAGCAACTTTACTGGATCAACGGGGTGATCGGCGGCGAAGCGACAGCAACCGCGTCAAATCTGGTTGGCGAGCCGTCGGGCCCGGCGCGGCTGGCGATCCGCTCGTCTCCGGCTGGTGATCGGGCTCGTCGTCTCCGGCTAGCCGCAGACGAGTGCGTCGATGTCGTCGCGGCGGCCGAGGCGACCGTCCCGGCCGTCGGCGAGAGCCAGTTCGACGAGCTTCTCGTAGCCGACGCGCAACTGCGGGGCATGGGTGGCGACCTGCTGGAGCCAACAGGTGGCAAACGCCTCGAGCTCCGACTCGATCTCGCTCAGCGAGGCGGTGAAGAACCGCTTGCTGAAGTGCAACCGGTTCCGGCACATGTAGTAGACGTAGTACGGCGGCGGGTACCTGCCGGCCGACCGCTTGTAGTGCCAGACCCGGGCGTAGGGCGCGAGGACGGTGCGCCAGCCGGCCTGCTGGGCACGCAGGCAGTAGTCGGTCTCCTCGTAGTAGAGAAAGTAGTCCTCGGAGAGCAGACCGATCTGGCGTAGCGTCTCCCGCCGGATCAGGAAACACGCGCCGGTGACGTAGTCGACGTCGCGTACCGTCCCGTCCGGCGCGGCCGGATCGAACACCCCGGCGTCGGCGTGGTACGTGGACCCGTGGCCCTTGATCACGCCGCCGTTGAACAGAATGCGGGCCGGGTGTCCGCCGTCGAGGATGCGGCTGCCGACGATCCCTGCGTCCGGGTGCTCCTCGGCGGTCTGCAGCAGGCGCGTCAACGTCTCCGCGCTGACGACCGCATCCGGGTTGAGCAGCCAGACGAACTCGGCGGACGACGTCAGAGCGGCCCGGATCCCGATGTTGCAGCCGGCGGCGAAGCCGACGTTGTCACCGGCCGAGACGACCTCCACGGCCGGATCCAGCAGGTCGGTGAGATCGGGCCCGTGGTGCTCCTGTTCGGTGTTGTCGACGACGATCACCCGCTGGTCGGCGGTGTCACTGGCCTGCAGCGAGGTGAGGCAACGAACAGTGTCGTCGTAGTGCCGGTAGTTGACTACGACGGTTGCTACCCGCGGCCCGATTCGCACCGGTGACCTCCCGAACGGCAGGCGTCCGCAGCCGGTCCGTCCACCTGGGCCGAGGCTATCAGCTCGGCCACCGGGTGTACGGCGGACCGCGCGGAGCCGGTCCGCCGTACACCGCTTGGTCATCGCCAGGTGTCGGTGAGGGTCGTCGCGTCGCCGGCCGGGGTGGCACTGCGGTTGCCGCCCGACTCCCAGTCGACGGTGCCGTCCGGTGCCCGCTTGACGTATTTGTACTCGAAGGACTCACCGGCCGGCAGCGTGACGCTGCCCGACCAGACCGGGTAGTCGTCCGCAGCGAGGGCGACCGCCCGGGTCGGGTCCCACGAGCCCAGCGCCGGGACCGAGCCGACGACCAGGACGTCCTGGCCGTACCAGGTGGTCGAGGTGACGTCAAAGGTGACCGCGACGGTGCCCGGCTGCTCTCCGCCGGAGCCGGGCTGGCCCCAGATGGCGGTGAGCGGGGTGCCGCCGACGCCGGTGCGGTTCGCGCCAGCTTCCCACTCGACCGCGCCGTTCGACGCCACCTTGACCAGTTTCCACTCGAACGCCGTACCGTCCGGGACGTCGACGGAGCCGGTCCAGGTCGGGTAGCTGGCCGCGTCGGTGTTCAGTGGCGCCGCGCCGGCCGGGTCCCAGGAGCCGAGTTCGGGCAGTGAGCCGACCACCCGTACTTGCTGGCCGGGTGTGGTCTGCACGGCGGCGGTGACCGGGGTGCCGTCGCCCGGGGGCGGGTCGACCGGGCCGCAGCCGGCCGGGTCGGTGCAGTCGAGCCGCGCCGCGACGTGCAGTGCCACCGCCCGGTTCGCCGGGATGTCGGCGTGGAAGCCGCCGTCGGTGATGGCGATCGTGCCACCGGTGCAGGTGCCACTGTCCGCCCGGTAGGTGCCCCGGGCCACGTTGCAGTACCGGCCGTCCGGCAGGCCGGTGGCGAAGCTGCGGCTCCAGGTGCTGCCGGTCGCGTTGAACGCGGCGTACCCGCGGTCGGCGCGGGCGAAGCCGAATCGGCCGTTGCCGTCGGTGACGACGCCGCCGATGCCGGCGCCGGCGGTGGCGTTGCGGAAACCGACCATTCCGGCGACCTGTTCGTCGCGGTGCTCGCAGATCCACTCGGCGCTGGCGCAGTCGGTCGGCAGCGTGGTGCCGTCGCCGGTGCTGGGCGGGCCCTGGGCGACCACCGGGCCGAAAGCGTAGCTGGACATCAACTGCGGGGTCCCGTACGGGTGGGCCAGCATGAACGCGTCGGCCAGGTAGTAGCGGTCGCCGTCCTGGTAGGTGAGCGTCGGGGTGGCTCGCTGGGTGTCGTGGTTGTCGATGAAGACGACAGCCTGGTCGCCGGTCAGCCCGCCGTAGTCCGGCAGGCTGGCCAGCTGGGCGATGTTGCCGTCGCGGAAGGCCGCGGCGACCGCCCGCTGGTAGTCGAAGTTGGTGACCTTGCCGTACGGCGCGTACGCGGTGTACGGAATGGTGGCGTCGCCGTACACCTCGTGGAACAGGTCGGGCCGGCCGCCGAAGCCGGGCACGTCGTCCAGCCGGGAGATGATGTCCGCCAGGTGGGCTTCCTGGACGTGCTTGGCGGCGTCCACCCGGAACCCGGCTACGCCGAGGGCGATCACCGAGTTCATGTACTTGGCGATCTTGCGGCGTACCTCCGGGTCGGCGGTGTTGAGGTCGGCCAGGTCGAGCAGCTCGCAGTCCTGCACCTCGGTCTTGCTGCCCCAGTTGCTGATGGTGCGGTAGCAGGGGCCGAAGTCGGCGTAGCCGTAGCTGTCTCCGGAGCCGTCGCCGAACAGGTCGGGATAGCCGTACTTGCGGTAGACGGTGCCGGCGCTGCCCGGCCCGCTGCCGACCGATCCGGTGCCGCTCATGTGGTTGAGCACCATGTCGACGTAGATCTTGACGCCCTGGTCCCGGCAGCGTTCGACCATGTCGACGAAGTCGGCCCGGTCGCCGCGCCGGGTCTGGTCGATCCGGTACGAGACCGGCTGGTAGTCCTGCCACCACGGGTAGCTGGCGCCCTCCGCGCTGGGCAGCACCACATGCTCCTGCGGTGGGGAGACCTGGACCCCACCCCAGCCGTCCGGGCCGAGTGTTGTCTCGCACTCCTCGGCGATGGAGTTCCACCGCCACTGGAACAGGTGCACGATCGCGTCGCCGTTGCCGACAGCGGTGGCGGTCGTCTCGGCGGTCGCGGCCGGGGCCGCTGCGCGGGGCGTTGCGGTGGCGGTGGCGGGCGCGGTCAGGGTGACGGCCAACGGGATCCCGAGGACGGCCGCCACGGCGGTGGCCACCGGTCTGGACACGGTCGATCCGGGCACGGACATCAGCGCTCCAATGCTGGTGATGGCTTGCCTGCGAGGAGGCAGGCAGCAGGGCCTGGCCCTGAAAGATCCTGCAAGGTTCGCAAGCACTTCCAGGCGTGTGGTGAGGGTAACAATCAGATGTCTCGCTGTGAACAGCTTGTTTCGGCCGGGAGCTTAGGGTTTCAGATGGCGGTCCCGGATCGGGCTGCAAGATCTGGTCTCAGCTTGCAGCAAGATCCGTCGAACTGCGGTCCGGCCTGGGGTCAGCCGGCGGTACGCGGAGTCCGCCCCCGACCGCCGACGGCCGGCCGACCGGCGGCCCCGACCGCCTCACTGACCGCCGTCGCCACCGCCGGATCGGCGTCCGGACGGGACAGCAGGATGAACTCCACCTCGCCCAGCGGCGGCAGATCGGCCGGGGCCACCGGGGTCAGGCCGACCGGCACCAGCCGGGCCGAGTGCGGCAGCAGGCCGAGACCGGCGCGGGCGGCGGCCACCAGCCCGCCGAGACTGCCGCTGGTGCAGGCGATCCGCCACGGCTGACCGGCCGACGAGAGCGCGGCGAGCGCCTGCGCCCGGGAGATGCTCGGTGGCGGGTAGACCACCAGCGGCACCGGTTCCCCGACGGCCCGCCGCGGCGGCGTCGGCTGGTCCGCCGCGCCCAGCCAGACCAGCCGGTCACGCCAGACCAGGGTGCCCCGGGACTGGCCCGTCAGACGTTTGGCGAAGACCAGGTCGAGTGCCCGGGCGTCCAGCAACTGGTGCAGTGTGCCGCTCAGCGCCACGGTCAGCTCGACGTCGACCAGCGGGTTGCGGCGGCGGAAGGTCTGCAGCACGTCCGGCAGATAGCTGGAGATCAGGTCCTCGGAGACGCCGAGCCGCAGCTTGCCGCGTACCACCGTGGTGCTGAAATGCCGGCGGGCCCGGTCGTGCGCGTCGAGAATGTCCCGGGCGAAGCTGATCATCGCTTCGCCGTCCACCGTCAGCTGCACGGTGTGCGTGTCGCGCAGCAGCAGCGGCCGCCCGGCCGTCTCCTCCAACCGCCGTACGTGCGCGCTGACCGTGGACTGCCGCAGACCGAGCCGCTCGGCGGCCCGGGTGAAGCTCAGCAACTGGCTCACCGCCAGGAAGCTGCGCAGCTGGACGGGCTCGTACACGACCTGCATGTTATCGCGTTACGCGATGACAGTCAGTGCGTTGATCAGCTTTCCCGCTGATCGGCAGCCGCTCAGAATGGGTGGACCGCCCCCTGTTCACCTGGAGCACCCGGATGCGCTGGCCCCGCTGGCTGATCATCGACCCGTTCATCGCGATGCTGTTCGCCGTCGTGGCGCTCGCCGCGCTGCTCCCGGTCCGCGGCACCGCCGCCTCGGTCGCCGGTGTCGTCGCCAGCGTCGGCATCGCCCTGCTGTTCTTTTTGCACGGGGCCAGGATCGCCCCGGCGGCGGCCCTCGCCGGCGCCCGGCACTGGCGCCTGCACACCGTGGTGCTGAGCACCACCTTCGTGGTCTTCCCGCTGCTCGGCCTGGCCGTCGCGGTGATCAGCCCGCAACTGCTGCCGGCCGACCTCTACCAGGGGGTCCTCTTCCTCTGCGTGGTCCCCTCGACGGTGCAGTCGTCGATCGCGTTCACCTCGATCGCCCGGGGCAACGTGCCGGCCGCCGTGTTCAGCGCGTCGTTCTCCAACATCGTCGGGGTCGCGCTCACCCCGCTGCTCGCCGTGCTGCTCATGCAGAACACCGGTGACCTGCGGCTGACCGCCGGTTCGATCGGATCGATCGTCGGGCAGCTGCTGCTGCCGTTCGTCGCCGGTCAGTTGTCCCGACGGTGGACCGCCGACTGGATCGGCCGGCACAAGAGCCTGACCTCGGTGGTCGACCGGGGCTCGATCCTGCTGGTGGTCTACACCGCGTTCAGCGCCGGTGTGGTCGCCGGGATCTGGCAGCAGATCGCCGTCAGCCAGCTGCTGGTTCTCGGCGCCACCGTCGGTGCCCTGCTGGCGGTGGTGATGGGGCTGTTGTTCGGAGTCACCCGGCTGCTCGGCTTCGACCACGCCGACCGGGCCGCGACGGTCTTCTGCGGCGCCAAGAAGAGCCTGGCCACCGGGTTGCCGATGGCGGCCGTGCTGTTCAGCCCGCAACTGCTCGGCATGCTGGTCCTACCGCTGATGATCTTCCACCAGATCCAGCTGATCGTCTGCGCGGCCCTGGCCCGGTGGTGGTCGAACCGGGCACCAGCGGCCCGTCCGTCAGGCGAGACGACCCGGGTGTAGGTGGGTTCGGCCGACGGTGGGTCGGTCCGGTCAACGGACGACCGAGTCGAGCTGCTCGGCGCCGTACCGCTCGATGTACCGCTCCAAGGTGTCGTCGCGCACCGCGGTCCAGAAGCCGACACCCTGATAAGGGTCCAGCCACATCACCCACTGGTCGCCGACGTACCCGGTGTCCGCCACCGGGGCGGTGACGAACCGGACGTCGTTGCGGATCTTGCGCAGGTCGAAGGCGAGCTGCCGGAGTTTGTCGTTGGTCAGGCCGTCGTCGACGGTGACGGTCGCGGTGATCGCGTCGAGCAGCGCGCCGAGCTGTCGCGGGCTGGTCAGGGTGTCCCGGTCGAGGGTCTCGTCGAGCAGCGCGCGCAGGTAGTTCTGGTGGCGGCGCATCCGGTCGAAGTCGCCCTCCGGCAGGCCGTGGCGCTGGCGAACGTACTGGACGGCCTGCTCGCCGTTGAGCCGTTGCAGTCCTGCGGGCCAGGTCGACTGCAGGCTCGGTCCGGGCGTCCCGGCCGGGATATCCACGGTCACCCCACCGACCGCGTCGGTCAGGTCCTGCAGCCCGACGAGGTCGATCAGGGCGACGTGGTCGATGCGCAGCCCGGTCACGTTCTCGACCGTCTGTACGGCGAGGCTGGCACCACCGAGCGCGTACGCAGAATTGATCTTGAGGTTGCCGTGCCCGGGGACCGGCACCCACGAGTCGCGGGGGATGGAGACGACGTACGCCCGCTCCCGGTCGGCGGTGATCCGGACCACCATCAGCGAGTCGGTCCGGCCGTACGGCCCGGCGGGGGAGTCCGCGCCGGTGGCGCTGGAGGCGAGGCTGTCGATGCCGGCGAGCAGCACGGTCAGCCCTTCCGGCGTCGGTGCCGGCCGCTGGTCGGCCGGGATCGTGGCGAACGGGTCGGGGATCCGCTTGATCTCGCCGAGGTAGTAGTGACTGACGACGGCCACCCCGGCCACCCCGGCGAGGGCGGCGACCACCAGGCCGGTGATGCCGAGCAGGGCGATGCGGCGCAGCCGGCGACGACCGTGCCGGGCCGGTGGCCGCCGGTGCTGGCCAACGCCGGCGCCCGATCGGGCCAACGTCACCGGGCTGGTCGCTGAGACCCCCGGCTGCCGGTCGGACCACTGCGGCTGGTCCGCCGACCACTGCGGCTGGTCCGCCGACCACTGCGGCTGGTCGGCGGTCGTGGCCCACTGGCCGTACGCCTGGTCGGTCGTGGCCCATTGGTCGTGCTGCTGGTCGATGGTCCACTGGTGTGACTCGGCCCAGTCGTCGTCCGCCGTGGCGGGGCGGTGCTGGCTCTGGTCGTGCGCGGGCAGGTCAACCCAGTTCTCCCGGGCGGGTTCCGGATTGTCCTGATCGTCAGGTCGCCCGGTCATGTGGTCACCTCTGGCTCTCGATCGCGATCGCTGAGAGACCCAGGCTAACCAGACATTAGGGATCTATAACTCCAATCGGCGAAATCTAGACGAGACACGGGCTGAACGGCGTCGTCGGGTGAGCCGGATCGACAACTCGGCACCCGGCGCAGCCAACCGGGTTAGCGTCACAATATGTCAGCAATAGTCGGTATTGTCGGTGATGTGGGTGGCCGCCAAGAGGGCGTCGACCAACTCGCCCTGGCCTGCACCCCGCACGACCTTCAGCAGACCGGTCGCTACCTGGACGACCGAGCGGCGATCGTCGCCCGCTGGTCCGACGGCGACCGGGCGGCGAGTCGGTCGCCGTACTCCGCGGGTCGGTCGCCGTACTACGCGGCCACGACGGACGCGGTCGCGGTCAGCTGCACCGCCCAACCCGACCTGCTCGACCTGTACCAGCGGCACGGTACGGCGGCCGTCACCCAGCTGACCGGCGAATTCGCGATCGCGGTCTGGGACCGCGACCGGAACCAGCTGCTGCTGGCGGCCGACCGGACCGGCGAGCGGACGCTGTACTGGCGGCTCAGTGGCGACCGGCTGACCTTCGCCTCGCAGCTGCGGGCGTTGCTGGCCGATCCGCATGCCAGCCAGGAGCTCGACCAGGTCGCACTGCACCACTACCTGACCTACCGGTACGTCCCCGCGCCATGGACGATCTACGCCGGCATCCGCAAGCTTCCCCCGGGCACGTCGCTGACCTGGGCGGACGGGCGGGTCACCACCCGTCGCTACTGGACACTCGACGCCGCTGCCGGGCCGTCGGCACCGGGCATCGACCAGGCCGCCGAGCAGCTACGCGAACGGCTGGTCGACGCCGTGCGTTCCCGGCTGCCGGCTACCGGGCCGCCGCAGGTGCTGCTCTCCGGCGGGATCAGCGCCACGCTGGTCGCGGCCGCCGTGACCCGCAGCACCAGCGTCAGGGCGCACACCTGCTCCGTCGGGTTCGGCGAACCCCGGCTCGACCAGCGGGCGGCGGCGCGAGCCGTCGCCCGGGCGCTCGGCACCGAGCACCAGGAGTATCTGGTGACCGGGCTCGATCCGGCCGTACCGCAGCAGATCGCCGGCCTGTTCGATGAACCGTTCGCCAGCCCGGCCGCGATCCCGGCCTACCTGGTCGCCAGGTACGCCGGGGTGCGACGGGCGGAGGCATTCTGCGGCCTCGGCGGTGCCCTGCTGTACGGCGGGTTCCCGCACCACCTGCTGCTCGGCTGGCTCAACGGCTGGCCGCAGCGGCCGGCCGGACTGCCGGGGTTGCAGCGGGCCGGGGCCGCGCTGGTGCGGCGGAGCACGGCCGGGACCCCGGTGCGTCGGCTCGGCCGGCTGCTGGAGGTCGCCGGCTGCCCACCGCCGACCCGGTACGCACGGATCGTCGCCGAGTGCAGCGCCGAGCAGAAGAACGCCCTCTACCCGGCGCGGCTGCGCGCCGAACTCGCCAACGTGGACAGCGGCCTGCTGGCTGAGGCGGCCTACCTCGCCTCGTCGGGGGACTCCCAGGCGGTCCGGATGACCGGTGCGGATCTACTCGGATACCTGCCCGGCGACGTACTCGCCCGGTGGTCGACGGTGTCGGCCGGCGCGGGACTACGGCTGCAGGCACCGTTGCTCGACCACCGACTGCTCGAGTGGGTGGCCGGCCTGCCGGCATCGTGGAAGGTGCCGGGGCGGCGGCGGAACCTGGCGCGGCGGGCGGCGGCCGGCTGGTTGCCGGGCCGGGTGGTCACCTCCGATTCGGTGGACGCCAGGCCACCGCTGGCCAGCTGGCTGCGGGCCGAGCTGCGCGAACTCGCCGGGGACCTGCTCACCGACCGGACCTTCCAGGACCGTGGTCTGTTCCAGCCGGCAGCGGTCCGCCGGCTGCTCGACGAGCACCAGGCCGGGCTGGACCACGCTGGCGAGATCTACACATTGCTTCAACTCGAACTCTGGCTGCGGCACCGGCCGGGGCCGGTGAGAGACCCCGCACTTGCTGGTCAGCGCGACATGACCTTGGAAGAATCGGGGTACGGCACAACCGGTGCCGGAGGTTGTCCGGCGGCGGCATCGCCAACCGGAGACCTTCGGTAACCGTGCCGGAACGGATAGTGTGATCATCATCGACGCGCCGGTCAACCAGGACCGGCGTCGCTGTACCTGCTGCATGTACGTGGAGGTGGAGTTCTCTACATGACCGACCCGACCCCCACCAAGGCCTCCGGATCCGGCGACAAGTCCGGATCGAGCCAAAAGTCGGACTCAACCAGGCCGCCGGAGTCCCGGCGTCCGTTCCAGCTCTCCTCCTGGGCGGAAGCCAAGTTCATCGGCGACGTGCTCCGCACCGAGACCGTCGGCGGCGGGCTGCTGCTGCTCGGCGCGGTCATCGCGCTGATCTGGGCCAACTCACCGTGGGGTGACGCCTACACCGACCTGGGCCAGTTCGTGCCCTGGCCCGGCGGGGCACCGCTGCACCTGGACGTCGACCTGGCGCACTGGGCGGCGGACGGCCTGTTGGCGATCTTTTTCTTCGTGGTCGGTCTGGAGCTCAAACGCGAGTTCGTCGCCGGTGAACTGCGCAGCCCACGCCGGGCCGCGCTACCGGTGATCGCCGCGATCGGCGGCATGGCCATGCCGGCGCTCATCTACGTACTGATCAACCTGAACACCGGCGACAGCGCGCTGCGCGGCTGGGCGATCCCCACCGCCACCGACATCGCGTTCGCCCTCGCCGTGCTCGCCGTCATCGGCTCCCACCTGCCGCAGGGCCTGCGCGCCTTCCTGCTCACCCTGGCCGTCGTCGACGACCTGCTGGCGATCACCATCATCGCGTTCTTCTACACCGAACAGGTCAACTTCCTGGCACTGGCCGGTTCCCTGCTACCGCTGCTCGCCTTCGCGCTGCTGCTGCGGTTCGGCAGGACCTGGTGGTGGGCGCTGATCCCGCTGGCCGCGATCACCTGGACGCTGATGCACGCCTCCGGCGTACACGCCACCATCGCCGGCGTACTGCTCGGCTTCATGGTGCCGGTGCTGCCCCGCAAGGGCGAGCAGCACGGCATGGCCGAGCACTTCGAACACCGGTGGCGGCCGGTCTCCGCCGGCTTCGCCGTGCCGGTCTTCGCCTTCTTCGCCGCCGGGGTGTCGCTGCGTGACGGCGGCATCGGCTCGGTGCTGACCGATCCGGTGGCGATCGGCGTGATCGCCGGTCTGGTCCTCGGCAAGACGATCGGCATTCTGGGCGCCACCGGGCTGATGACCCGCTTCACCCGCGCCGACCTGGGCGGGCTGAAATGGGTCGACCTGCTCGGGGTGTCCCTGCTGGCCGGTATCGGGTTCACCGTCTCGCTGCTGATCGGCGAGTTGGCGTTCGGCGCCGGCAGTGAACGCGACGCCCATGTCAAGGCGGCCGTCCTGATCGGCTCGCTGACCGCGGCGCTGCTCGCCGCCATCGTCCTCAGCCGGCGAAACAAGGTCTACCGGCGGATCTCCGAACAGGAACGGCAGGACCGCGACGGCGACGGAATCCCGGACATCTACCAGCAACTGCCGCAACCGACACCGGACGACGACCGACGCTGAGCCGGACTGCCGCTGGCAACCGCCGCTGACCCGGATTGATCGGCAGCGGCCCCGCAACCCGGTCGTACCCCCTGGTCCTGCCCCTAGTCGAGGGACAGGTCCAGCATCGACCGGAACGCGGGGCCGCCGCCGCCCAGCGTGATCCGCCGGGTCACCCGCACCGACTCCAACATCCGCCGGTCGTGCGTGACCAGCAGCAACGTGCCGGTGAACGACGCCAGCGCCGACTCCAACTGCTCGATTGCCGGCAGATCCAGATGGTTCGTCGGCTCGTCGAGGACCAGCAGGTTCACCCCGCGCGCCTGCAGCAACGCCAACGCCGTACGGGTCCGCTCGCCCGGCGACAGGGTGGCCGCCGGCCGCAGCACATGGTCGGCCCGCAGCCCGAACTTCGCCAGCACCGTACGGGCCTCGGCGGGGGCCAGGTCGGCCGCCGCCCGGAACGCGTCCAACACCGGCTCGTCGCGCAGGAACAGTTGGCGGGCCTGGTCGATCTCGCCGACCACCACCCCGGGGCCGAGCCACGACTCGCCCGAGTCCAGCGGCAGCTGCCCCAGCAACGCACCGAGCAGCGTCGACTTGCCGGACCCGTTCGGCCCGGTGATCGCCACCCGGTCCGCCCAGTCGATCTGCAGATCCACCGGGCCGAGGGTGAACCCGCCCCGGCGTACCACCGCCTGGCGCAGCACCGCGACCACCGCGCCGGACCGGGGCGCGGCGGCGATCTCCATCCGCAGCTCCCACTCCTTGCGCGGCTCCTCGACGGTCTCCAGCCGCTCGATCATCCGCTCGGTCTGCCGCGCCTTCGCCGCCTGCTTCTCTGCGGCCTCGGTCCGGGCGTTGGTGGTCAACTTGTCGCTGTCGTTGGCCTTGCGACGGGCGTTGCGGACCCCCTTGTCCGTCCAGGCCCGCTGGGTGCGGGCGCGGGCCTGCAGCCCGGCCCGGGTGTCGGCGTACTCCTCGTACGCCTCCCGGGCGTGCCGGCGGGCCACCTCCCGCTCGGCCAGGTACGCCTCGTACCCGCCGCCGTAGTGGTTGACCTGCTGCTGGGCCAGGTCCAGCTCGACCACCCGGTTCACCGTACGGGCCAGGAACTCCCGGTCGTGCGACACCAGCACGGCACCGGCGCGCAGCCCGGTGACGAACTGCTCCAGCCGGGCCAGCCCGGCCAGGTCCAGATCGTTGGTCGGCTCGTCGAGCAGCACCACGTCGTAGCGGCTGAGCAGCAGCGACGCGAGCTGGGCGCGGGCCGCCTGGCCGCCGGAGAGCGCCGTCGTCGGCTGGTCCAACGTCACCGTCAGACCCAGGTCCGCGACCACCTGCTCGGCGCGTTCGGCCAGGTCGGCGCCGCCGAGATCCAGCCAGCGTTCCAGCGCCACCGCGTACGCGTCGTCGGCGCCGGCCCGGCCGTCGGCCAGCGCCTGCGTCGACGCGTCCAGGTCGTGCTGCGCCGCCGCCACCCCGGTCCGGCGGGCCAGGTAGTCGCGTACCGACTCGCCCGGTCGGCGCTGCGGCTCCTGCGGCAGCAGCCCGACGGTGGCGGTCGGCGGGTTGCGGGTGACCGTGCCGGACTCGGGCGCGGCGGTGCCGGCGAGGATCCGCAGCAGCGTCGACTTGCCGGCACCGTTCGCGCCGACCAGACCGACCACGTCGCCGGGCGCGACGACGAGGTCCAGCCCGGTGAAGAGCTGCCGGTCACCGTGCCCGGCGGACAGGTCCCTGGCGATCAACGTGGCGCTCATGGCCCGGCGATCGTAGCCGCCGACCGGCAGACTGTGCTGATGATTTCCACGCTGGCGATCGACTGTGGCGGCGGCGGCATCAAGGCGTCCGTACTCGACGAGGCCGGCACCATGCGGGCCCGGCCGCTGCGGGTGCCGACCCCGTACCCGCTGCCGCCGAAACGGTTCGTCGACACCCTGCGCGGGTTGAGTGACCAGTTGCCGGCGGCAGACCGGGTCACCGTCGGGATGCCCGGCATGATCCGCCACGGTGTCGTGGTCGCCACCCCGCACTACGTGACCAAGGCCGGTCCGCGGACCAGGGTCGACCCGGGGCTGCTCGCCGAATGGTCCGGCTTCGACGCCCGTACGGCGCTCGGCGCCGCCTTCGACCTGCCGGTGCTGGTGCTCAACGACGCCGAGGTGCACGGCGCCGGGGTGGTCGCCGGCACCGGCTGCGAGCTGGTCCTGACCCTCGGCACCGGGCTCGGCTGCGCGCTGTTCGACGGCGGCCGGCTCGCCCCGCACCTGGAGCTGTCGCAGGCGCCGGTGCGCTGGGGGCAGAGCTACGACACCTACGTCGGCGAGCACGAACGCCGCCGGCTCGGCGACGCGTTCTGGTCCCGGCGGGTACGCGGCGTGGTCGACGGTCTGCGGCCGGTGTTCTGCTGGGACCGGCTCTACCTCGGCGGCGGCAACTCGCGGCTGATCCGTCCCGAGCAGGTGGCCCGGATGGGTGACGACGTGGTGGTGGTGCCGAACACGGCCGGCATCGTCGGCGGCGTACGGGCCTGGACGCTGATCCGACCCTGAGAACCGATCCGACCCTGACCGGACTGTGCCGGATCGTCCCGAAGCTGACTGGGTGACCGGCGGATGTCCGGTACGGGAACAGTCGCATTCCGCCGGTGGTTGTGCCAGCGTCAAGGGTGTCGGTGATCGCGACCGGGAAGGTGGGGCGGCCATGGATCTGTTGGAGGAGTACCGCCGGGCGAACCTGTACTTCGAGTCCGGCGACCCGTCCGGGGCGGCCCGGCTGCTGGAGCCGATCATCGCCGCCGAGCCCGACAACTCGGCGGTCCGCCAGCTGCTGGCCCGCTCCTACTTCAAGTCGGCGCAGCTCGGCCGGGCCGAGGAGCAGTTGCGCGAGCTGATCGACCGCGACCCGAGCGACCACTACGCCCATCACGTGCTGGGCCGTACCCTGGAACGGCTCGGCCGGCCGTCGCAGGCGCTGCGGCACCTGCGGCTCGCCGCCGCCATGCGCTCCGAGCATTCGGACTACCTGGCCGCGCTGCGCCGGGTCGAGGCGAAGGTCAACGGAAGGGCGTCGTGAAGATCAAACTGGACCTGCACGACATCTACAACCGTGGCCAGGACATCGACCGGGCGCTGCGGGGCGTCATCGACGAGGCGGTGGCCAAGAAGGCCACCCTCGTCGAGATCATCCCCGGTAAGGGATCCGGCCAGCTGAAGAAGCGGGTGCTGCGCTTCCTCGACCAGAAGGACGTCAAGCAGCTCTACCACCGGGTGGAGAAGGACTCGAAGAACTTCGGCCGGCTGTTCGTCCATTTCAGATGGAAGTGACTCCGATCGGAGTTACTCGGCCGCCTATCGTGGGCTGAGGGCCGCCATCGCCCGGTCGACGTAGTCGGCGAGTGAGTCCTCGGTCGTGGACGCCAGCCAGGCGTGCTGCGCCGCGACCAGACAGCCGAAGGCGGCGGCGGCGAGCGCCCCGGGCGTCGGATCGTCGGCGGCGTACGGGGCGCCGGCCGCCGTGGCGCGCTCCCGTAGCACCGCGACGGCGGCGTGCTGCATGCTCTGCAGCTTGCGCAGGTAGACGGCGAGCAGCGCGGGCGTCTCCAGGATCACCCGCTGGACGGGCTTGCTGACCTGCTGCTGGCCTGACGTGTCTGCTGAGGCGTCCACGATGTCGAACAGCCGGCGCAGCGACGTCCAGACGGGTTCGCCGGCGGGGCGCTCGCGCAGGTTGTCGAGCATGTCGTCGGCGCCGAGGTCGAACTTGCCGACGACGATGTCCTCCTTCGTGGCGAAGTAGCGGAAGACGCTGCGTTGGGACATGCCGACGGCCGCCGCGATGTCGTCGATGGTGGTGGCGTCGTAGCCCCGGGACACGAAGAGCTGCAGCGCCGCGTCGGCGATGTCGCGCTGCACCGCCCGACGGGTGCGTTCGCGCAGGGTTGGCTGCTTTCCAGTCATGATGTGGCCAGCTTAGCACTGGCCGTCGCAGTTGACAGTGACTGACAGTTTCGTCGTACAGTGTCGTCATGACCAAGGTGATCGTCATTACCGGATCCAGCGACGGCATCGGGGCCGCAGCCGCCCGTCAGCTGCACAGCGCCGGCCACCGGGTGGTCGTCGTCGGGCGCTCCCCGCGCAAGACCGAGGCCGTCGCCCGCGAGATCGGCGCGGAGCACTTCCTCGCCGACTTCGCCCGCCTCGACGAGGTACGCAAGCTCGCCGCCGAACTGGACGCCGCGTACCCGCGCATCGACGTGCTCGCCAACAACGCCGGCGGCGTCTTCGGTGACCCCACCAAAACCACCGACGGCTTCGAGCTGACCTTCCAGATCAACCACCTGGCACCGTTCCTGCTGACCCGGCTGCTCATCGACAAGCTGACCGCGTCGCGGGCCACCGTGATCCAGACGTCGAGCGTCGGCGCACGGCTGGCCGGCAAGCTCGACGTCGACGACCTCAACCTCGACCGCAACTTCGACCCGGTACGCGCCTACAGCGCCGCCAAGCTGGAGAACATCCTGTTCACCACGGAACTGCACCGCCGCTACCACGCCGAAGGCATCGCCGCCGCCGCCTTCCACCCGGGCAACGTCGCGACCAGCTTCGGCACCCGGTCGGCGAGCCGGCTGATGCGGTTCATCACCACCAACCCGGTCACCCGGGCCATGCTGACCACTCCGGAGAAGGGCGCCGACCAGCTGGTCTGGCTGGCCACCAGCCGGCCCGGCGTCGACTGGGAGCCCGGCCGCTACTACGAGAAGCGCCGGCCCGCCAGGCGCGTCAACTCCCAGGCGTACGACCCTGATCTCGCCCGCCGGCTGTGGGAGCGTTCGGAGCAGCTGCTCGGCTGACCGGCGTCGCCGCAGCAGACCGCGTCGCGGCATCCCGGCCGGTCGCGGCCTGCCGGGTCGACCAGGCCGACAGTGCGGCGACCGGGTCGTCGGCGAAGAACCGGATCGTCCGTACGTGTGCGATGCGGCCCAACGGGCGGACCACCCGCAGCGGCTCGGCCAGCTCGACCACCAGGTTGGTCTGCGCGATCGCCGACACGATGAGCACGTCACCGTCGACCCGGATGGTGCCCTGCTCGTTGTAGTTGCGGACCAGCCGGACCTCGGTGACCAGCCGACGGGGCACCCGGACGTCCAGGAACGCGGCGTTGCGGACCCGGATCCCGTCGGGCCCGACCACGTGCGGTCGGGTCACGGTCGCGGCGATCACCGCCAGAGCGATCAGTACGCCGTACGCGTCGATCAGCAGGATCGCGTGCCGCAGCGGGTCCGGGGCACCGATCGCCCGCAGCAGGATCTCCACCGCGACCAGCTCCACGATCGACACCACCAGGAACATCACCATCGTCGACGCCACCGCCCCGGCGTAGGGCACCGCCGTCGCCGACTCCGGTACGCCGTGGCGGCGACGGCGTACCCACAGCCAGAGGCTGACCAGGCCGGCACCCTCGAAGCCGACCAGCCGGCGCAGCACCACCCCGACCCGACGCGCGGTCATCGGTGACCTCGCAGCCGGGCGAGGATCAGCCGGAACACCTCGGCCTGGGCGGGGGAGAACTCACCGGTGATGGCGGCCAGCCACTGGACGCCTGCCGCGTCGCCCGCGTTCGTGACGATGGCGTCGGTCATCTCGGCGGGCAGGAAGCCCTCCAGGTCGGCGGCGAGCGACGCCACCCGCGCGTCTGCCGGGTCGGCGTCGGCGATCTCGTCGAGCCGTCGGTAGAACTCCTGCGTACGGGCCAGCATCGCAGGCTCGGTCAGCGGCTGGAACAGCGCGCTGAACTCACCCCGCTGCTCCGGCCCGACCCCGGTGTCCAGCAGCGCCAGCATCTCCCGGTCCAGGGCGGCGAACGCCGAGCCGTCGGTCGGCAGTTGACGCAGCACCACTGCCATCTCCTCGGACACCGTGGCATCGGCGTCCAGCTCGTCGATGGACTCGCCGGCGGCCAGCAGCACAGCGAGCCGCCGCCGCCTGCTGGCGATCGCGGCCTGCTGGCGGGCCAGGTCGGCGTCCAGTTCGGTGAGCACCTCGCGCAGCTCCCGGCCCCGGTCGTCGGCGAGCACGTCCCGGATCTCGTCGAGGGAGAGTCCGAGTTCGCTCAGCCGGCGTACCCGGGCCAGCGCGACCGCGTCCCGCAGCCGGTACTCCCGGTAGCCGTTGGACAGCCGCTCCGGTTCGGGCAGCAGCCCCAGGTGGTGGTAGTGGCGCACGGTCCGGGTGGAGACCCCGACCAGCGCGGCAAGCTCGCCGATCCGCATGCCACCAGTAGAAACGTTGCCGCTACGGCAAGGTCAAGCTTGCCGTAGCGGCCTCACAGACTGTCAGGCGTCTTGGAGTTCTCGGAGGTGGTGGTCGGTTGCCTGGAACCGTGGCCAGTCCGGCGTGTGACAGCCGACCGCGTGCAGCGCGGTACGGATGTCCATCAGCAGCCTGCTGGCAGCGAACTCGAAGCTGGTGGCCTCGGTCGACGTGGCGATGTCCACGATCCGGTCAGCGAGCTTCGCGGCGATCTGGACCTCGACGTCCAGAGAATCCAATTGCTCCTGGACCGCATCGATGAATTCTTCGAACTGCTCATCGGTGCCATGGGGGGTGCTGACGAAGGTCATCTGGACCGCGAGACGGAACTCTTTCACGTTGCCTCCCAGCACGTCGCCCGACGAAGCTGAGCCCTCATGTCTCGCAAGTAGTTCGGGTTCGAGGGCGTTGTTGACATCGTCTTCATGCACTTACAGGGATTCGGGCACTTCAACTTGAAGTGCTTGTTCCCTCCTCCGGTGACGGACCAGCCATCCTTCTCGACCTCCTTGAGGAGTTCCTCGTACTCGCCGCCGAGCCTGTGACGAGGTCGTGACACCGTGAGTTCTCCTCGTGTTCGAGGGTACCTTGGATTGCTGCCGCTACGGCAGAGGTCTTTCGTGGGTCGATCCTCTCGTCAGTATCGATGTTCAGGGCGCAGGCCGGGTCGGACATATAACTCATTTGGCGCACTGTCGGTTATGAGACAGTCACTGAAAGCTACTTTTGGCGGATGTTGCCGGCCGATCGGCTACGGCCACCAGTGCAGTGTCGACGAACATGACGACGGGGGTGTGGCGTCGTTGCCGCCGCGACAAGGTCAAGCAGCGATCGTCAACGCGATGGCCCCCGTGCGGCGGCGCTGTCGAGGGCGACGGTGACGACCTTACGCACCGCCGGTTCGTCCGGCGGGTCGCTCTCCCGGTCAGCGAAGAGCAGATGTCCGGTTCCTGCCAGTATCGGCGCGAGCGTGTCGATGTCGGCGTCGACCGCGATCCGGCCGAGGTCGCGCTCGGCGGCCAGGTAGGACGCGATCATGGTCGTGGCGTCCGAGAGGATCGGCAGTCGGGGGTCCGGTCTGGTGCGCCGCAACCGGCTGCGTAGCTCGTCGCGGGAGACGATGAGACTGATCAGGGCGAGGGTCACCGATCCGAACAGCTCGGTGAGCAGCCCGGTCAGGTTGCCGGCGACGGTGCCGGTCCCGGCTGCCTGCTGCAGGGCAGCGGCCTGGGTGTCGATCCGGGCCATCCGGTCCAGCACGAACTCGGTGACGAAGGTGTCGAAGTCGGCGAAGTAGCGGTGCAGGACGCCCTTGGCGACCCCCGCCTCGGTGGTGACCGCCCGGCTGGTCAGACCACTTGGCCCAGCTTGGAGAAGGACGCGTTCGGCGGCGTCGAACAACTGCTCGCGCGCGTCGTGGATGGCCACACCGGTTGGCACTGTGCGCTCCTCCGCTCGCCTGTCGGGCCGCCGCAATGGGCGATTGCCCACTAGAGTGGGCGCATGCCCACTTCATCGTCCGGGCGTCCACCGGATCCTCATCTTGCCAGGGGCGTCGCCGAATCGTTCGGCGTCGACGCACCGCGCTACGACCGGGCCAGACCTCGCTACCCCGACGCGCTGGTACGGCGGATCGTCGCCGCCAGTCCCGGATCCGAGGTGTTGAACGTCGGCTGCGGCACCGGCATCGAAGCCCGACAGTTCCAGCAGGCCGGCTGCACGGTGCTCGGGGTCGAACCCGACCCGCGAATGGCGGATTTCGCGCGGCGCGCCGGCACCGAGGTCGAAGTGGCGACATTCGAGAAGTGGCAGGCCGCCGGACGGACCTTCGACGCCGTCATCGCCGGAACGGCCTGGCACTGGGTCGACCCGGTCGCCGGGGCGACCAAAGCCGCCCGGGTCCTGCGCACCGGTGGTCTGCTGGCACCCTTCTGGCACGTGTTCCAGCTCCCGCCCCTCGTGGCGGAAGCCTTCACCGCCGCCTACCGGCGGGTGGTGCCCGACTCGCCGGTCACCTTCGAGCCGGACAAGCAAGGTGTCGACGCGTACCAGCCGCTGTTGACCAGAGCCGCCGACGGCATGCACGAGGTCGGCGGGTTCAGCACCCCCGAGCAGCTGCGCTTCGACTGGACGCAGCCGTACACCCGCGACGAGCTGTTCGATCTCATGCTGACCCAGGGCCTCCTCACCCGGCTGGCACCGGACGAACAGGCGGCGATGTTGGACGGCGTCGGACCCGCTGTCGACAAGGCCGGTGGCAGCGTGACGATGTCCGGCACGACCGTTGCCGTCGTCGCGGTGCGTACCCGCAGGGCCGCCGCAACAGCGGTCACGCCGGCAGAGTGAGCCGGGCGGTCGGTCGGGGTGCGGGCGGCCAGCAACGCGTTGGTGCCGCGCCAGACGGCCACCGCGTAGTCGGCCTCGGGCACCTGGCACAGCGGCCTGCCAGCGGGCGTGCTCAACCGCAGACCATGACGGCGGGTACGGCGTACGGCGAAACTCCAGCCGCCGCCGGCACCGGCCAACACGTACCTGGCGTCCGGGTGCGCCAACAGGGTTACGACGCCGTTGAGCATGTCTGCGGCGGCGAGATACACCATCGACAATCCGCGCGATCCGAGGTGGCGGGAACTGTAGGCCCCGCATCAACGGGTGCGTCGAACTGTACGGCGATCACACAACATGATCACGGTGTCCCGCCGTAGCTGACCCCACCGGCGTGCTCGCCAAGGACGAAGACCCGGTCGCCCTGCTCACCACACTCACCTCGATCGGCCGCTGCCGACGCGACGACAGGCCGGGTTCGGCCAGGACAAGCCAGCAACGTCATGCCCTTCCGATGCATGGCGGCGAGGACTGCCTGACCCCGGAGGGACCGGCGGTGGTCAACAAATCGGCTCGGTGACCGCGGTTGGAGTGGTAGGCACTCGGAGGGATACCAGAGCGATGACGTTCGAGGATTGTGTGGTGGCGCGTGGTCCAGCGCTGGTTCGCCTGGCGCGGCTGCTCACCGGTGACTCCCATCGCGCAGAGGACCTGGTACAGGAAGCCCTCGGCCGAGCGTACGCCCGATGGCGGTCGATCAGCCGGATGGACCGGCCGGACATCTATGTACGGCGCATCCTGGTGAACGTCAACTCGTCCTGGTGGCGACGCCGGTCCAGTCACGAAACACCGGTGACGTCGGAGCTGATGACCGCCGCGCTCGACCACTCGGCTGCGTGCCGGGTAAGCGGCGACATGGGCACCGCTGCCGCGAATCGTGTTGCCGTTCCAACTCGGCAACCTGCCGGACGGCACCCGGATGGTCCGCGCATCGGTGGGCTTCATCGACGGCCGGTACGCCGACGGAGGGGTCGTGCTGGAACGGGAAGGGAACGATCGGATGGAGGTGCAAGCTCAGTACGCGCTGGTCCGGTCGGGTAATGCTCGGCAGGCCAATCACGTGGTCGGTGAACGGCAGGCATTCCTGTACCCGGGCCGAGACGAGATGGAGTTGCTCGGTCTGCCGAACCTGGATCTCAGCGCCCGCATCGGCAAGGGCAACTACCAGGGCTTCAGCATCCAGGATGCCGACCTGATCCTTGATTCGGTGCAGGTGGCAACCAACGTGGGCAACCTCTCGACCTGGCCGCAGACCCTGATGCGCTGACGCCATGCCCCCTAGTGTGTACGCAATGTAACCCCAGGGATCGGAGGTACAGGTGCATCTTGATGCCAGAGGTGCATCAAGATGCACCTCTGGCATCAGGTCGGCGGAGACACCCTGCTCCCGGAGCAACCCGAGCGGCCAGGTCGGCCCAGGTCAGCCGGAGCGACCGGAGCAACGGTTCAGTCTTCGCTTTATTCATCAGCTGATGTACTGTCGCGGTCGTGGAGACGCTAACCTACGGGCAGGTGCTGGCGCGCTTCGGGCACGCCCTGTCCGACCCGGTCCGAGCCCGGCTGCTGCTGGCACTGCGCGACGGCCCGGGCTATCCCGCCGAGCTGGCCGACCTGCTCGGCACCAGCCGGCAGAACCTCTCCAACCACCTGGCCTGCCTGCGTGGCTGCGGCCTGGTCGTGGCGGTGCCCGAAGGCCGGCGGTCCCGCTACGAGCTGGCCGACCCCCGGCTCGCCCACGCCCTGGGCGACCTGCTCGGCCTGGTGCTGACCGTCGACCCGGCGGCCTGCCCGACCGCTGACACCGACGGCTGCTGCTGATGTCCGCCCAGCTGCCGCTCATCCCGATCGGCCCAACCCGACCGTCCGAACAGAACCAGCTGACCGGGCATGCCGGCCCGACCCGGCCGTCCGCCGCCCGGCAGGCGACGCTCGCCCGGCGAATCCGATGGTTCGTCGCCGCCACCATCGCCTACAACGTGATCGAGGCGATCGTCGCGATCAGCGCCGGCACCGTCGCCTCCTCCACCGCGCTCATCGGGTTCGGCCTCGACTCGGTGGTCGAGGTGGCCTCCGCCGCCGCGGTCGCCTGGCAGTTCACCGGCGCCGACCACAAACGCCGCGAACGCCGGGAACGCGCCGCGCTGCGGGTCATCGCCGTATCGTTCTTCGCCCTCGCCGGCTACGTCGGTGTCGAATCGGTACGGGCACTGCTGGGCGCACACCGCCCGGACCACTCCACGGTCGGGCTGGTCCTCGCCGCGCTCTCCCTGGCGGTCATGCCGGTGCTCTCCACCGCGCAGCGTCGCGCCGGCCGGGAGCTCGGCTCGGCGTCGGCTGTCGCCGACTCGAAACAGACCCTGCTCTGCACCTATCTGTCCGCCGTCCTGCTCGTCGGGCTGGCGGTCAACTCGCTGTTCGGCTGGTGGTGGGCCGACCCGGCAGCCGCCCTCGTCATCGCCGCCGTCGCCGTCAAGGAAGGCCGGGAGGCCTGGCGCGGCGACACCTGCTGCTGCACGTCCTAACGGAGGAACAGTGATCGCCGGCTTCGCTCTCGTCCTCTACCTGGCCGCACTCGCCATCGCGTTCGGCTGGCGTAGCGTCGTCCAATGGCGGCGCACCGGTGACACCGGGCTGCGCCTGGACGCGGGACGGCCCTGGCCGTCGCGGGTGCCGCGCTGACCCTCGCCGCCCAGCAGCAGATGGGGGCGTCGTGGCGGGTCGGGGTCGACCCGGGTGAACGGACCGCCCTGGTCACCCACGGCCTGTTCGGGATCGTCCGCAACCCGATCTTCACCGCGATGGCGGCCAGCGTCGTCGGCCTCGCCGCTATGGTGCCGAACGCCGTCAGCCTCACCGCAGCCGCCGTACTGATCGTCTCGGTACAGGTCCAGGTACGGGCGGTGGAGGAGCCCTACCTGGTTGGGATGCACGGCGAGGCGTGGACCCGGTACGCGGCCCGGGTCGGCCGGTTCCTGCCCGGCGTCGGCGGCTGGCGACCGCGCTCGGGCTGACCCGCACCCACCGACCACGGCCAGCCGGGTGGCTACCATCGCCGGGTGAACGAGGCAGCCGGCGGCAGCAGGGGCGACCAGGGCGATACGGGTGAGCAGGTCGACCCGAGCGGCCGGGGTGACGGGCGGCGCGGCACTCTGTCGGTGGTGCCGACGCCGATCGGCAACCCGCGCGACATCACGCTGCGGGCGCTGGACGTGCTGCGTACCGCCGGGTTGGTCGCCGCCGAGGACACCCGGCGGGCCAGGCGGCTGCTCGACGCGCACGACATCGACGTCCGGGTGGTCAGCTGTTACGACCACAACGAGCAGGCCCGTACTGCCGAGTTGATCTCCGTGCTGAACGCCGGCACCGACGTCGCGTTGATCTCCGACGCCGGGACGCCGTTGGTCAACGACCCCGGCTACCTGGTGGTCGGGGCGGCGCTGGCCGACGGGCTGCGGGTCGACCCGCTGCCCGGGGCCAGCGCCGCGCTGAGCGCGCTGGTCGGCTCCGGGCTGCCGGCCAACCGTTTCCTGTACGTCGGGTTCCTGCCCCGCAAGTCGGCGGCGCGGCGTACCGCGTTGACCGAGCTCGCCCCGTTGTCCGCCACGTTGATCTTCTTCGAGGCGCCGCACCGGGTGGTGGAGATGCTCGCCGACGTACGCGAGGTGCTCGGCGACCGGCCAGCCGCGCTGGTGCGCAACCTGACCAAGTCGCGCGAGGAGTGGCTGCGCGGCCCGCTGTCCCAGGTGCACGCCGACCTGGCCGGCCGCGACGAGGTCAAGGGCGAGATCACCGTGGTGGTGGAGGGCATCCGGCGGCGTGAGTCGACCACCGGCGGCGGGGTCGGGGCCGGCGGCCTCGACCCGGACCGGGTGATCGAGTTGTTGCTCGGTGCGGGGCTGGACACCCGGACGGTACGGTCGTTGACCGGTCAGTTGACCGGGCTGGCCCGCAACGAGGTCTACGACCGGGTGTCGGCGTTGCGCCCGCGCTGAAGGCACCTGCATAGATCTATTGACATGCTCGAAACACGTTGAGAACATTCGAGTACTGCGGGTGGGAGCGCTCCCACCCGCTGCTTTCGATGCACGACCGCTGACGCGGCGCGCCGGGCAGAGAGCCTCGCCCGCGCCGCACGACCATCGGAAGGACCCGGCGTGTCGATACTCTCCCGACGGCGGACCGTTCCGCTCGCCGTCACCGCAGTGACGGCGCTGACCGCCACCGCACTCACCGCCGCTGTTCCTGCGCACGCGCAGGACGAGGCACCCGAACAGATTGTCAACGGCACCTTCGACGACGGCCACGCCCCCTGGTGGGGCACCCCCAACATCACCCTCGACTCCAGCAGCCAGCAGCTCTGCGCCGACATCCCAGGTGGCACCGTCAACCCGTGGGACGTCATCATCGGCCAGGACAACGTCCCGCTGGTCGCCGGTGAGACGTACGAATACAAGTTCTTCGCCACGGCCACCCCAAACAAGGTGATCCGGGCGCTGATCCAACTGCCGGTCGACCCGTGGACCCAGTTCATGGCGGCCAACCCCGAGGTCAGCGTCTCCGGCAACAATTACACGTACACGTTCACCGCACCGACCGACCTGCCCGACGCCCAGGTCGCCTTCCAGGTCGGCGGCAGCGCCGACCCGTGGCGGCTGTGCCTCGACGACGTGTCGCTGCGCGGCGGCGCCGAACCGGAGGAGTACGTGCCGGACACCGGACCCCGGGTGCGGGTCAACCAGGTCGGCTACCTGCCGAAGGGGCCGAAGAACGCCACCCTCGTCACCGACGCCACCGACCCGCTGCCGTGGAAACTGTACGACTCAGGCGGCAAGGTCGTCGTCAACGGCAAGACCAAGCCGCACGGGCTGGACGAGTCCTCCGGGCAGAATGTCCACTCGATCACGTTCAGCCGCTTCGTCCGGCCCGGCACTGGTTACACCCTGGTCGCCGACGGCGAAACCAGCTTCCCGTTCGAGATCGGCACCAGCTTCTACACGCAGCTGCGCGCCGATGCGCTGAAGTTCTACTACACCCAGCGCAGCGGCATCGAGATCTCCGACGAGCTGCGCCCCGGGTACGGCCGCCCGGCCGGGCACGTCGGCGTCGCACCCAACCAGGGTGACCTGGCGGTGCCGTGCCAGCCCGGCGTCTGTGACTACACCCTGGACGTCTCCGGCGGCTGGTACGACGCCGGCGACCACGGCAAGTACGTGGTCAACGGTGGCATCTCCGTCTACCAGCTGATGAACGAGTACGAGCGGGCCCTGCGGGTGCACCGGGGCAAGCCGTGGCTGCAGCGCGACGGCGTGCTCGACCTGCCGGAGAGCGGCAACAAGCTGCCGGACATCCTCGACGAGGTGCGCTGGCAGCAGGAATTCCTGCTCAAGATGCAGGTCCCGGCCGGGCAGCCGCTGGCCGGCATGGCCCACCACAAGATCCACGACGCGGCGTGGACCGGCCTGCCGCTGCTGCCGCACCTCGACTCCCAGCTGCGCGAGCTGCACCCGCCGTCGACCGCCGCCACGCTCAACCTGGCGGCCACCGCCGCCCAGGCGGCGCGGGTGTTCAAGCCGTACGACGAGGCCTTCGCCGGCCGCAACCTGGACGCGGCCCGCACCGCGTGGGCGGCGGCCAAGGCCAACCCGCAGATGTACGCCGACCCGGCCGACGCCATCGGCGGCGGCCCCTACGACGACACCGACGTCACCGACGAGTTCTACTGGGCGGCGGCCGAGCTGTACCTGACCACCGGGGAGCGCGAGTTCCGCGACTTCGTGCTCGCCTCGCCGCACCACACCGGTGACATCTTCCAGGAGGGCGCCTTCGGCTGGCAGTGGACCGCTCCGCTGGGCCGGATGGCGCTGGCCACGACCCCGAACAGCCTGCCGGGCTGGTGGCAGGTGCGGGCGTCGGTGATCGAGGCGGCCGACCGCTACCTGGCCACGCTCGATGCCCACCCGTACGGTATCCCGTACGCCCCGGTCGGCAACCTCTACGACTGGGGTTCGAACAGCGTCATCGTCAACAACGCGATCGTGATCGCCACCGCGTACGACCTGACCGGTAAGGAGAAGTACCGCGACGGGGTGCTGCAGACGATGGACTACATCTTCGGCCGCAACGCGCTGAACATCTCCTACGTCACCGGCTACGGCACGGTCTCGTCGCAGAACCAGCACTCCCGCTGGTACGCCCGCCAGCTCAACCCCGAGCTGCCGAACCCGCCGCGCGGCACGCTCGCCGGTGGTCCGAACTCGTCGATCCAGGACCCGGTGGCGCAGCGGCTGCTGACCGGCTGCGCGCCGCAGTTCTGCTACGTCGACGACATCGAGTCCTGGGCCACCAACGAGCTGACCATCAACTGGAACGCCCCGCTGTCCTGGATCGCGGCCTTCATCGCCGACCAGGGCCGCGGCTGACCGCCACCGCCCCGGCGCCGTACGGGTTGGCGCCGGGGCGGTGGCGGTCAGAACATGTAGGTCCGGGCGACGGTCACCAGTTCGCTGGTGTGTGAACCGGCCACCCCGACCCCGGTCGGCCGGGGGGTGAAGCCGGGCAGGTCCGCCAGGCCGTCGCTGCCGTCGGCCACCCGCACCCGGACCGGGCCGGTGGCGGCGTTCGCGCCGTCGCCGGCCCGCAGCACCAGCACGACCTCCAGCCCCTGCGGCGGCGGGGCGTGGAACACCGTCCCGAAGCTCCAGCCGTCACCGGACGAGGTGCCGGTCGACTCGACCGGCACCTCCCGGCCGGCGACCGTCGCCGACACCACCTCGGGCCCGCCGGCCGCCACGTGCAGCCCCACCAGCCGGACCGGCCGCTGCTGCAGCAGGCGCAACCGCAGGGTCCGCCGCCCGTCGGCGGCCACCCCGCTGTCGTCGAGCAGGTCCAGCGCCGGCGCCGGCAGGTCCGCCGCCTCGGCCGGCCCGGTACGCAGTGGATGGTCGCCGATCAGCGGAAACTCGTCCGCCACCGACGCGGTCCGGTCGACGTACCCGGCGGTCCACGGCTGCGGTCGGGTTTCCCAGCTCAACCAGCGGGCCTCGCCGGTGTCGGTGTCCAACGCGTACATCAGCTGGGTCGGCACCGGATGGTCGGTGTCGAACCGGTCCACGGCGAGGCCGACCACGGCCAGCACCAGCGCGGCGAGCCCGGCGGCGACCGCCGGCACCGGACCGGCCCGACGGGCCCGGACGGCGGCGACGCCGCGCTGCCCGCCGGCCTGTGGCAGCAGCAGGTCCAGCACCGGCAGCCCGGCCAGCGCCAGCAGCGTCGCGACGAACGCGGCGGCCGCGGCCAGGCCCATGCCCAGCGCCGGGAAGAGCAGTACCACCGTCGGTGCCAGCAACAGCACGCCGACCGTCGCCCCGGCGGCCAGCGCCACCACCGGCCACGGGCCGGTGATCCGCAGCGACAGGGCGACCAGGCAGCCGGCCGTGCCGGCCAGGGCCGGCAGCGTCGCCAGGTAGGACCCGCCGGGGGCGAGGGCGGCGAGCAGCAGACCGAGCAGGGCAAGCCAGGCCAGCCCGCCGACGGCCAGCGCCGCCGGACCGACCCGCCGGCGCAGCAGCGCGTACCAGGTGAGAATCACCGCCGCGGTCAGCGCCAGCACCGCCAGCCGGTACGGCACCGGCCGGTACGGGTCGAGCAGGTCGGCGTACTCCGGCCGAAGCCGGACCACGACGGTCCACAGCAGCTGCGCGGCGACCGGCGCGGCGACCAGCGGGATCGCCGCCAACCCGAACCCGGCGGCGAGCCTCGGCCAGTCGGCCCGGCCGCGTCGCCGGGTCGCCCAGGCCAGTACGCCGACCGCGACGGCGGCCAGCACCGCCAACGGCCAGGTGAGCGCGCCGGGGTAGCGGGCCAGCCCGAGCGGGGTGGGAAAGTAGGTGGCGTCGGAGTCGGCGGACAGCGCCGGGATGTCCGCCACGCCGAATCCGCGGGCCAGCCCGAGGGTGTTGTCGCCGTGGTGCTGCAGGCTGGCCAGGTCCATCGACGCGGGGGTGTCCTGCGGGGTGTGGTAGATGGCCGATCCGTCGATGTACGCCGAGTTCAGCCCGGCGAAGCCGGCGTCCAGGAACGGGGTGAAGTCGGTGTCGTTGGGCAGCAGCCGGTAGACCTCGACGGCGAACGACGTGCCGATCGGGTGCGGGGCGGCGCGGCCGAACACGTCGACCAGGGCGGCGTTGTCGCGGGACGTCTCGAAGGTGACCACCGGCCCGCCGCTGCCCCGCGCCTCCAGGTTGAGCACCACGGTGTCGTCGGCGTCGGCCAGCGGATGCCCGGCGACGAACGCCGCCGCCCCGCACAGGCATGCCTCCTCGGCGTCGGTGAACAGCAGCACGACGTCGTTGCGCGGCCGGTCACCTTCGGTGATGGCGCGGGCCACTTCCAGCAGGGTGCCGACGCCGGCGCCGTCGTCGTTTGCACCCGGACTGACCTGGACCGAGTCGTAGTGGGTGACCAGCACGATCCGTCCGGTCGGGTCGGTCCCCGGGATCTGGGCGACCACGTTGCGTACCCGGGCCAGGGTTGCGCCGCTGGCCGCGCCGCTGAGCTGCCCGGCCTCGGCGCCGATCGCGTCCTGCGTCTGCGGGGCCAGCCCCAGCCCGGTCAGCGTGTCGACCAGGTAGTCGCGGACCTCGTCGTTGGCGGCGCTGCCGGTCGGGTGGGGCCGCTGGGCGATCCGTTCGATGTGCCGGTGGGCCCGGTCGGCGCTGAACTCGGTGGCCGGCGCGTCGACGCCGCGCGGCGCGGGTGGGCGCAGGTCGACCAGCGCGGCGGCGGCCACCAGGCCGAGGGCGGCCAGCGCGGCGAGCGCGGCGGCCGGCCGGCGTCGGGGCCGGGCGAACGCCCGGTGGGCGGCGGCGAGAGGTACGCCCATGGTGCTCTCCTGCGCTGGGTGGGTAAGGGTGGCTACATCCTGCCCAATCTGGGCCGGGCGGGTCACCGGGCATCGGCCGGGTGGCCTAGTTTGTGCAAGTGCTTGCTGTTGTGTGCCTTGTTCGGCTGGGAGACGATCAGCGGGTCATCGAGAAGGAGCTCACCATCGACACTCACCTGGCGCGGCGGCGGACCGGCAGCAGGCCGACATGACCGGTTCGTCACTCGTTCCGCCCCGTTCCGATCCTCGGCCCGAGCCGGGCCCGCCGGTGGCTGTCGCATCGACGGAGCGGCTGCGGGTGCTGCTGGTCGAGGACGACGAGGGCGACGCGTTCCTGGTCGGCGAGTTGCTGGCGGAGGCGCAGGCGGCGGTTGACCTGGTGGTGGCGAACAGCCTGAACCAGGCCCGGGAGCGGATTGCCGGGGTCGACTGCGTCCTGCTCGATCTGGGGCTGCCGGACGCGCAGGGGCTGGACGGTCTGCGCCGGGTGCTCGGCGTGGCCGGCCGGGCGGCGGTCTGCGTGCTCACCGGCCGTCAGGATGAGCACCTCGGCATCGGCGCGGTCGGCGAAGGCGCCCAGGACTACCTGGTCAAGGGTCAGGTCGACGGGGTACTTCTGAGCCGGGCACTGCGGTACGCCGTGGAGCGTAAGCGGGCCGACGAAAACGCCCGCCGGCTGCGTGAGGTCGAGCTGCGGCAGGCCGAGTCGGCCCGGCTGGAGCGCGGTCTGCTGCCGCAGCCGCTGATGGACACCGACGAGGTGTCGGTGCACACCTTCTACCGGCCGGGTCGGCACGCCGCGCTGATCGGCGGGGACTTCTTCGACGTGGTGCAGACCACCCCGGAGCGGATCGACCTGATCGTCGGCGATGTCTGCGGGCACGGCGCCGACGAGGCCGCGCTCGGCGTCGAGCTGCGGGTCGCCTGGCGGGCGCTGGTGCTCGCCGGGGTGGCCGACGACGCGGTGCTGCCGGCGCTGGAGCAGGTGCTGATGAGCGAGCGCCGGCTGCGGGAGATCTTCGCGACGGTGGCCGCCGTCCGGCTGGACCTGGTTGCGAACCGAGCAACTGTACGGTTGGCGGGACATCCGCCGCCGCTGCTGTTCCGCCACGGTCAGGTCGCGCCGGTACCCGCCCCGGGCGGTCTGCTGCTCGGCGTCCACCCCCGCCCGCCCCGCGCCTTCGATGTGGAGTTCGACGCCGATGAGTGGTCCCTGTTGATGTACACCGACGGTCTGATCGAGGGGCGGCTCGGTGACTCCGACGAACGGCTGGACGTGGCCGGGCTGCAGCGGTTGATGGCCGAGCCGGCGGCCCGGGACGTCCCGCTGCCGGCGCTGCCCGGCTGGCTGGTCGGCCGAGCCGAGGAGATCAACGGCGGCCCGCTCGCCGACGACGTGGCGATGCTGCTGGTCAGCCGGGGCGGTGGCCGGTGACCGCTGCTGCGGCTCAGGCCGGGATGTCCCCGGCCAGCCGGCTGACGCTACGCACCCGGGTGACGCTGCTCTGTGTCGTGGTGGGCGGACTGCTGGCGGCCCTGGCCGGCGGCGCGGCGCTGGTCGCCCGGGCCAACCAGGATCACATCGACACCATGCTCACCAAGATCGGCCCGCTGCGGACCGACGCGGAGAGCCTGTTGACCGTGCTGGTCGACCAGGAGACCGGGGTACGTGGCTACGCGGTGTCCGGTGATCCGGCCGATCTCGCACCGTACCGGCAGGGGGCGGCGCAGGAACGGCAGCTGATCGACCACATGCTGAGTCTGATCGCCGAGGACGATCCGCTGCGCGGCCAGATCGAGGCCATCGCCGACCAGGCACGGCAGTGGCGTGACCTGGTCGCCGAGCCGGCGATCGCTGCGGTCGAGTCCGACGGGACCGACGCCGGGCAGGCGCTGCTCGGCGACGCCGCCCGGGAACGGTTCGACGAGCTACGGGCCGACGTCGACCAACTGCAGGCGGACATCCTGACGGTCCGGGACCGGGTCGCGGCGAACGCCCGGAGCACCAGTCGGACCCTGGCCGGCTTGCTGGCCGTGGCGGCGGCGGTGGTGGTCCTGGCCGGGGTGGTCCTGCTGATGTCGCTGAACCGCCTGGTGATCGGCCCGGTCACCGGTCTCGCCGCGCAGGTGCGGCAGGTGGCCAACGGCGAGTACCACCGGGACATCGCCAACATCGGTCCACCGGAGCTGGCCGCGCTGGCCAGCGACGTGGACGGCATGCGACGCAAGATCGCCGCCGATCTGGCCGAGGTGCGGCAGGCCCGGGAGCAGGTCGAGCAGGTGAACGGCCAGCTGCAGAAGCAGGCCGAGGAGCTGGTCCGGTCCAACCGTGACCTGGAGCAGTTCGCCTACGTGGCGTCGCACGACCTGCAGGAGCCGTTGCGCAAGGTGGCCAGCTTCTGCCAGTTGCTGCAGCGCCGGTACGCCGGTCAGTTGGACGCCCGCGCTGACCAGTACATCGCGTTCGCGGTCGACGGCGCGCAACGCATGCAGCGGCTGATCAACGATCTGCTGGCGTTCTCCCGGATCGGCCGGGTGACCTCCGGTTTCACCGACGTCGACCTGAACAAGGTGATGACCGAGGTGGCCGGTCAGACGGAGGCGAGCCGGGAGTACGCCGACGGCGAGCTGACCTGGTCGCAGCTGCCGGTGATCTCCGGCGAAGAGCCGCTGCTGACGAACCTGCTGGTCAACCTGGTGAGCAACGCGTTCAAGTTCCGTCAGCCGCAGGTACCGCCCCGGGTGGAGATCTCCGCCCGTGAGCTGGCCGGCGAGTGGGAGATCACCTGCCGGGACAACGGCATCGGGATCGAGCCCGAGTTCGCCGACAAGATTTTCGTGATCTTCCAGCGGCTGCACTCCAAGGACGCCTACCCGGGCACCGGGATCGGGCTGGCGATCGGCAAGAAGATCGTCGAGTACCACGGCGGCCGAATCTGGGTGGACACCCAGGTCGACCAGGGTGCGGCGATTCGTTTTACGCTTCCGGTGACCGCCCGCCCGGACCCGGTGTCCGCCGCGTCGGCCGACGGCGGCAACGAGAAGGAGGCGAGCGTGTGATGACCGAACCGGACGGCAAGAGCCCGATAGAGGTGCTGCTGGTCGAGGACGATCCGGGTGACGTGCTGATGACCCAGGAGGCGTTCGAGGAGCACAAGGTCCGTAACCGGCTGACCGTCGTCTCGGATGGTGCCGAGGCCCTGGCCTATCTGCGTAGGGAGGGCAAGCACGCCGACGCGGTGCTGCCCGACCTGATCCTGCTCGACCTGAATCTGCCCCGACGGGACGGCCGTGAGGTCCTCGAGGAGATAAAGAAGGACGAGGAGCTGTGCCGGATCCCGGTGGTGGTGCTCACCACCTCGCAGGCCGACGAGGACATCCTGCGTTCCTACCAGCTGCACGCGAACGCGTACGTGACAAAGCCGGTGGACTTCGAGCGGTTCATCGCGGTGATTCGGCAGATCGACGAGTTCTTCGTCAGCGTGGTGAAGCTGCCCCCGCGCGGCTGACACATGATCGACGAGGTGGGTGAGCTGCTGCGGGAGGCGGCGGCGCGGGCGGTGCTGCCCTGGTTCAACCGGCTGTCCGCCGAGCACATCGCCGAGAAGGCCCCAGGTGATCTGGTCACCGTGGCCGACCAGCAGGCCGAGGAGGTCATCGCGGCCGGGCTGCGTCGGCTGGCGCCGGGTTCGGTGGTGGTCGGTGAGGAGGCGGTCGCCGTCGATCCGCGGCTGCTGCGTCGGCTGGGTGACGCCGGCCGGGTCTGGCTGGTCGACCCGATCGACGGTACGGCGAACTACGCGGCCGGTCGTCGGCCGTTCGTGATGATGGTGGCTCTGCTCGCCGGGGGTGAGCCGGTGGCGAGCTGGATTCTCGATCCGGTGGCCGGGTCGCTGGTGTCCGCCGAGCGTGGGTCCGGTTGCTGGGTGGACGGGGTGCGGCTGGCACCGCCGTCGACCATGCCGCCGGTGGGCCGGCTGCGTGGGGCGGTGCCGCTGGAGTATCTGCCGGTGCCCGTGCGGGCCGCTGTGGAGGCCGGCGGTGACCGGGTGGGTGCGGTGCTACCGGGGCAGCGCTGCGCCGGTCGGGAGCACTGGGACATCGCCGCCGGGGAGCAGGACTTCGCGGTGTTCTGGCGGACCCTGCCGTGGGATCACGTGCCGGGCACGTTGCTGGTGCGGGAGACCGGTGGGGTGGCGATGCGGCTGGATGGCAGCCCGTACGACTTCACCGACGACCGGTCGGGGCTGCTGGTGGCCCGGACCGACGCGGCCTGGCAGGAGGTACGGGCGGCGCTGCTGCCGGCCGGGTGATCAGCTGCCCCTGGTTGGATGCTCCGGGGCGGTCGGCTGGTCCGGGTCAGCCGGCTGCCAGTCGACGGCGAGGCTCTCCCGGGCGCCGGCGCGTTCCAGATGCTCGCCGACGAGGTACTCCACTCGGGCGAGCCCGATATCGTCGTCGCTGTCGGCGTGCAGCCGGAGACTTTCGTCGGCGGCGTCGATTCGGCAGGTGCCGAAGCCGAAGTCGATCAGCCCCTGGTCGGCGGTCCATTTGACCGGTACGGCCGTCGCGAAGTGTTCGCACAGCCGGGTCAGGTGGCGCCGCGACCGTGGGGTCCGGACGTGAGCCTCGGAACGTGGCACCAGAATCCTCACAGAAACTGTGGATAAGGTTAGGCTAGCTTAATTCATTGCACCCTGCGGCACCGCCGGGATGACTGTGCGACACGCCAACTGTCACGATCCGTGATCGTGCTGATTTTGCGTGATGAGTTCATTGCTGGCGGTAATAGTTGAGACTCGACTGCGCTCCATCTGCATGATGTGGTAATGCACTCGACGCGCCGGTGTCCCAGTGGTGACGGTGAAATCCGGTAAGCTGTGCCCGGTTTACGGACCGCGACCCGACAAAGTGATCCAGGAGGACGCGACTGTGGTCGGCACGACGGAATTCCGACGGCGCTCTGGTGTGGCGACGTCACTCGTTGCGCTGGTCACCGCGATCGCGCTGGTGATCGGCGCGCCGGTCGCCTCGGCCGCGCCCGACGCGCCGGACGAAGGCGACAACAAGAGTCTGCGCGAGGTCCTGGAAGCCGCTTCCAAGGGGCACATCGAGGCGAAGGCCAAGCTGGACAACTCCAAGAAACGCCAGAAGGAGCTGACCGCCCAGTACGACGCCGTACAGGAGCGGCTCGTCTCGCTCACCGACGAGGTCGGGCTGATGGCGGCCGAGTCCTACCGGGTGGGGCGACTGACCTCGGTCACCATGTTGCTGAACAGCGCCTCCCCGGCCGACATGCTGGACCGCGCCGCCGGGCTGGAGGTGATGGCCCAGCGGGAGGGCCGCAACCTGCGGGCCCTCACCGAAGCTCACGAGCAGGCCGCCCGGGCCAAGGCCGCGATCGACAACGAGGTACGGGAGCAGGAAAAGCAGGTCGCCATCATGGCCCGCAAGAAGCAGGACGCCGAGCGCGCCCTGGCGGCCGTCGGCGGCCAGTCCAGCGGCGGATTCGTCAGCACCACCTCGGCCGCCGCCAAACCCGCGCCCCGCAACTCCGACGGCTCCTGGCCCTCCGAGTCCTGCAACGTCGACGACCCGACCACCTCCGGCTGCATCACCCCGCGCACCCTGCACGCCTTGAACCAGGCGAAGTCCGCCGGTTTCACCCGGTACGTCTCCTGCTTCCGCAACGGTGGCAGCGGCGAGCACCCCAAGGGCCGGGCCTGCGACTTCTCCGCCGAAACCGGCGGCTTCCAGAACCGCGCCGCCACCGGTGGCAACCGCACGTACGGCAACAATCTCGCCAGCTACTACATCAACAACGCCGACCGGCTCGGTGTGCTCTACGTCATCTGGTACCGGCAGATCTGGATGCCCGGCACCGGTTGGCGGTCGTACAACGGCGGCGGCAGCCCGGCCGGCGACCACACCAACCACGTGCATCTGTCGATGCTCTGAACCAACCACGCACATCTGTCGATGCTCTGAAGCACCCGCCCTGCATCCCGCTCGACCGCCCGTCGGGCGGCGGGCGGGGTGCGTACCATCACAGCGATGGACTCGCCACCACCGGCCACGCCGCTGCGGCCCGGCCTGGCCGCCGCGCTGGTCTTCGTCTCCAGCGGCGCTGTACTGGTGCTGGAGATCGTCGCGCTGCGGCTGGTCGGGCCGTACATCGGGGTGACTCTGCAGACCAACAGCGCGGTGATCGGCGTCGCGCTGGCCGCGATCGCCTACGGCACCTGGATCGGTGGCCGGATCGCCGACCGGCGCGACCCCCGCCCGCTGCTGCCGGCCGCGCTGGTCCTCGCCGGGATCACCACCGCGATTACCCTCCCGCTGGTGCGGTACGCCGGTGAACTGCTGCGCGGCAGCGCCGTGGTGGGCATCCTGCTGCTCACCATGGTGGCCATCGTGCTGCCGGCCGCGCTGCTGTCGGCGGTCACCCCACTGGTGATCAAACTGCAGCTCGGCGACCTGAACCGCACCGGCGAGGTGGTCGGCAAGCTGTCCAGCATCGGTACGCTCGGCGCGATCACCGCCACCCTCGGCACCGGCTTCTTCCTGGTCGCCACGCTACCCAGCAGCGTGATCATGATGGCGCTGGCGCTGCTGCTCGGCGGCAGCGGTATCGCCCTCGGGGTGTATCTGCACCGCACCCGGCCACCCACCGCCACCGCCACCGCCACCACCGCCACCGGCGGCGGCGCGGACGGCGGCGCAGCGCCCGGCGGCCGGGCCGGCACCGCCACGCGGTCCGCCGTCGCCGTGATCGGGCTGCTCGCCGTAGGCCTCGCCGTTGCCGCACCCGACCCGTGCGATGTGGAGACCGAGTACCACTGCGCCACCGTGCAGGCCGACCCGGACCGCGGCTCCGGCCGGCTGCTGCTGCTCAACTCGGCCCGCCACTCGTACGTGGACCTCGACGACCCCACCCACCTGGAGTTCGCCTACACCAGATGGATCGGTGCCGCCCTCGACGTGACCGCCCCGCCCGGGGAACCGCTCGACGCGCTGCACCTCGGCGGCGGTGGCTTCACCATGCCCCGGTACCTCAGCGCCACCCGGCCGGGCACCCGCAACACCGTCTACGAGATCGACGGTGGACTGGTCGACCTGGGCGTGCGGGAGCTCGACGTACAGCCGGGTCCCGACCTGGCCGTGGTGGTCGGCGACGCCCGGATCCTGGTCACCGACCTGCCCACGGACAGCGTCGACGTGGTCGTCGGGGACGCGTTCGGGCACCTGGTCGTGCCCTGGCACCTGGCCACCCGGGAGATGGCCGCCGAGATTCGCCGGGTGATCCGACCTGGCGGCAGCTACCTGCAGAACGTGATCGACTACCCGCCGCTGCGGTTCATCCAGGCCGAGGTGGCCACCGTCGCGGCCGAGTTCCCCGAGGTGGCGCTGATCACCCGGCCGGGGGCGCCGACCCGGCTCAGCGGGAGCAACTTCGTCATCCTCGCCGCCGACCGGCCGCTGCCGTTGGACGAGGTACGGGCCCGGTTGACCGCTTCGGTCGGCGCCGAGTTCGATCTGCTCGCCGGGGACGAGCTGACCGATTTCGTGGCCGGCGCGCAGCCGCTCACCGACGACTATGCCCCGGTCGACCAGCTGCTCGTCGCCCCCTGACGCGTTTCCCCAGGTGTAGGTCGGGCCAGATCGGGCAACTCGGGAGTCATGGGTGGGGTGGCGAACGACTGCGGGCAACTGCTCGGTGACCGGTACCGGCTGATCGAACGGCTCGGCACCGGCGGGACCTCGGTGGTCTGGCGCGGCTACGACGAGATCCTCGACCGGCAGGTCGCGATCAAGGTCCTCGCCCCGCAGTACGCCCCGGACCAGGTGTTCCGCCACCGGATCCGGGTGGAGGCGCAGGCCGCCGCCCGACTGTGCCACCCGCACATCACCAACGTCTACGACTACGGCGAAGCCGTCCGGGACGAAGCCACCCTGCCGTACGTGGTGATGGAACTGGTCGACGGCGAGTCGCTGGCGACCCGGCTGCGCCGGGAACACATCCTGTCCTGGCGGGACGCGGTGGTGGCCTGCGCCGAGGTCGCCTCGGCGCTGGCCACCGCGCACGCCACCGGCGTCGTCCACCGCGACGTCACCCCGGCCAACGTCATGCTGACCAGCACCGGAGCAAAGGTCGTCGACTTCGGCATCTCCGCGTTGGCCGGCGAGAGCGACGTCGGCCCGGACGGCAACCTGCTCGGCACCCCGGCATACCTGGCGCCGGAGCGCCTCAACAGCGGCCAGGTCTCCCCGGCCACCGACGTGTACGCCGTCGGCCTGCTGCTCTACCGCTCACTCACCGGCCGGCTGCCCTGGCAGGCCGCGAGCGTGACCCAGATGCTGCGGGCACACCTGCACACCGTGCCCGACCCGATGCCGCCGGTCGCCGGACTGCCGGCGGAGGTGGTCGACCTCACCCTGCGGTGCCTGGCCAAATGTCCGGCGGACCGGCCGACCAGCGAGGAGGTGGCGAAGACGTTGGCGGCAGCCGTCGGGGTCGCCGCCGGGCTGTCGCCGTCGATGGTGACGCCGCTGCCGAACCGGCCGGGCTCCGCCACCGACGGCGCCACCGACGGCGGCCCGTCACCCGTCGGCGTCGACGTCACCTGCGGGCTGGAGGTCACCGGGCTGGATCTGCCGGTCGCGACCGGCATCGGCCGGCGGCGCCGGCTGCGGACCTCGTGGGTGCAGCGCCGGGCGGAAGCCGTGGTGATCGGGGTCGGCCTGATGATGCTCACCGCCCTGGTCTGGGCCGGAGCCGGTGCCACGCCCGCCACCGACCGATTCCGCGAGGCGGTGGCCGCGCCGCCGGACTTCGGGCTCGCCGCCCAGTCCTCGGCGCCCTGCCGGGTCGAATACACGGTGCGCGGCGACTCCGGGCGGGAGTTCGTCGCTGCGGCCACCGTCACCAACACCGGGTCCGCCGAGCTGACCGACTGGTCGCTGCGCTTCACCTTCCCCGGCACCCAGCGGCTCACCGCGGTGCGGGGCGGACAGTGGGAGCAGCAGGGCGACGACGTACGGCTGCGGCCCGCGGCCCACGCCGCCACCCTGGCCCCGGGGGCGACCACGCAGCTCCAGCTGGCCGGTGACTACGACGGGGTCAACACGCTGCCGCTGGAATTCCACCTCGACGAGCTGATCTGCGACGTGTCTGTCGCGGCGGTCGCCGGACGGGCGGCGGGCACGACGACCGAGCTGCTGGAAACGGCGACCGGTCAGCCCGCCACCGACCCGTCCCCGGCCCGGTCGGCCACCGGTGGGCGGTAGGGATCGGGTGACGGGGTACGGGTTCAGGTGGCGGCGGCGAACCGCTGCACCTGTTCGGTGGTGCCGGAGACGATCAGCAGAGCACCTTCGCGCAGTTCGGTCTCCCGGTCGGCGTAGGTGAACCGTTCCCCCGGCAGCTTCACTCCGATCACCGTAACCCCGTACCGCGACCGCAGGTCGGTCTCGCCGAGCCGCCGGCCCGCCGTACCGCTCGGCAGCCGGGTCTCGGCGATCGAGAAGCCGTCGTCGAACTCGATGAAGTCAAGCATCTTGCTGGTGATCAGGTGCGCCACCCGGTCGCCCATCGCGGCCTCCGGGTAGACAACGTGCCGGGCGCCGACGGAACGCAGGATCTTGCCGTGCTTGCCGGAGACCGCCTTGGCCCACACCTCGGTGACGCCGATCTCGGCGAGGCTGAGCACGGTCAACACGCTGGCCTCGACATCCGAGCCGATGCCGACCACCACCCGCTGGAAGTCCCGCAGACCCAGCTGACGCAGTGCCTCGGTATCGGTCGAGTCGGCCTGCACCACGTACGCCAGGCGGTCCGCCCACTGCTGGACCACCGCCGGGCTGGAGTCGACGCCGAGCACGTCGAGACCCATGCGCAGCATCGAGTCGGCGACCTGGCCGCCGAACCGGCCGAGCCCGATGATGACTACGGTCCTGGTGGACCTGGTGCCGGTGCGGTCAGCCAACGATGGGTCGCTCCTCTGGATAGTGGAACCGTCTCCGCTGGGTGTTCAACGCGATCGCCGAACCCAACGTGACGCTGCCGATCCGGCCGACGAACATCAGCACGACGAGCAGCACCTGGGCGGGATCGGACAGGTCACCGGTGATCCCGGTGGACAGCCCGGTCGTGCCGAACGCCGACGTCGCCTCGTACAACGCCTGTTCCCCGCCGATGTCGTCGGTCACGCTGATCAGCGCCAAGGTGCCGGCTCCGACCAGCGCCACCCCGATCAGCGCGACGGTCAGCGCCTGGCGTTGGCTGGCCGCGGCGATCCGGCGCCGGCCGATCACCACGTCGTGCTCGCCGCGCAGTTCCGACCAGATGACGAAGGCGAGCAAAAAGAAGGTGGTCACCTTGATGCCGCCGGCGGTGCTGGCGCTGCCACCGCCGATGAACATCATCCCGATGGAGACCGCCGTCGTCTCCGGGTTGAACTCTCCCGGGTGGACCGTGTTGAACCCGCCGGACCGGGTCATCACGTCCTGGAACAGCGCGGCCAGCAGCTTCTCCGGCAGGTCGAGCGGGCCCAGGGTACGCGGGTTGGCCCACTCGAAGGTGAGCATGCTGGCGAAGCCGGTGCCGATCAGCGCCAGCGTGCCCCATACGGTCAGCCGGGTGTGCACCGACCAGCGCCGCGGCCGGCTGCGCTCGCGGGCCAGCTCGAACAGGGCCGGGAAGCCGAGCCCGCCGACCACCACGCCGACGATCAGCGGCAGGCAAATCCACCAGTCGCCGACGAACTGGACCAGCCCGTCGGAGTAGAGGACGAAGCCGCCGTTGTTGAACGCCTGGACGGCGTGGAACAGCCCGTACCACAGGGCCCGGGGCGGCGGGTAGTCGTAGTGCAGCCACAGCCGGGCGGCCAGGACCAGAGCGATCGCCGTTTCGGCACCGAGCATCGTCGCCGCGATCCGCAGCAGCACCCGCCGGATGTCGGACAACGCGAGGCTGTTGGTCTCCGCCTGCGCGGTGAGCCGGCTGCGCAGCCCCAGCCGGCGCGACACCAGCAGGCCGAGCAGGGTGGCCAGCGACATGATCCCGAAGCCGCCGAGCTGGGTGAGCGCGGTGATCAGCACCAGGCCGAGCGGCGTCCAGTAGGCCGGGGTGTCGGTGACGGCCAGCCCGGTCACGCAGACCGCAGAGGTGGCGGTGAACAGGGCCGTGACGAAGGGCGCCGCGTCGGGTCCCTGGCGGCTGGCCGGCACCATCATCAGTACGGTGCCCACGGCGATCGCCCCGAGGAACGCGATCGGCACGATCCGGGCGGGGTCTCGCAGCGGCCGGCGCATCAATGCTGTCATACCATCGCAAAACCGAAGAACACCAAATATTTATTGACATTCATGTGATGGTCGACCGGTCACCGCCCGCCCGTCGCCCACCGGTCTCCCGCCCGTCGCCTCGGGCGTCTTCACTGCCGCCCGACCGTGCCCGGGGAACCCCTGTGCGGAGACGACGTTGTCGCGTACCCTGCCGATCATGCTGCTCGCCGGCACCCTGTTGGCCACCATGGCGATCCCCACCGCCACCACCACCGACCCGGCAACCCGCGGCAAGCCGCAGGCCGAGTCGAAACCACTGGTCATCGCGCACCGAGGGGCCAGCGGCTACCGGCCGGAGCACACCCTGGAGGCGTACCGGCTGGCGATCCGTCAAGGCGCCGACTACATCGAGCCCGACCTGGTGTCGACCGCCGACGGGGTGCTGGTCGCCCGGCACGAGAACGAGATCTCCGGCGCCACCGACGTCGCCGATCGCGCCGAGTTCGCCGACCGGCGGGCCACCAAGACCATCGACGGGCGATCCGTCACCGGCTGGTTCACCGAGGACTTCACCCTGGCCGAGCTGCGTACCCTGCGGGCCGTGGAGCGACTGCCGCAGGTCCGGCCGACCAACACGGCGTTCGACGGTGAGTTCGCGGTGCCGACCCTGCAGGAGGTCATCGACCTGGCCCGGTCGGAGAGCCGGCGGCTGGGCCGGACCATCGGCATCTACCCGGAGACCAAGCACCCCACCTACTTCCAGTCGATCGGGCTGCCGCTGGAGGAGCCGCTGGTCGACACGCTGCGACGCAACAAGCTGACCCGGCGAACCGACACGGTGTTCATCCAGTCCTTCGAGACCGCCAACCTGCGCAAGCTGAGCCGGATGACCGACGTACGGCTGGTGCAGTTGCTCGGCGGCAGCGGCCGGCCGTACGACTTCGTCGTGGCCGGTGACCCGCGCGGCTACGCCGACCTGGCCACCCCGGACGGGCTCGCCTGGATCAGCCGGTACGCCGACGCCATCGGGCCGACCAAGGACCTGATCGTGCCGCGCGACGCCGACGGCGCGCTGCTGGCCCCGACCTCGCTGATCCGCGACGCCCACCGGGCCCGGCTGGCGGTGCACGCCTGGACGTTCCGGGCGGAGAACCAGTTCCTGCCGACCGACCATCGCATCGGTGCCGACCCGGCCGCCCGGGGCGACATCACCGCAGAGTACGAGCTGTTCTACGGACTCGGGTTGGACGGGCTGTTCGCCGACCATCCGGACACCGCCGTGGCGGTCCGTGCCGCCACCCGCTGAGCCCGGCCCGGGGCCGCCGGTCGGTCGGTTCCGCCAGTCCTTGTACGGTCCAACCATGACCGTTACGCCGGACCGGGCCGAGTTGCGCGACCGCGCCGAGCAGACGCTGCACCGGCTGGCCGGGCCGGGCGCGACGTTGCGCGACGACCAGTGGCGGGCCATCGAGGCGCTGGTCGTGGACCGGCGGCGGGTGCTCTGCGTACAGCGCACCGGGTGGGGCAAGTCGGCGGTCTACTTCATCGCCACCGCGCTGCTGCGCGCCGGCACCGGCGCGGTCGGCACCGGCCCGGCCACCCCGGCCGGGTCGGTGCCGACCACAACGGCCGGGCCGACGGTGATCGTCTCGCCGCTGCTGGCCCTGATGCGCAACCAGGTGGCCGCCGCGGAACGGGCCGGCATCCAGGCCCGCACGATCAACTCCGCCAACCTCGACGAATGGGACACCGTCAGCGCGGAGATCCGGGCCGGCACGGTCGACGTACTGCTGATCAGCCCGGAGCGGCTGAACAACCCGGACTTCCGGGACAACGTGCTGCCCAGCCTGGCCGCCACCACCGGCCTGCTGGTCATCGACGAGGCGCACTGCGTGTCGGACTGGGGGCACGACTTCCGCCCCGACTACCGGCGGATCCGGACCTTCCTGCGCGAGCTGCGCCCCGGGACGCCGGTGCTGGCCACCACCGCGACCGCAAACGCCCGGGTTACCGACGACGTCGCCGAACAGCTCGGCGACACCAGCGCCACCAGCGAGGGCGGGGCCGGCAGGCTCGGCGACACGCTGGTGCTGCGCGGTCCGCTGGACCGCCGGTCGCTGCGGCTGGCCGTGCTCGACCTGCCCGGCACCGCGCACCGGCTCGGCTGGCTCGCCGACCACCTCGACACGCTGCCCGGCTCCGGCATCGTCTACACGCTCACTGTCGCGGCCGCCGCCGAGACCGCCGAGTTCCTGCGCTCCCGGGGCTACGCCGTCGCCGCGTACAGCGGTCAGTCCGACGACGCGCAACGCCGCGCCGCCGAACAGGACCTGCTGGACAACAAGATCAAAGCCCTGGTGGCGACGTCCGCGCTCGGCATGGGCTTCGACAAGCCGGACCTCGGTTTCGTGGTGCACCTCGGCGCGCCGCCGTCGCCGATCGCCTACTACCAGCAGGTGGGCCGGGCCGGCCGAGCCCTGGACGGCGACCGGTACGCCGACGTGGTGCTGCTGCCCGGCCCCGAGGACCAGGCGATCTGGCGGTACTTCGCGTCACTGGCCTTCCCCCGGGAGGAACAGGTGCGCTCGGTGCTCGCCGCCCTCGAAAACGCCGGTCGTCCGCTCTCCACCCAGGCTCTGGAGCCGATCGTCGATCTGCGGCGCACCCGGCTCGAACTGATGCTCAAGGTGCTCGACGTGGACGGCGCGGTGCGCCGAGTGCGCGGCGGCTGGGTCGCCACCGGCGAGCCGTGGCACTACGACGCCGCCCGGCTGCACCGGGTGGCCCAGGCGCGCACCGCCGAACAGCAGATCATGCAGGAGTACGCGGTACCGGCCGACACTGCCCCGCCGGCTGGCCGACCCGGCTGCCGGATGGAGTTTCTCCGCCACTGCCTGGACGACCCGCAGGCCCAGCCGTGCGGGCGCTGCGACCGCTGCGCCGGCGGGTGGCTGCCGTCCGAGGTGAGCCCGGACGCGCTGCGCGCCGCCGAGACCTTTCTCGGCCGCGCCGGAGTGGAGATCCCCCCGAAGAAGCTCTGGCCGACCGGGCTGGAGGCGGTCGGCGTACCGCTGCGCGGCAAGCTCGGCTCCGACGAGCAGGCACTGCCCGGCCGGGCCGTCGGGCGGCTGTCCGACCTGGGCTGGGGTAGCCGGCTGCGGGACCTGCTCGCCGCTGGCCGGCCGGACACCGCGCTGCCGGCCGACGTCGCCGGTGCGGTGATCGACGTGCTGCGCGAGTGGGCGCGCGGCGCCCAGCCCTGGCCGGCCCGACCGGTCGGGGTGGTGGCGGTCGCCTCCCGGACCCGCCCGGAGCTGGTGGCCAGCACCGCCCGCCGGATCGCCGAGGTCGGTCGGCTGCCGCTGCTCGGCTCGGTCGAGCCGGCCTGGGCCGAGCCGCCGTCGGCTCAGGGCCGGGGCAACAGCGCCCAACGGGTCCGTACCGTGCACGACGCGTTCGCCGCACCGCCGGAGCTGGCCGCAGCGCTGTCCGGGCTGACCGGCCCGGTGCTGCTGGTCGACGACCTGGTCGACACCGGTTGGACGTTGACCGCCGTGGCCCGGCTGCTGCGGCGCTCCGGTGCCCCGGCGGTGCTGCCGTTCGCCCTCGCCACCACGAACTGACCCGGTCCGAGCGAGACGGGGTCGCCCAACCCCGGTCAGCCCGGCCGGCCGTAGCCCTTGATCGGCATCCGGTCGATCCGGTCGACGCGGACCACTTCACCGTGCCGCGGCGCGTGGATCATCTGGTCGGCCCCGATGTAGATCCCGACGTGCTGCACGTTGCGGTAAAAGAAGATCAGGTCACCGGGGCGGAGCTGGGCGCGGCCGAGCCGGGTGACGGTGCCGAACTGCCGGCGGGCGTTGTGCGGCAACTGCACCCCGGCCTTCGCCCAGGCCGCCGAGGTCAGCCCGGAGCAGTCGTACGAGTGCGGCCCGGCCGACCCCCACCGGTACGGTTTGCCGAGCTGGGCGTGGGCGAAGGCGACGACGCTGGCCGCGCGGCCGGTCGCCGCCTCGGGCAGTGGGTCGGCCGGGCTGCGGTCGGCGGCGGCGGCGCCGGACCGGTTCAGCAGCGCCTGCTGGCGGTCCCGCAGCTCGGTCAGCGCCCGGATGTCCGACTCGATCTGCCGCTGCGTGGCGGACAGCTGCCCCTGCTGCAGCAACTGCTGCTCGATCAGCGTGTTCGCCGCCCGGCGGGCCGCTTCGCTGCGGTCCCGGGTGTCGCGCAGCCCGGCGATCGTCCGCTCGTTGTCGCGGTTGATCACATCGGCGATGAGCAGTTGGTCGACGAAGTGTTCCGCCGACGCGGTGGACAGCAGGGTAGCGACGGGTCGGGCACCGTTCACCCGGTAGTTGCTGGCCGCGAGTTGGCCGACCTGATCGTGTCGGGCCGCGAGCTGCCGGTCCAGTTCGATGATCGTCTCGCTGAGTCCAGCAGCGCGTTCCTGGTTGTGGCGCAGGTCCAGCCGGATCTCGTTGTACTGCTCGACCACCGTCTCCAACTGGTGGGCCGCCTGGTCGATCCGCCGGTCCAACTCGGCGATCGAGGCCTGCGCCTGGGCCGGAGCCGGCAGCAACGTGGCGGTTACAGCGGTGACGAGGGCGGCTGCCCTACTTGCCAAGCTATTAACGGTCACAGATGGTACAACGACGGTACGTTGCGGAAGCCACGCCTGACGACACAGCCGAAGACCAGCCGACGACCCGACCGAGGCGTTGCCGGCCAGTAGCGACTACCGTCGGCGAGGTGGGAGAAACAGTGACCGGTGCCGGCGATCCGGCGGGGCCGACAGAGCCGGCGGGGCCGGGGACGTCGACCGTGCGGTTGGCGACCGGGGTGGCTGCCGTCGTGCTCGCGATGCTCGCCGGGTTCGCCCTGGGCCGGGCGGTGACCGCCCCGACCAGCATCGGCACCCAGTACGCGGCCGACGCGGCCGACCACACCCACCCGCCCGGGACCGCACCGCACGTGCACGGCGGCACCGACGGCGGTGACCAGATCTCCGGCCTGTCGGTCAGTGCCGGCGGCTACACCCTGGTGCCGGTGCGGCGACAACTGCCGATCGGCGACCAGGTCGACCTGCGCTTCCAGATCATCGACGCCGATCAGCGGCCGGTCACCGCCTTCGACGTGGTGCACGACAAGCCGATGCACTTGATCATCGCCCGCCGGGATCTGACCGGTTACCAGCACCTGCACCCGACGATGGCACCGAACGGCACCTGGAGCGTCCCGGTCCGGCTGGCCGCCGCCGGCATCTGGCGGCTCTACACCGACTTCACCCTGCGCGACTCCGGCGGTTCGCCGGTCGCGTTGACGCTCGGCGTCGACCTCGTGGTGGCCGGCGAGTATCTGCCGGCCGACCTGCCGGACGCCGCCGACACCGCCGAGGTGGACGACTTCACCGTACGAATGCGTGGGGTCGCACAGCGCGGGGTGGTGACGCCGCTGCTGTTCGAGGTGAGCCGGGCCGGCCAGGCCCCGACGCTGGAGCCCTATCTCGGCGCGTACGGGCATCTGGTCGCGCTGCGCGACGGCGACCTCGGCTATCTGCACGTGCATCCGGAGGCCGAGCTGGTCGACGGCGCGGTGAAGTTCTGGCTGACCGCCCCGAGCTCCGGTGACTACCGGCTGTTCATGGACTTTCAGGTGGCCGGCGAGGTGCACACCGCCGAGTTCACCGTCACGGTCGACTGATCACGGTCGCCCCGCCGGCGTCCGGCACCGGCGGCAGCAGGGTCTGCAGCCGGGGGGTCACCGCCCACTGGTCGACCAGCGCCCGGTAGGCCCGGTGCTGCTCGCGCCGGTCCGGTACGCCGCCGCGCCGGGCCCGCAGCAGCAGGTTGCGCGGTGTGTGCTGGGAGTCGATGAACTCGACCACGTCCACCCGGTAGCCGTACGCCCGGAGCAGGGTCGCCCGCAGCGTGTCGGTGAGCACGTCGGCGAACCGTTCCCGCAGGATGCCGGCGGAGACCAGCGGCCCGTACGGCTGCGGTGCCGGCTGCCGGCGCAGCTGGGCGGCGATGTCGTGGTGGCAGCAGGGCGCGGCCAGCACCCACCGGGCCTGCCAGTCGACGGCGCGGGCCAACGCTTCGTCGGTGGCGGTGTCGCAGGCGTGCAACGCCAGCACCAGGTCCGGTGCCGGCTCGACCGGTGCCTGCCGGATCGTGCCGGCGACGAACCGGACCTGCCCGGCGCAGCCGAGCTGATCGGCCAGCGCGGTGTTGCGCCGCCGCTGGTCCTCGCGGACATCGACGCCGGTCACCACCGGCTGCGCACCGCGGGCCACCAGGTAGCGGTAGGCCGCGAAGGTCAGGTAGGCGTTGCCGCAGCCCAGGTCGACGACGTGCAGCGGCCTGGCGGGCAGTGGGTCGGGCAGGCTGGCGGCGAGTGCCCGTAGGAACGCGTCGACCTGGCGTCGTTTCGCGGCGTTGGCGCCGATCGCGGCGAACAGCGGGTCGTCCGGATCCAGCAGGTATCGCTTGGCCCGGTCGTGGTCGCCGGGGCCGGTGTCGGCCCGGTCGGCGGTCGACCGGTGCACCTGCGCCGTGCCCTTCTTGGTCACCCGCAGCTGCAGGGTGCTGGTGCTGGTCTCGACGTGCCAGTTGCCGAACGGCTCGGCGAGCAGCTGGTCGACCGCTGCTTCGGCGGGAGCACCCGGCGGCAGGTTACGGGTCACCGGCCGGGTGCCGTCGTTGGTGACGATCTGCAGATGGGTACCGGCCCGCAGGGCGACCGGTCGGAGCTCAGCCCGAACGACCGACGGGGCGGCGTTGCGCCGACGCCCGGCGGCGACCGCCCGGGTGAGCTGCGGGCTGAGCAGCAGCGCCCGGACGTCGTTGAGAGCGTCGGCGAGGGAGCGGGTCAGTTTTCGCCGCCGCTGCCCTGGTCGGTTCGGCCGGCTCCGCCGACCTGGTCGGCCCGGCCGGCTCCGCCTGAGCCACCCCGGCGGCGCCGACGGCGGCGCGTCGAACCGCCCGAGCCGCCGTCCGACGTGGCGGCGGCCGTGATCTCCGTACCGCCGGTGGACGCCGCACCGGAGTCGGTGCCGGCGCCGCCGTCGACGAGTTGGCCGCCGCGCCGCCGCCGCCGCGGCCGGCGGCTGACCGGGGCACCGTCCTCGCCGGCGGTCGTCGCGGTGGCGGCGGACCGGTCGGTGTCGTCCGGCGCGACGGAACGGCGCGACCGCGATGACCGGCGGGCGCGGCCGTCACCGCGCGCGCCGCGCTCGGCGCGGCCGTCGCCGTCTCCGCGCCGCCGTCGACCGGCGCTGCGTCCGCCGAGATCCTCCTCGACCTCGGCGGACAGCCCGGCGCGGGTCCGATCGGCGCTGGGTAGCGTGCCGGAGACGTCGCGAGAGATGTCCAGGTCTGCGTAGAGGTGCTCAGAGGTGTGGTACGTCTCCGGCGGCTCGGGCATCTCCAGCCCGAGGGTCTTGTCGATGATCCGCCACCGGGTCATGTCCTCCCAGTCGACGAAGGTCACCGCCACCCCGGTCGCGCCGGCCCGGCCGGTGCGACCGATCCGGTGGGTGTAGGTGTCCTGGTCCTCCGGGCAGTCGTAGTTGATCACGTGGGTGACGCCGGAGACGTCCAGACCGCGGGCGGCGACGTCGGTGGCCACCAGGATGTCGATCTTTCCGGTACGGAAGGCGCGCAGCGCCCGTTCCCGGGCACCCTGGCCGAGGTCGCCGTGCACGGCGGCCACCGCGAAGCCACGGAAGTCCAGGTCCTCGGCGACCCGGTCGGCCGCCCGCTTGGTACGCGTGAAGATCATCGTCAGCCCGCGCTCCTCGGCCTGCAGGATCCGGGCGACGATCTCGATCTTGTTCATCGGGTGGGTGCGGTAGACCACCTGACGGGTCAGCGGCGGAACGCCCGCCTCCGTGGTGTGCCCGGCGTGGATGGTCACCGGGTGGCGCAGGAACCGCCGGGACAGAGCCACGATCGGGTCGGGCATGGTGGCCGAGAACAGCATCGTCTGCCGGTCCTCCGGCAGCATCGCCAGGATCCGCTCGACGTCGTCGAGGAAGCCCAGATCGAGCATCCGGTCGGCCTCGTCCAGCACCAGCGCCCGAATCCGGTCCAGCCGCAGCTTTTTCTGCTTGGCCAGGTCCATCAACCGACCCGGCGTACCGACCAGGATCTCCACGCCGGAGCGCAGCGTCTCGATCTGCGGCTCGTACGCGACGCCACCGTAGATCGGCAGCACCCGCACGCCCCGAGTGCTGCCGGCGGCGGCCAGGTCCTTGGCGACCTGCAGGCCGAGCTCGCGGGTCGGGACGACGACGAGTGCCTGCGGCACGCCGTCACCGCCCTCGGCCGGCGCGAGCACCCGGTCGATGAGCGGTACGCCGAAGCCGAGCGTCTTACCGGTCCCGGTCGGTGCCTGGCCGATCAGGTCGCTGCCGCGCAGCGCGATCGGCAGGGCGTACTCCTGGATGGCGAAGGCGTGGACGATGCCGACCTCGGCGAGAGCGGCCACCGTCTCCGGGCGGGCACCCAGGTCGGCGAAGGTGGGGCTGTCCGGCCGTGCCGGTGGGCGTTTCGCCGGCTCGTCACCGGCGTTGTGATTGAGAATGTCAGTCATCAGGTGTCGGGGGTGCCTCTCGTGGTGCGCCCCGCCTGTTCCTGAGGGCGCGTGTCGGATGCGGCGCCGCGATGGCGCCGGTTGTGTGGTGCGCACGGTGCGCGCCGGTTGTCGCCGGTGCCGGAAGGGCTCCGGTTGGGTGACGCGCCGAGCCGGCGCGTCCGATGGTCGTCGGCACCGACGTCGGGTCGGTGCGGTGCGGGTGCTGCGACGTGCCGTCGCGATGCCGGGGCGACGCGTTGTCTGCGGCGTGTCGCAGTGCGTCAATTGACGGCGCTGGCCACACGCGATCAACAGATCGCGGGCCGCACGCGCGCCGCGAACCCCGCTCGAGCATCCTCGACGGCCGCAGCATTGCTGACCATGGTAGCTGACGGTCCGAGTCGACGTGCAGATCCTCGGCGACGGTGGCCGGACCGACGACTCAGCTGTGGTTCTTGTCACGCCGCCGGGGTGGTGCAGGCGCAGCGGCAGTGACGAAGGGCACGGTCGGCGGCGATGTCGGCCGGACAGCTTCGCGGCCGAGTCGAAGTCGCGACCGGAGCGGCGATCTGGCGGGTGATCTGGGCGGACCGATCCGGATCAGGGTGAACCGATCCGGATCGGTGCGGTCGGTGGCCGGCAGTCGGCAGTCGGTGGCCGGCAGCCGGGAGCTGGCTTGGCGGCTTCGGGGCCGGTCCGGCCAGGTCAGCGGACGGTGAAGCCGACCGAGCGGGGAGCGGCCTCGGCGATCTCCACGTACGCGATCTTGCTGACCGGGACGATGACCCGGCGGCCGCGCTCGTCGGTGAGTGACAGAGTCCCCTCGGTCGTGATTGCCTGGGTCACGATCTGCTCGATCTCAGCCGGTGACTGGGCACTGTCCAGGACGAGCTCGCGCGGCGCGTACTGCACGCCGATCTTGACCTCCACGGGTCCTCCTTGAGGTGGGCGAAAACAACGCCAACGCGAAGGTTAGCCGATGCGGACGCGCTGTGGTCAGGATGCCTCACCCTGCAGCGGGAACCCGGCGATGCCCCGCCAGGAGAGTGCGGCGAGCAACGACTCGGCTTCGTCCTTTGGCACCTGTCGACCACCGGCCAGCCAGAACTGGGCGGCGGTCTCGGCCGCGCCGACCAGCCCGGAGGCGAGCAGTTCGGCCCGGGATCGACTCACTCCGGTGTCCGAGATGATGGTGTCGGTGATCGACGCGATGCACTCGCGTTCGACGCGTTCCACCCGTGCCCGTACCAGCGGTTCGTTGCGCAGGTCGGAGTCGAAGACCAGCCGGAAGGCGCCGCTCTCCTCGTCGACGAAGTCGAAGTAGGCCTGCACCGCCCCGCTGACCCGCTCCTTGTTGTCGGTGGTCGCGGCCATCGCGGCGGCGACCTTCGCGATGATCGCGTCGCAGTGCGTGTCGAGCAGTGCCAGGTACAACTCCAGTTTGCCCGGAAAATGTTGATAAAGCACTGGCTTCGACACACCGGCCCGCTCCGCGATGTCATCCATCGCCGCCGCGTGGTAACCCTGTGCGACGAACACCTCCTGGGCGGCGGCGAGTAGCTGCTTGCGGCGGGCGGACCGTGGCATCCGGGCCGGTCGGCCGCTTGTCTGTGCGTCGCTCGACGCAGCGGTCATGTCGAACCTCCGAGTCCGGTCGCGGCCATCTGGTCGGCGAAGATACGAAACGATCAGTGCATTTCACCTGGCCGGTCAATTGGCCCGACGTTGCAACTTATCGCCACTGTCAGCACACGGTAGCCTCAGCGGGGGCGACCGAGGAGCGCACGGTGGACGAATCAGGTGAACCCCGCGGGGGCGCACCGGGACCAGAGGACGGCGGAGCGGATCCGCGAGACCGTCGTGACCAGGGCATGGGCGGTTGGACGGGGTCGCCGACCCGGTGGTCGGACGGCTCCGGTGTCGGGCCGGACACCGACCATGCCGATGCCGGCTGGGCCGCCCGCGACGAACCGGTGAGCGGCCCGCACTGGGATGACCCGCCGTCCCGGTACGCCGAGGTGCTGCCGTTCACCCGTACTCCACGCGGCGGCTCAGCCGCCCGCGGCTCCCGCAGCGCCGACAACGGCCGCGCCGCAGCCGTCAACGGCCGGCCGGTCACCGGGCCGGCCGAGACCGTCGTACCGACCCCACGCCCCGCGCCGGCCGGTGAGTCGATCCAGCCGGGCGGCGCGGACACCGGACGCGCCGACGACGAGCCGGCCGGCCGGGTGGCCGGTGGACCTGCGCACGACCCACCCGCAGCTGGCCGCCCGGCCGAGCGCCGGGGCGGTGACAACCCACGCCCGACCCCGACGCCGGTCAACCCGCCGCCCCGCTGGCAGGAGACGGCCCGGGTGGTGCCGACCGCGCCGCTGCGCGCGGTGCCGGTGGCCTCGGCGGCACCGGTGTCGCCCGCCCGGCGAGCCCGCCCCGGCACCCCACCGGGCTTCCAACCACCGACGACCAGTCGGCCAGGCGGGCAACGATCCGAGCCCGAAAACCGCTCGGTCGAACCCGACCGGCAGCGCACCGCGCAGTCCGACCTCCCGCCCGACCGGCCCGGGATGTCGTCCGACCGGCCCGGTTCCCCGGGCGCGCGGGCCGACCGGTCTGCTGGCGGCCCCGCCAGCCGTACGGCGGACGCAGCTGGACCCGACGACCCTGCCCGACGTGACGATCCTGCCGGACGCGACGACCCTGCCCGACCCGATGACCTTGCCGGACGCGACGACCCTGCCCGACCCGATGACTTCGCCCCGGCACCGCCGCAGCCTGCTGGGCAGCCGTCCAACGCCGGTCTGCTCCGGCAGCCGACCGGCGAATGGCCCGGTCCAGATGCTGGCGGGCCGTGGTCCCGGCAGGTGACCGGCGAATGGGCCTGGCCCGGTGCCACCGACGAGCGGCGACGGCCGGTCCCGACCAGCGCCGCACCGGTCGCCGACCAGTGGCATCGACAGAGCGCCACCGGCGAATGGCCGCGACCGACCAGCTCCGCAGCCTGGGACCGGCCCTCCGGCGACGAGGCGGGCCAGCGGATCCAGCGTGGTCAGGGGTCGCCCTCCGGGCCCCCGGCCGGCGATCCGGACCGGCCGTACGGGCAGCACTGGTCGGCGTCGGAGCCGGGCTGGACGGACGGGCCGACCGATTCGAGCTGGGCGGCCGCGGAATCCGGCGGTCAGGTGTGGGCGGCCGAGGCCGCCGGTGGGCCGGACGACCCGGCGCAACGGGACGACCCCGAGTCGTCGGCCTGGTCCGACGATCGGACCGCCACGGCTGACAGCGGCTGGTCCGGTCCGCCGCCACCGAGCTGGGGCGGCGACGACCGCAGCGGCTGGCCGGGCGCGGCGGGCGGCGAGTCGGGCTGGGCGATGCCAGATCCGCCGACCGTGCCGGAGGAGATGCCGTGGCGCCCCGACCGCCCGGCCGACCTGGGTCAGGCCGCCGGATACCGGCCGGCCAGTGGCCAGCCCCGGTACGAACCGACGGCTCCCACCGGCGGGCAGTACGAACCGACGGCTCCCGCCGGGCAGTACGGACCGGGGCGGGCCGGCCAGGGCGACAGCGGCGGGGATGCCGACGACCTGATGCCCCGCCGCCGGGCGGTTTCCCGCCGCGCGGACGACGAACTGGGCGAGGCGACGTCGTCCGGGCCGGCTGGCGCGTCGGTCCCTGTGGAGCCGCCTGGGGCACCGGTCACTGCCGAGCCGGCCGGTGGCGCGCTGCCGCCGGTCGAACATCCGGCGAATCTGTCCACCACTCCCATCGCGGCCGCCGCGCTGGACGCGTTGCCGCAGCGGGTTCCCGCTGACCCGGACGTGCCGACCGTGCCACAGCAGTTGCCGCCGGTCGAACACGCGGCGGAGACGCCGGAACTCGCGCGGATCGCGTCCCACCTGCGCCGAGGCGACGTCGTCGACCAGCCGCAGGAGCGGCCGGAAGGCTTCGACGTCGGAGCGATCCTGGCAGCGGTACGCGGCGTCGGCGGAGTTCGGGACGCCTCGCTGCGGACCACCGACGCCGGTGCCCACAGCCTCCGGCTCGACCTGGCCGAGGGTGCTGACCCGGCCGAGGTGAGCCGGCTGGTGGCGCGGCTGCTCCAGGAACGGATGGGCCTGGCGGCGGCCCCGCAGAACCTGCCGGGTGTCGAACCCGACCACGGGCTGCCGGCGTTGCCCGGCCGCGCCGATCTGCCGGCGCCGAGTCGGCCGCCGGGCCTGACGGCACCGCCGCCGACGGCGCCGGGCGGCATTCCCGGCTGGGTCGCCCCGGAACCGGCGGACGTACCGCGCCGCCGCCGACAGCCGTTGGGTCCCCGCCCCGGCCAGGACGACCCGCCGCCCCGGCACGCGGGTGCGGCCGCCGCTACATCCGCTGTGCCGTGCCCGGAGCCGGCCGGTACCGCGCCGGAGAGCGGGCCGCCCCGGCCGCTGAACCCGGGTGGCCGGCCCGGCCCCCGGGTCGTGCTGGACCACGTCCAGGTCAGCACGTTCGGCGTGGACGCCACCGTCGAGGTGCGACTGACCGCCGGCCAGCGGACCACGTCAGGAGTGGCGACCGGGCCGGCGGTCGACGGGTACGTGCTGCGGTTGTGCGCGGCGGCCGCCGCCTCGGCGATCGAGAAGCTGTTGGCCGGCCCGGCCGGCGCGGCGGACCGGGGACGGTGCATCGTCGAGCACGCGGCCGTGGTGCCGATGGGCGGCTGCGAGGTGGCGGTGGTCGTCGTACTGCTCGCCTGCGGTGGCTGGGTGGAACAGCTGGCCGGTTCGGCGGTCGTCTCGGGGGACCCGCGGCAGGCTGTGGTGCGAGCCACACTCGCCGCCGTCAACCGGCGACTGGACGCTCTGCTGGCCTGATCGGCACGCGCCTGCGGCCTGATCCGCAGGGGTCCGGCGGCCTGCCCGGTCGCTCAGAGGCCCGGTCGGCGCTCCGGGGTGCCCGGACCGACGCGCCGGTCCGGGGTGCCCGGACCGACGTTGGCTGTGGCACGCTGGTCAGCGATGTCCGACCGCCGTACCCGCCCGACGCGCCGTGGCCACCCGACCGGGGCACGGAGCCGGTCGGCGCACCGCCGGCAGCGGGGGGACGCGTCGCGTACCCGCCGACGGCAGCTGCGGTGGCCGGTGCTGGCGGCGGTGCTGGTGACCGTGCTCGGGCTGGCGGCGATCGGGTTCGCGTTGCCCCGGGTCGGAGTGGGCGGCGACCGGGACGCGGTGGCCGCGCCACCCGGCGGCACCACTGCGGCGACGCCCAGCGTCGAACCGCCCCCGACGACCGGTCCGCCCCCGACGACCGCGCCGCCCGCGCCGGTGCTGCGGCTGTCCGGCACGGCACCGTCGACCGGCAGCGGCGAGTTCGACTTCAGCTCGAAGCAGGGGAAGATCGCCGGTCGGTCCGGCACCCTGCGCCGCTACCGGCTGGCCGTGGAGATCGGGTCCGAGGAGGACGTCGAGGCGTTCGGTGACGCGGTGGAGAAGTTGCTCTCCGACGACCGGAGCTGGATCGGCGGCGGTCAACTGCGCCTGCAGCGGGTGCCGGACCAGGCCGGCCACGACTTCACGGTCTACCTGGCCACGGCGCAAACCGCCGCCCGGATGTGCCAGGCCGGCTGGGTGGACATCCGGATCGACGGCAAGCCGTACACCTCGTGTCGGGCGCAGGGCCAGGCGATCATCAACCTGGACCGCTGGCGGTTCTCGGTCGACCACTACGTCAGCGGCGAGGTCCCGCTCGACGTCTACCGGGCGTACGTGATCAATCATGAGGTCGGCCACGAGCTGGGCTACGGCCACGAGCGCTGCCCGGGGGAGGGCGAACCGGCCCCGGTGATGATGCAGCAGACCCTGTTCCTCAAGGGATGTGTGGCCAACCCGTGGCCGTTCCTGGCCGGTGAGCGGTACGCCGGTCCCCCACTGTGATCGGTCCGCTCGGCGGATCGTCGGAGGATACGGGGCGTACGGTCGGATTGAGTCCCTGAACCGATGGTCCCCGCGCGTCGTTCGGGCCTTACCGACATGACGTGACAATCTGGGCAGGTCAGGCCAGGGATTCGCGCCGGTTCGCCCCCTGCCGTGCACCAGTCCGACCGGCGCGGGTGGCGAAGCACGCCATGAGGGGCGGGCCACGATGCACGACCGACGACGAGTCACCGAGGAGCCGGACCACCGGCCGAGCAACGGGCCGGACCGCCAGGGGACGGACCGCCAGCGGGATCACCGGACAGAGCGTCGACAGGCGGCGCGTCGCCGACGCCGCCGGGCCGGGGCACTCGTCCTGGTAACGATGGCGGCGGCGCTGATCGTCACCGACGTCCTACGAGCCGGTTCCGGCACCACCGGGCTGCTGGCGGCCGCGGTACGCGAGCCCGGCCCCGGCGGCGGGGCGGCGCCCGCCGGCAGCGCACCGTCGGACGGCGCCGGCCTGCCGCCGACCTCATCGCCGGCCAGCTACCCGCAGACCGGGCCAGGCACCTTCGGTTACCTCACCGGGACCGGCCGGCTGCTCGGCTGGGCCGGGGACCTCCGCCGGTTCCGGGTCGCCGTCGAGGACGGGACCGGTCAGCTGGCCGACGAGTTCGCGGCGATCGTCGACGCGACGCTCGGCGACGAACGCAGTTGGATCGCCTCCCGGCAGTTCCGGCTGCAGCGGGTGTCCCGGGTCGACGCCGCCGAGTTCACCATCTACCTGGCCACCCCGGGCACCTCGGAGCAGATGTGCGCGCTCGGTGGGCTGTCCACCGAGAAGTACACCTCGTGCCGACTGCCCGGCCAGGTGATCATCAATCTGGCGCGCTGGCTGGAGGCGGTGCCGCACTACGACGGAACGCTCGCCGAGTACCGCGCCTACGTGATCAACCACGAGGTCGGTCACCAGTTCGGCATGGGACACGAACTCTGCCCGGCACCCGGCCGGCCCGCTCCGGTGATGCAGCAGCAGACGTACGGAATGCAGGGCTGTGTGGCCAACGGCTGGCCCTACCTGGACGGCAGGCGGTACGCCGGCCCACCGATGACCTGACCGATGACCATGACCGTGACCGGGCGACAGCGCCGGCGGCTATTCCCGGATCCCGGATGGCGGGCGGTGTCGCTACTCATGGCCGAGTCGGCGCGAAGCGAGCAACAATAGCGCAGCCAGCATTGCCGATCCCGGGGAGTTCACCGTGTCGTTGCCCCCGCTCGTCGAACCCGCCGCCGAGCTGACCGTCGATGAGATTCGCCGCTACTCGCGGCACCTCATCATCCCGGATGTCGGGGTCGACGGCCAGAAACGCCTCAAGAACGCCAAGGTGCTCTGCGTGGGCGCCGGTGGGCTCGGCTCGCCCGCTTTGATGTACCTGGCCGCGGCCGGTGTCGGGACGCTGGGCATCATCGACTTCGACACCGTCGACGAGTCGAACCTGCAGCGCCAGATCATCCACGGCCAGTCGGACATCGGCCGGTCCAAGGCCGAGTCGGCCGCCTCGTCGGTGCGGGAGATCAACCCGTACGTCAACATCCAGATCCACGACGTGTCGCTGGACAACGACAACGTCCTCGACATCTTCGGTCAGTACGACCTGATCCTCGACGGCACCGACAACTTTGCCACCCGCTACCTGGTCAACGACGCCTGCGTGCTGCTCGGCAAGCCGTACGTGTGGGGGTCGATCTACCGGTTCGACGGTCAGGTCAGCGTCTTCTGGGACCAGCACGGCCCGAACTACCGGGACCTCTACCCGGAGCCGCCGCCGCCCGGCATGGTGCCGTCCTGCGCCGAGGGCGGCGTGCTCGGGGTGCTCTGCGCCTCGATCGGGTCGATCATGGTCACCGAGGCGATCAAGCTGATCACCGGCATCGGTGACCCGCTGCTCGGCCGGCTGATGGTCTACGACGCCCTGGAGATGACCTACCGGGTCATCAAGATCCGCAAGGACCCGAACGGCGAGCCGATCACCGGGCTGATCGACTACGACGATTTCTGCGGCGCCGTGTCGGCCGAGGCCGAGGAGGCGGTCGTCGACTCCACCATCACCGCCCGCGAGCTGAAGGACTGGCAGGACGCCGGCAAGGACTTCTTCCTGGTCGACGTCCGGGAGCCGGCCGAGTACGAGATCGTCAAGATCCCCGGCTCGACGCTGATCCCCAAGGGCGAGTTCCTCAACGGCGAAGCCCTGGCGAAGCTGCCGCAGGGCCGGCAGATCGTGCTGCACTGCAAGTCCGGCGTACGGTCGGCCGAAGCCCTCGCCGCGGTCAAGGCCGCCGGTTTCACCGACGCCGTGCACGTCCAGGGCGGGGTGCTCTCCTGGGTCAAGCAGGTCGACCCGTCGTTGCCCAGCTACTGATCCAGCCCGCCGGCCACCACCCGCTGTGCCGCTGACGACGGCGCCGCCGGGGATCTGGTCCGTCCAGGTCCCCGGCCGGCTAGTTGACCTTGACTGGGTTACCGAGGCGGACCGCCGGACCCGCCGGTAGCCTGTCGTCCGTGGTCGATCTGGATGCTGCCATCGGGTTCGTAGTCGCGCACGGCGACACTGTGGACCGGGCCCGGCTGTCCTGGTTGCGGACCGGGGCCGCCCCGCAGCCCGACGCACTCACCAGCGCCGAGGTCGGGCAGGCCCCGGACGGCGGCTGGCCCGCCTTCTGGGCCGGCGACGTCGCCTCGGTCGACGCCACCTGCTTCCGGCTCGCCGAGCTGGACGACCTCGGTGCGCTCGACCGGCCACCGGCCCGCAAAGCGCTCGACTGGCTGGCCAGCCGGCAACGGGCCGACGGCAGCTGGGAAGAGGACGAGAGCCTGGCCGCCGAGGCACCCGACTGGGCGCGGCCCGGCGACCCGGAAGCCACCTACTACCTGACCGCCAACGCCGGCTACTGGCTGAGCGTCGCCGGTGCCGACGGTGCCGACGGTGCCGGCGGTGCCGGCGACCCCGGTCACCGCGCCGCCGCGCAGCGCGCCGCCCAGTACCTCGGTGCCCAGATGCGCCCGGACGGCACCTGGCCGTCGTACCTGCTGGCCGGCTGGCTGGCCGCCGCCACCCTCTACCGGCAGACCATGTTCTACGAGTCGGCCCGGATGCAGGTGGTGCTCAACGACCGGCTCGCCACCATGGCCCCCGGCGACGTCGCCCAGCTGGCCGCCGCGCTGCGCCGGGCCGGCCTGGCCGACGACGACTGGCTGCTGACCAACGCCCGCCGCCGACTGGCCACCACCCAGCGCAGCGACGGCGGCTGGGACAGCGACGCAGGCGACGCGTTCGAGGTGCACGTCGTCCTGGCCGCGATCCGCGCCTGCCGCTGACCGGGCTGCCGGCGCGCGCCCCGCCGCTGACCGGGTTACCCGCGCAGGTGGCCGTCGCCGGTGACCACGTACTTCGTCGAGGTCAGCTCCGGCAGCCCCATCGGCCCACGGGCGTGCAGCTTCTGGGTGGAGATGCCGATCTCCGCGCCGAAGCCGAACTGCCCGCCGTCGGTGAACCGGGTCGACGCGTTCACCATCACCGCCGCCGCGTCGACCCGGGCGGTGAACTCCCGGGCGGCGCTCGCCGAGTCGGTGACGATCGCCTCGGTGTGCCCGGTGCCGTACCGCTTGATGTGCGCCACCGCCGCGTCGAGCGAGCCGACGACGGCGACCGAGATGTCCGCCGACAGGTACTCGGTGGCGAAGTCCTCGTCGGTGGCCGGCACCACGTCGGCCGAGAACGCCGCGACCTCCGGGGTGCCGTGCACGGTCACATTCGCGTTCCGCAGTTCCTTCAGCATTTTCGGCAGGAACGCCGCCGCCACGTCCACGTGCACCAGCAGCGACTCGGCGGTGTTGCAGGTCGACAGCCGCTGTGTCTTCGAGTTGACCGCCACGGCGAGGGCCTTGTCCAGGTCGGCGGCGGCGTCGACGTACACGTGGCAGTTGCCGACACCGGTCTCGATCACCGGCACCGTCGACTCCTCGACGACGGTGCGGATCAGGTCCGCCCCGCCGCGCGGGATCAGCACGTCGACCAGGCCGCGCGCCCGCATCAGCTCCTTGACCGAGTCGCGCGACGAGGCGTCCAGCAGCTGCACCGCGTCGGCCGGCAGTCCGACGCCGACCAGCGCGTCCCGCAGCACCTCGACGAGGATCGCGTTGGAGTGCGCCGCCGACGACGAGCCGCGCAGCAGCGCCGCGTTGCCCGACTTCAGGCAGATCCCGGCGGCGTCGACGGTCACGTTCGGCCGCGCCTCGTAGATGATGCCGACCACCCCGAACGGCACCCGCACCTGGCGCAGCTCCAGACCGTTGGGCAGGGTCGAGCCGCGTACCACCTCGCCGACCGGGTCGGCCAGGCCGGCCATCTCCCGCAGCGCCTGCGCCATGTCCTCAATGCGCTTCTCGTTGAGCGCGAGGCGGTCCAGGATCGCCGTCGACAGGCTGTTGGCCCGTCCGGCGTCGAGGTCGGCCGCGTTCGCGGCCACGATCTCGGCGGTACGGGCGACGAGCGCATCGGCCATCGCCAGCAACCCGGCGTCCTTGGCCGCCCGGGTCGCGGTGACCAGCTCGTCGGCGGCCACCCGCGCCCGGCGGGCCTGCTCGGTCACGCTCATGGTCAGCTTCTCCTCGAATGTCGTGTGGTCACTCGAATGTCGTGTGGTCATAGGAGCACCAGGTCGTCACGGTGCACGACCTCCCGCTCATATCCTGGCCCCAGCGCCGCGGCCAACTCACCGGTGGACCGGCCGAGCAGCGTCGGCAACTCCACCGCGTCGTAGTTGACCAGCCCACGGGCCACCGGCGCACCCGCCGCGTCGACCAGGTCGACCGGGTCGCCGGCGGTGAACGTGCCGTCAACGGCGGTGATCCCGGCCGGCAGCAGCGACTTTCGGCGGGCCACCACCGCCTGCACCGCGCCGGGATCCAGGTGCAGCCGGCCCCGGGGTGCGGTGGCGTGCGCCAGCCAGAACAGCCGGGCGGCGGGCCGGCGCTCCACCCGGTGGAACAGGGTGCCGACGGTGTCGCCGTTGAGCGCTTCGGCGGCGAGCGGGGCGGCGGTCAGCACCACCGGGATACCGAAGCCGGTGGCGATCCGGGCCGCCTCCACCTTGGTCACCATGCCGCCGGTGCCGACCCCGGCCCGTCCGGCCCTGCCGATCGCCACCCCGGCCAGGTCGGCGGCGTCGCGTACCTCGGTGATCCGTTCGCTGGCCAGCTTCGCCGGGTCGCCGGTGTAGAGGGCGTCGACGTCGGAGAGCAGCACCAGCAGGTCGGCGTGGACCAGGGCGGCGACCAGGGCGGCCAGCCGGTCGTTGTCGCCGAATCGGATCTCGTCGGTGGCGACGGTGTCGTTTTCGTTGACGATCGGGACCGCACCGAGGTCGAGCAGCTTGCGCAACGTCCGGTACGCGTTGCGGTAGTGCACCCGCCTGGTCACGTCGTCGACCGTCAGCAGCACCTGGCCGGTCGTCAGACCGTGCCGGGCCAGGCTGGCCGCGTACCGGCCGATCAGCAGCCCCTGCCCGACGCTGGCCGCCGCCTGCTGGGTGGCCAGGTCATTTGGGCGTCGGGTCAGCCCGAGCGGCGCGAGCCCGGCCGCGATCGCCCCGGAGGAGACGAGCACGACCTCTCTGCCCTGCGTCGTGAGGGAGGCAAGGACGTCGACGAGGGCGTCGACCCGGTCGCCGTCCAGGCCGCCCTCCGCTGTCGTGAGGGAGGAGGAGCCGATCTTGACGACGACCCGCTTCGCCTGGGTAACTGCGGCACGCACGAGCCCCATTGTGCGCGCCGGCGTGCGCGTCGTCGGCGCGAGATCTCATATCGTGGCGCGCGTGACCCCGCAGGAGTACGTCGAGGAAGTGCTGGCGCTCGTCGAACGCATCCCAGCTGGAAAGGTCATGTCGTACGGCGCGGTCGCTGATGCGCTCTCTGAGCTTTCCGGGCGTTGTTCTGCCCGCCTGGTCGGGAACATCATGGCGCGCCATGGCTCCGCTGTCCCCTGGCACCGGGTGGTTTCCTCGGCCGGCCGGCTGCCGCCGGGGCACGAAGCCCGGGCCAGGGCGTTGCTGCGCGCCGAGGGTTGCCCGTTGCGCGGTGATGGCGTCGACATGAAAGCCGCCGCCTGGTACCCGCCGCAGTAATGCCGGGTGAGACCCGCGAGTGGAGGGCTGGGGTACGTAATTCCGCGAGAATTACGTACCCCAGCCCTCCACTCGACGCGGTCACCCGGCACGCTCGGCGATCGCCTGCCGTACTGTTTGGGGGATTTGTTCGCTTCGCCGGAGTACGTCGTCGGCGGTGAAGCGCAGCGCCAGCCAACCGGCGGCCCGCAGGGCGTTGAACCGGTGCACGTCCTTGCGGAAGGTGGCCTGCTCCCGGTGATGGTCGCCTTCGTACTCGATGGCGATGCGCCACTGCGGGTACGCCAGGTCGACCCTGGCGATGAACCTCCCGCTGCCTGCCGAGCCTGTTGAGCTGGTTGTTGGGGTGACGACTTTGAACTGCGGGGTGGGCTTCGGCAGGCCGGCGTCGTGCAGCAGCAGCCGGAGTCGGCTCTCCATCGGTGACTCGCTCAACGGCTCAGCGAGCAACAGCAACTCGCGGAGCTGCTTCACCTGTCTCCACCCTGGGTGGGCGTCGACGTACGCCGATAGTTGGGCCTTCGTGCAGGTCCGGCGGCGCAGGAGCGCGTCGAGGGCGACGAGCGCGTCGGCCCTTGGCAGCCGCCTGCCCAGGTCGAAGGCGGTCCGGACCCCGGTGGTGATGGGCATCCCGGTGAGGGAAGTGACGTCATGCTCCCAGTTGAGGGCCAGGTTGGCGTACCGGATGCGGGGGTGCGGGTCTGGTCGAGCCTTGCTCGGTACGGCGACGTGCACGGGTGCTGGCACCGTGCCCTTGTGCGGCAGCAGGTCGACGCCCCAGAGAAAGGCGGCGCTCAGGCCGTAGATAGTCGCAATGGGTGGGAGACGGACTGCGACGGCGAGGCACCACATCCGGTGGTCGTTTGGCTGGTACGCGTCAGCATGCACGTAGACGTCGTGGAGCAGGCGGCGCCAGGTCGGGCCGGCGAGCATCCGCTTGGTGAGCAGGCCGGCGGCGACTGCCTGGCTGCCGGCGAACGGTTCGACGGTCAACTCGCGGGGCACCTTGACGGGGCGGGCCATCCGGCAGAGCCTGCCGGCACATGTGCATGCTTCGCTGCCCCGATTGTCGATCTGGTCGCGAATCCGACTCAAGAGTGCGGGGGAGCGGGCTGGAAGGCTCCGGCCCGGTGCGGACGGTGGAGGGGCGGGAGCCGGCGGTGGTGGTGCAGGCGGGGCAGTCGATGACGGTGACTGCCCCGCCTGCGGGTGGGGTCGGCGCGGTCTCCCGCTGGTGGCGCCGATCCGGCGGCGTCGGGTCAGATGTCGGCAGTCACGGCGGTGACTGCTCCGTCGAGGGTGGCGGCGGTGGCGATCAGTCTGGTGTGGTGTGGGCCATCGGGCAGGTGGACTTCGCATCGCTGCGGGGTGAGCAGGACGGTGACGGCGGTGCCGGGGTGGTGGGTGGCGAGTGCGGTGAGCGCCGGCACCGGGTCGGGTGTGCCGTTGTCGGGCTGGGCATCACCTGCGCCGTCGGGCTCACCCGCGTGGTCGTCGAGGTTGGTCGGCACCGGTATCGGGGTGGTCGGGTCGGTGGGCACGGTCTGGTCGCTGGCGTTGCGGAGGAACTCCAGGGCCTGTGCGATCGCCTTCGGCAGGCTGGGTTGGTGCGCCCCGGGACCCCAGCGGTCGAGGTGGCTGGTGGTGTCGGGTGGGGCGAAGCGGACTCCCCAGCGCAGGCCCTGGACCTGGTAGGGGATGCCGTCGTTGCGGCGGTGGTCAGCGACGGAGACGACCAGGGCCAGGCCGAGGGCGTACGCCAGTTTGACCACTGTGGCCAGGGGCGGCACCTTCGGTGGGCTGGCGCGCAGCAGGATCCGGCCGCCGGGGTGCCCGTTGGTGACATTTTCGAGGTACGCCGTGACCGGGTCGCCGCCGGGCCGGTGCACGGTGGCGTAGCCGTGCAGCAGCTCGTGGTCGCGCAGGTGCATGATCAGGCCGTCGAGGGTGGCCAGCTCGGTCGGGTCGAGGCCGAGCGCGGTCAGCTGGTGGGTGAGCTGGTACTCCGGCGGGAGCTGGTGGATGGCTTTGCCGCCCGGGTGGTAGCCGATCCAGGGCGGTGCGGCTGGCGGCGTACCGCCGAGGGGTGGCCAGTTGAGGTGCCGGACCCGGCGGCGACCGGCGGCGATGGTGACGGTCGCACCCTGATAGATGCGGTGGCTGCCGCCGCAGGTGCGGCAGCCACCGATCGGTTCGCAGTCGCAGTCTTCCCAGTGCGGCAGGTGGGTGCAGTCGGGGCAGCGCCGGTGCGGGATCGGCGGTCCCTGCCACGATGGTGGGGGTGGCTGCCAGGAGCGGGCCGGCCGCCCGCCGGAGCCGGTGCCGGTGTTGGTGTTGGCGTCGCGGAGGGTGGTGTGCCACCAGCGGCCGTCGCGCCAGATGGCGTGCGCGCCGGGGGTCGGCTCGCCGGTGAGCAGCGCGGTGCAGTCGGCGACGATGCGGCGTTCGAGCTGGTCGACGTCGACCGGTGGCGGGCCGAGGCTGATGCCGTTGGCCGGGCGCGGGGTGACGTAGTGGGCGGGGGCGTGCTGGCCGCGGTCGACCAGCTGGTAGCAGGCGCGGGCGACACTGACCCGGGTGGCGGCCTCGGCGAAGCTGCCGTAGCGGCCGGTGCCGGTGGGGACCGGGCTGCCGGGCAGTTCGAAGCGGACGTCCCAGCGGAAGCGGTCGCTGTCGGGGGCGAGTGGGTCGCGGCGGGCTTCGACGACCAGGTCGAGGCAGAGCAGTTCGGCGGTTTCGCAGAGTTCGCCGAGGCGGCGGGCCGGGTCGGGTGGTGGTGGGGCGGCGGTGCGGCCGTACCAGATCCGCCATGGTTCGTAGCCTTCGCCGGCGATCGGTGCGGCTTCGAGGGCGTGCCGCTGGTGGTCGGGCAGGTCGGGCTGCCAGCCGGCGGGCAGCTCCGCCCACGGGGCGAAGATCGGTTCGCCGGGTAGTTCGGGGTCGTAGACGTGGGCGGCGCCGACCCGGGCGGCGAGGTCGTCGACGACGGGTGCCAGGTCGAGGCACCAGAAGCGGCCGTCGTCGGTGCGGGTCGGGGTGACCGCGCCGGGTACGACGTTCGCCGACGCGACGGCGGCGGTGTCGATGTTGGCGACGGTGAGCACGAACTGGGCGCGGCGTTTGCCGGCCCCGCCGCAGCGCGGGCACGCTGCGGCGGGGCTGCCGTCGCAGCGGGGGCAGCTGACGACGGTGACAGTGTGGTGTGGGGTCGGGTGGTGGGTCACGACTGCCCCGCGTACGCGCTGGTGGTGGTGCCGGCGCCGGTCCAGGCGGGCAGGTTGACGGCGGCCTGCGCGGCGCGGGCCTGGCTGGTCTGCCAGCGGCGGAGCGCGTCCTTGATCCGGTCGTTCTGCTCGTAGGTGCGGTCAAGTTCGGCGTAGACGACGCCGAGGTCGTGGGCGACCCGTTCGAGGAAGGCGGCGACTTCGCCGGGGTCGAGGCCGGGTCCGTGCGCCTTGCGGGTGACGGTCGGGAAGCGGTGGGCGCGGATCTGCCAGGGCCGGATCGGCCGGTACGCGGCGGGCCGCTGGTTACGGCGACGACCATCGGCGGGTACGCGGTAGACACCGCTGCCGTTCGGCCAGTCGCGTGGTGGCGTGCCGGCCATGGTGCGGCGTTGCCGGCGCAGCCGCCAACGTCGCCAAAGCTCTCGCATCACGTGTTCCTCCCCATTCCTTCGCTGCTGGTGTTCGGGTCTGGCGGTGTCGTGGGTGTGCCTGGACGGGGGTGGCCCTGCCGCTTGCCGAACCGGCGGGGCCACCCCCCACCCCGATCGCCGCAGCCCTCCTCGGCAGTACGGCGACCAGGGCAAACCTTCGGGGCCGGGACGCCCAACGGCGTGACCCGCTGACCGCCCCGACCGGGTGGATCCACTCAGCGCCGACCGAGTAGTTCCGCCTAGAACCTACGTTACCGGGTACTCTGGCGCTACCCCGTAACGTTAGTTTCTTTGATCGATGTCACCCGAGCCTCGTCGACCAGGCGATGGGCGGAGGCGTCCGACAAGGGCTGCATGCGAGAGTGCGATGCCAGCCTGCGTTACCCAGTAACTATTCAGTACCCCGTAACGCATGTTCTCCCCGGCGTGTGGTTTCTTGGACTTGCCGACCGAGGGAGTGCCGATGGCCACGCCGCTCTACCAGCAAATCGCCGACGACATAGCGGAACAGATCCGTGCCGGGGTACTCAAGCCGGGTGACCGCCTGCCGTCGACCCGGCAGCTGATGGCGAACTACGAGGTGAGCGAGACCGTCATCCGCTTCGTGATGATCCAGCTCAAGGCACAGAGTCTCGTCTATGGGCAGCCTGGACGTGGTGTCTACGTTCGTGGCCCGGCCGATGGCGACGAAGGTCCGCGCAAGCACGTGTCGCTACGGCCTGCCGAGGACCCCGAACCGGAGCAGTGAAGTTGTTCGGCATCCTGGCTACTGAGCACTGCTGAACCACAACCGGCGACGGGGTCGCTCTCCATCGTCTGTGGACCCGCATGCGTACTCGATCGACGCTATGTCAGAATCCAACCTCGTTCAGTCATCGGAGGTGGCGCAGGTGTCAACGTGGACGGCAGAGTTCCGGCTCAGCATCACCAAGGCGTTGGCTGACCAACTGGAAGCCACCCTGCGGCCGCTCACCCCCGCCACGCTTGACAAAGACCACCTGGAGCGAGTCCAGTCCCGTCCCGGCGTGTACTGCCTGTTCCATCAGGGCAGACGGGTGTATGTCGGCAAGGCCGCCAAGTCGTTGCAAGAGCGACTGAACCAGCACCAGCGGAAAGTGACCGGTCGCGCCGGGCTTGACCCGGCTGACATCCGTTTCGTGTGTGTCTACGTCGACGAGGACCTCGACGCCGCCGCGCCCGAAAAGCTCCTGATCAAGAACTATCGGACGCACGACAGCATCCCCTGGAATACGAACGGCTTCGGCAACAACGATCCTGGGCGGAACCGGGACGGCAGCAAGGTCAGGAGCGGACACTTCGACGCCCTGTACCCGGTCGACTTGGACTTCAGCATCCGATGCGCTGAAGGTGTCAGGTCCGTTGATGAGCTGCTTGAGCAGGCGAGAACTGATTTCCCCTTCCGGATCCGCTGGGATAGCGGCGCTGCCGCGAAGGCCGCCTACCAGGCGAGCAACGTCCGCATGGACGACGAGGATCTGACGGTGCGCGCCTGGGCTGCCAGGCTGGTCGCCGCTCTGCCAGAGGGCTGGCAGCTCACGGCGCTTCCGGGCTACCTCATCCTGTACCGCGAGGAGCGCCGTTACGAAAGCGCACTGGGATGGTGGCGTCGTAGCGCCGATGGATCGGCGCAGTACACGCAGGGTCCAAAGAACTTCGCTGCCGGACCCGCCGAGGATGACCCGGCTGAACCTGGCGATCTCGACCAGGGCCCGTAGCGTCAGGCTGACTGGCGCGTCGTAGCCAGCTGGCGAGTCACCTTCACTACTCGCTCGGCTGCCTCCGCTGGGTCCTCGTGTTCCCAGATGCGAATCACCGTCCAGCCGGCCTCGGCAAGGAGCCGGTCGGTCTCTCGATCGCGTACCCGGTTGCCCTCTATCTTCTCCCGCCAGAACTGAGCGTTTCGCTGCGATGGCCGGTGGTGATCGGGGCAGCCGTGCCAGAAGCAGCCGTCGATGAACACGGCGACGCGGACTCGTGGGAACGCGATGTCGGCAGTGCGGCGGACCGATGGGATAGGCCGGAAGTTGACCCGGTACCGCAGGCCAGCCTTGTGAAGGAGCGAGCGAACCTTCCTCTCGGGGCGGGTGTCACGTCCCTTGTTGGCCCGCATGATCGCCTGGACGGCTGGGCTCGACGCCCAGGACGTGTCGCTTGCGGTCTCCTTCACCGCCAGCAGCTCACGCGACCAGGCGAGTCGCCAACCCTCGGCGAGGTTTTCCGCCCTGGTGGCGTGACTGACCTCGCCCAGGTAGCGGGCGGGAGACTTGCCGCGGTCGGACCAACGGAGATAGGCGCGGATGCGCCTGGACTTGGGCAACAGCTTGAGCTCCACCGACGCGCGGGCCCAGCGTCCGTCGCCAAGATCCACCCATCGCCGGTCGTGGCCGCCAGCGGCGCGGTCCTGCTCGGCGACGACCGACTGCCGACTCCGACCCTTTCGGCCCTTCCACGCACTTGCGCTCGGGAGCTTGTCGGCCCAACGATGATCAGACTGTTGGAGATCCTCGGTCATGGCTGCTGGTCGGCCTCGTCAAGCGCGTCGGCGATCTTGCGGGCGAAGAACTCGCCGAGAACCACGGGGACGGCGTTGCCGAGCTGCCGCATCTGCTCGCCCCGAGGCCCAGCGAGCTTCCAGTCGTCGGGAAACGTCATCACCCTAGCCGTCTCCCGTACGGTCATGTATCGGTGTCGGTAGGCGTCCGCCGAGGGGTCGAGATCGTCCGTGAGCATTACGGACTCCCCGCCTGGCACACCGTGCACGCCGGCCTTGACGGTCTTCGCTGGCCGGTCGAGCTCGTTCGGAGTGTGGCCGGCGTAGATCCGCGCACCGGGCCAGCCGATGTGGTCGGTGACCCCACCAAGCAGATACTCCTGTCGGTCGAGTCGATTCCATGGCACCGGAGGTAGGGGCGGCTGGCCATCGGTGCCAGCGATCGCGTCGCGTAGCGTGCGCCAGGGGAGAGTGCCGTCAGCGATGGTGATCGCACCGGACAGCCGCGACATTACGCGCCGGCGGACATGGCTGGGCACTCTTGGATGCCGATCCCAGTAGGTCCCATCCAGCATCGTCCGCGCCAGGGCCGACTCCGAATGCGTCGGCCTGACTGACTGCTCGAAGCGGTCGAGGTCGACCCCGAGATCAGTCCTGAAGGCCACCAGGATGATCCTGTTGCGAATCTGTGGCACTCCGTAATCAGCGGCGTTCACCGGAAAGGTCCGGACCTGGTAGCGCTGCTTCGGGTCGGATGGCGTCTCGCCGAGCCTGCGACGGAGGATCTCGTCGTGCTCCTGCCAGGACGCCGCCTCATCGCGCTCCTCGAAGGGGAGCTGCAGCTCCCGCTCGATGTAGTCGAAGTAGGGACGGAACGACGGCCGGAGTAGCCCGCGCACATTTTCACAGATCACGGCTTTGGGCTGAATATCCCGGATCGCGCGGAACATCTCCGGGAACATGTTGCGCTTGTCCTCGTCGCCCTTGGCGACGCCGCCCAGGCTGAAGGGCTGGCAGGGGGGACCTCCCGCGAGGAGATCGACGCGATCCCACAGGTAGCGGAAGTCGACCTCGCGTACGTCACCCTCGACCAGTGGCCACCGGTCCCCGCGCGTCGGTATCCGCTCCTCCTCGCCGCGCGTCGTGGCGGCGTTGAGCTTCAACGTGTCACAGGCGTACTGGAAAATCTCGTTGACCAGAAGGGGGCGGAAGCCCGCTCCGTGGACGGCCATGGCCAGACCGCCGCCGCCGGCGAAGAGCTCCACCGACGTGCGGTCCACGGTTGGCTCTTCTGGCAGATCAGACATGGCAGAACTATACCGCGGAGTTGTAGATCTTGGAAGTCCGGCTCGCCGGAGGGTCGGTGTGACCGAGGCGGGCGCGTACGGGTACACCCCTCCTTGGCCGCCCGCCGACATGTGGTTGGGTCTACAGGCGTTCGAGGGAGAAACGATGGCGACCTGGCAGTTCGGTCCGTTCGACAACGACGAGGCGGTGGAGTGGTGCGCCACCCTGGAGGACGCCGATCCTGATCGACGCGCCGAGCTGACCCGCGAGGCGCTCGTGAAGGTGGCATCGCCTGCAGACGTCGGTACTGCGGAGGACGCGGCTCGCGCTATCGCCGCTGCGGCCGTGGTCCTCCAGGCGCTCACCGGGAAGCCGGTCTCGACATCGGCATACGGCCCCCGCTTCCTGGCAGGGCGGGAACAGATCCAGGCCAGCCCTGAGCTGCGGGACCTGGCCGCACGCGCACTCGACGCCGCTCTCGCCCCCGGATCGGCATGGCGCCTTCAGTGGCATGACGACGTCGAGGAAGAGGAAGCAATCGCCACGGTGGAGGAGTTGCGACACGCTCTCCTCGCTGTGACTCTCTGACATTGCTCGCCGATGATACAGGCGACTCATGTCTGGGCCCGTTGATGGCCGGCATCGAGGCGTACGGTGGCAGCTGCCAGTGGCTGGCCCGATGACTCCCCCGGCGATGACCGTTTGGGTAGTCCATGTACGGCATGTGCTTCGCTAACATAGTTGCACCCAGTGACCTTCAGTGACTCGCGTCGCTTGGCTATCCCGTCCGTCGGCGAGGGCGCTCGCCGACGGCCCCCTGATGGAGTGAGGCACGATGTCCCACTGGCGTGCACAGGTCCCCACGAGTGGATCGGTGAGCTTGCCGCCTGACCCCCACGCCCTTGACGGCCTCGGTCGTAACCACTTGATCGAGACGGCATTGGCCGATCTGGTCGACAATTCGATCGACGCTGGAGCTAGCGAGGTTTTGATCAGGTTCGTGCAGCAGCAAGGTAGACTGTGTGCGCTGTACGTGGTAGACAATGGACGCGGGATCCGAGCCGACCGCGTGAACGCCGCTATGACAGTTGGTGGCGTCGCCGAGTATGGCGCCAAGAGTCTGGGAAAGTTCGGCCTAGGAATGAAGGCAGCTTCCTTTAGTCAGGCCCGCAGCCTGACTGTACTCTCGCGAACCGCAGCGCCAAGTGTTGTCGGACGACGATGGCGGATCGGCAACCGTCGGAACTTCAGATGTGACATTGTCCCCGAGCGCTTCGTCATCGAGGAATTAGCGCGTGACTGGAATATGCGTGCAAGCAAAACGGGAACGGTGATCCGGTGGGACGATGTTACCGGTTTTCCTGCGACTGGCGATCCTGTCCGTGTGCAACGGTTTATAACGGCGACGATCGCGAGGATTTCCGAACACCTCGGACTCGTGATGCATCGGCTTATCGCTGAGGCTCGAATCCGTATTGGAATCGATGTGGAAGATGTCGACCAGGCAACAGTTGGGCCGCGCTTCGATGTCATCGCCCTCGACCCATTTGGCTACCACAAGTCCGGTAACCTAGCTTACCCGAAGAAGTTGACCTCGTTCATCAATGGCCACGCGGTAAACCTGGAATGTCATATCTGGCCTGGCCGGTCGAAATCGGATCTGTTCCGACTTGCGGGCGGTGTCGTGGAACGACAGGGACTGTACTTCTATCGGCGAAACCGCCTCTTGCACGCTGGTGGTTGGGACGGAGTGGCCGTTCCTGATCCGCGATTGCAGCTAGCCAGGGTTGCGATAAATATAGACGATGAAATCGCCGGAATATTCCGGATGAATCCGGAGAAGTCTCGTGTAATAGTTGGTCCCGAATTCGCCCACCTCGTTGAGACAGCTCGTAGCGAGGATGGCACGACCATGGCCGAATACCTGCAAGACGCAGAGGCCGCCTACAAGAAGTCAAGGATGCGCAGTCGCAATCGGCGACGAATGATTCCCCCCGGCCGTGGGTTCGAGCGGGCTGTTAAAGGTGCTATCGCAGATGAGATCCCCTTCGTTGAAGGGGAAGACCCGATCGATATCAGGTGGCGAAGAATGGAGGGCGTGGAACTTCTCGTGGTTGATCGTGACTCTCGGACACTGTGGCTCAACGATCGGTACAGGAACGGTGTGCTCGGTGGCCGGCGTGGTGGCCTTAACGATGCTCCCTTGGTCAAGGCTCTGCTCTATCTACTTGTCGAGGACGCCTTTCAGGGCGAGTATCTCGGCGCCAAGGACAAGGACAATATTGCCCTCTGGCAGGAGATCCTCACCACTGCGGCACAGTGCGAGGCGGCTCGGAGTGAGAAGGAGTGAACCGGAGCATGCGACATTTGAGCCCTGATAGCTTGGACCGGTATTTGAACAGTGGTGCAGTCATCGAGCATCTCATTGCCGGGGAACCTCGTGTTACGCTCCTGATTAATCCAGAAGTGCCAATGATTGGGCTGCGTACCCGCCGTCATCGGGATGAAATTCTACCACAAGTACAGCTCGAAAATGTTGCCGTTGTCGCGGGCCACGGCGTCGAGGGCCGGTACCTTGAGATCCGCGTGACCGACCCAAAGCTTTTCGGCGACGCGCACCCGGTGCTCTGCGCGATCGCTGATCGCATTCAGCTGCAGGGAATGAGTCTAAGCGCTGCGGTTTCGGACACGCTTCATTTTCTGGGACGGTTGTTGCGGCACCGGCAAGAGCTTTCACGGGAGCGGGAAATCGGTCTTTGCGGTGAACTTATCCTGTTTATCGGAGTGTGTCGACAATTGGGTGCAGAGATGGCTCTCGCGACGTGGCGCGGGCCGAATGCCGAGGAGCACGACTTCGGTTTCTGTAGATTCGACGTGGAGGTTAAGACGAGCGCACTCGAGCGTCGCATGCACTGGATCAATTCCCTCACGCAGCTGAGTGCTACCGGCGATCGGCCGTTGTATATTGCCTCGCACTTGCTCACGGAGGCCGCATCTGATGATGGTTGGAAACTTGGGGATCTCGTGACTATCGCCCGACGGGAGGTGGAATCAGCCGGTCTTCGTCAAGATTTAGAACGACGGTTGTCGCGAGCAGGTTGGATTGACTATTTCACGGAAACCTGCCGTACCCGATGGCGGCGGCGCGTCCCCTCCGTCGCATACGTAGTCGACGAAAAATTTCCTCGGCTGACGCCGGGCCTACTTACCGCCGCCGGAGTCGAGCTGAACCGCGTGACCGAGGCTCGCTACCGTGTCGACCTCACCGGGTACTCCACCGCTGACCCTACCCCGCCTATTCTCGCACAGGCGCTTTCAACGGAGATGATGACTATATGAGTGAGCTGATGGCGACGGCCTACCGCGAGGCGTTACGCGCGATGGAGATCAAAGGCCCTCGGCCCTTGCATAGCACCGCAGCCTTCTTCGCTGACGCTACCGTGACGGTGAGCGACGAGTCGCTACGAGAATACCTCGCGACAGCCGATCCTAACGATGCGTTCCGAATAGAGCTTGATATACAGCTCCACATTTGGGATGGCGCCGTCGACGCAGCCTGGATCGACGGTACCGCTCCGCGTACAGCCGAAAGGCGTGTGCACATCCTCTCGCTTCTGAGTGTTGATGAAAAGACTGCGGATTTCCTGACTGATAGGTTCCCTGTTACTGCGTCTACTCATACCCTAATCAACGCGCCATGGACACCTTGGTATACCGTACGAGTTGGCACGAGCCAGGGCTTCTATTGGGACCACTATCTCCGCTACCTCTCAGAGAAGGCTGGCTTTGACGGGGGCGCCATCGCTGACCTAGACGCGGCGACGACAAGCGTGGTGGAGCGACTCGCCGATCCTACCCGTTCGGGGAGGCATCAGGCCAAAGGACTCGTGGTGGGATACGTCCAGAGCGGCAAAACCGCCAACTTCACGGGGGTAATTGCCAAGGCTATCGACGTTGGATACCGCTTGGTGATTGTACTTACAGGGAGCACTGTTCTTCTCCGTACGCAGACTCAACGTCGGCTCGACATGGAATTGGTCGGTCAGGAGAACCTCCTACGCGGAATCAGTGAGAATGACACGGACTCGTTCGACTATCACGACGATCCGGCCTGGCATGCTGGGAAATTCTTGCGTCATGGTGTCCAGCCGTCGGAGGTCGGTCAGCCCGATATTATTCGCCTAACCACCCGCGATTTTGACTACCGTAGCCTATTGCAAGGAATTACGGCTCTGGACTTCGACCCGCGGGACCGAAGAAAGCCCTACTTCCATCCAGATAATTTGATGCCAACTCCGGCTCGACTTGTCGTTGTTAAGAAGAATGGACCTGTCCTGCGGAAGCTTGTCAAGGATCTGGGTAAAATAACGGCTCGGCTAGGCGAGATCCCCGCTATTGTTATCGATGATGAGTCTGATCAGGCGTCTCCTAATACCAGTAACCCAAGGAAGTGGAAAGAAGATCAAAAGCAGCGCACCAGCATCAACCGACTCATCGGAGACTTGCTCACCCTTCTGCCTCGGGCTCAATATGTTGGCTATACGGCAACGCCGTTCGCTAATGTGTTCATCGACCCCAGCGATGCTGAGGACATTTTTCCGAAAGACTTCATTATCGCGCTAAAGGAGCCCCAGGGGTACATGGGGGCAAAGGATTTCCACGACTTTGACGCGGATTCGTCGAAAGCATCGCGAGTGGCGACCCACGTCCGGTATCTGTCGGACGATGACGATGATGATGACACGATGCTGTTGCGGGCGTTGGACACGTACGTCTTGACTGGCGCTGTCAGGTTGTTTCGAGAGGACCGTGGAGTTAGTGAGGTGCCGCACCACACGATGCTTGTTCATGAGGCGATGAATCGGGATGTTCATCGTGAACAGGCTAACGTTTTGCGCGAGTTGTGGCAGGCTGCAGGCTACTACTCATCCGCCAGTTTGAGCCGGCTTCGCCAACTTTACGAGAACGACATCCTTCGGGTTAGCCAAACTACCGGGCGCGACCTTCCGACGCCGCACAATTACCAGGACCTCGTTCCGTATATAGCGCGAGCGGTACAGAGGATCGGTGGGACGGGTGACCCAGTCCTTGTGGTGAACAGTGAACCAGCGCTTGAGCGGGCAAAGAAAGAGGTCGACTTCGACAAGCGATCTGTCTGGCGCATACTTGTTGGAGGCAATAAGCTCTCTCGCGGGTTTACGGTGGAGGGGCTAACGGTTTCCTATTACCGAAGAATGACTAAACAGCAGGACACCCTTATGCAGATGGGCCGGTGGTTTGGCTTCAGGAGCGGCTACCAGGATCTGGTCCGTCTGTACATCACGCGAAACCTTCATGAGGCATTCCAGGCCAGTTGCCTTGACGAAGAGTCGTTTCGGGCAGAGCTACGCCGCTATGCGGTCCCGGTTGGAGGAGTTCCCCAGGTTACACCCGCTCGTATTCCGCCGTTGGTCGCCCAGCATCTCCCCTGGCTCAAGCCGACTGCTACAAACAAGATGTATAACGCTGTGCTGACTGAGAGGCGGTCACCAGGTACCCCCATTGAGCCACGGTGCTATCCATCGGATCCGACGCTGATACGACACAACACCGAAGCATTTAAGCCCCTCCTTCATGCTGCACAAGATGAGACTCACCTATATGGTGGATTCGAAGCCTGGGACTATCGGGCCCTAATCGGTTCCGTCAGCCACCAAATAGTTCTCGGAGCGCTGAGTGTGCTTGAACTAGCCGTGCCGAATTATCTCACACCCGATCTTCGTTGGCTGAGTTCTCTGACGGCGAATCATATCGATGAGTGGGTCATCGTACTTCCGCAGCATGTCGCAGACGCGAGCAGGCGAAGGATCCTCGGCCATAGACCAACTAGCGTATTCGCTCGAAGCCGCTCACGGACGAACTACTACAGCACGCTCAGCGAGGTCCGTCACCGCAAACCGATTGATCTCATTAAAGCAGGAGTTGCCAAGATTGGCGACGATACCGCGAACGCACTTGTGGGTCCTCGCACTGGCACGCTCCTCCTGTATCCGACCGTAGACCTTGCGGTCGGCCGGGCGGCGAAGGCGGTATCCGGCGAACCAGGTGGTGAGTTGCCCCCCGGAGCGGTTACCCTGGCGTTTCATCTCGTCGCGCCTCTTACTGCGATCGGAGATGACCGTCGGCTGGTTACATTTGCAACGATCGACAGCTCCCGTGATGATGAGGCGATCATTGAAAAGTGAAGTATCTGGCCCTTATGCCTCCATGGAGCGGCTGAATAGGTTTGGGTGATGAATGGTGCATTTTCGGCCGGCAGAGCGGGTCAATTGGGTTTGTCGAGATGCGGATTAAGGCGTCCTGCAGGTTGGTTTCTGTATCTTCGTTGCCCGGTAAGGAGTTGTCTCGATGCCAAATATTGAAGAATACCTCGATATTCAGCATTCTTCGGCTAGGTGGCAATGGAATCTGGTCATTGGTCGGATGCCTGTCGTTACAGGTAGAAGGCAGGTCGCCTTTCTGCCGGTCGAGACTCTCGTTTGCCTGGCTGCCAGCCTGTTGGTCAACCACCGCAGATATGGGGGCTCCACCGCTCATCTGGCGGTCGAACCGGTACCCACGCTCGCGCGGCTATTTAGGAGACCCAACAGTAGTGTCCTAGCCAAGATGGCGAACCTCGACGGAAGTCGACGTAACGGCGCGAAACATGAGGTCGAAGTAGCCGCACGGCTCCTCGCGGAGCCTGGACAGCTTGGTGAGGTCTACCGACTCCTTATCACCTCCGCGCGGAGTGTTGGTATCGGCCCAGAGGCTCTGCCCGATTTCCTGCGCCTCGCAGACGATGAGGACGATCTTCTCCTGCTCGGCCAGAGCGAGTTAGATGAGGCGGATATCGCGTCCGCTGTTCGACCTGCAGTGGAGGTCTGGCGCGCTTCGCGGGCTGGCTTGGACGAGCGGACGACGGAACGCCTGCTGATGGCGGCCGTTCGCGTCGGTCAGCATCGGTTTGCGAGCGAGGTGCTGCGTAACCACGGGCATCGCTGCGTCTTCTGTGGCCTCTCGACCGCGCTGCCCGAGAAGCGGGCAGCCCGGATGCTCATCGCCAGTCACATCAAGCCCTGGCGGGAGTCCACCCATGCTGAGCGGCTTGACGCCCGCAACGGTCTGACCGCCTGCCCAACGCACGATGTCGCGTTCGACACCGGCCTGATGGCCGTCAACGGTGGGCTGCGGATCCACCTCAAGCCTGCGCTTGCCGCCGCCGTCCAGGCGGATCCGGCCGCGCGTGCCGCGTTCGGGCGCCCGCCCTTGGCCGAGCGGCTACTCCTGCCCGACGACGCGACTCCTCCCGATGCCAAGTATCTGGCGTGGCATCGACAGCACATCTTCGATGACGCGGTGGCGTGAGGAGGCAGGTGTACGGCGATCGATCAAGGCCGGCACGACACGACTGGTTCCGTACCACCGTTGTGGTTGACTGGGGGGCGCGTACGTGTGGGGGAGCGGGGTCGGAGGAGGTGGTGGGGCGGTGGTGCAGGTGCCGGCGGTGCTCGGTGAGCCGATCCGGTTCGTGCTGAACTGGGGTCGCCGCTACTCGCTGTGGGTGTTCAACTTCGGCCTGGCCTGCTGCGCGATCGAGTTCATCGCCACCAGCATGGGCCGGCACGACTTCATCCGGCTCGGCGTCATCCCGTTCGCCCATGGGCCGCGCCAGGCCGACCTGATGGTGGTCTCCGGCACGGTCACCGACAAGATGGCGCCGGCGATCAAGCGGCTGTACGACCAGATGCCCGAACCCAAGTACGTCATCTCGTTCGGTGCCTGCTCCAACTGCGGCGGCCCGTACTGGGACTCGTACTCGGTGACCAAGGGCGTCGACCAGCTGATCCCGGTCGACGTGTACGTGCCCGGCTGCCCGCCCCGGCCCGAAGCCCTGCTGCACGGCATCCTGCGGCTGCAGGACAAGATCGCAGCCGAACGGTCCGGCATCGGCGGCGTGCACCGGCCCGACCCGCTCGCGTCCCCGGCCGACGTCTCCGTCGAGCGGGCCAGCGACCCGACCGACCCGGGGCCCGGTCCGGCACCCGGCTCGCAGCCCGCGCGCGGCGTTGACGCGCTCACCGCACCGGTCGTCAAGCCGCCGAGCTGAGCGGTCTCGCCTCGGGTGGCTCGGCAGGATCCGATCGGATCCCGCGCCGGTCGGTCTTGTCCGCTGACTCTGGCAGCTTGCGGCATGCCGCGACAGCATTTCAATCACCTGCCGGGGAGAAGGTCCAGCCGGCTCCAATCGTGATGTTGGCCCCGCCTTCGTCCGGCAGCACCAACGGCGACTCATTACGCCCTCCCTCAATTAATGGCGAGATCGCGATGATGCGTACCTCGCCAGTCGCATCATTTCTCGGGAGTAGAGCCCTTCCGGCGGCGTCCGACCTTCCAGTCGCCAAGACCTGACCTTCCAAGTTCACCAACGACACATCCGCTTCCGGGACTCCGAGTGCGAAACAACCACCGTCGCTGTCCGCACAAACATTCACCCGCAGCTGCACCTCGACGCTGGCGGCCTCCTCGCCCCCACTACAACCGGCTGCGCCCGTCACCACGAGCATGACCCCGACGAGGGCACTGATCCTTGCGTGCGATCTTCCCACCAAAGCCTCCGTTGTAGAGGTTGACCGAACTCGCCGGAACCCTACCGGCACGACCCTCTCTCCGTATTCTCTGAATCTGACAGATGTCAATCAGGAGGTCTTGACGGCGGATGGTGTGAACTGCGTGAGCGCGCGACCCGGCTGGTGGTCGAAGCCCACCGGGAACCCGGCCGATGCGGTCGGTGCGATCCGGCTGCTCGCCGACCAGGCCGGGGGTCCATCCCGAGGCGTCGCGGGTCTGGATGTAGCAGGCCGAGACCGAGGCCGGACAGCGGCCGATGACCGTGCCCGACCCGCTGAACGGGCCGAGCTGACTCGGCGTACCGCCGGGATCTGACCCGGCGCTCAGTGGCGCGGTTGCTGAAGCGCGGTAGCCTGCGCGAACGTGAGTGATTCTCAGCGCGCGACGCAGATCGTCGACATCCTGACCGCCGAGTTCGGCGAGCTGATGGCGGTGGACCCGGCCGCCTTCCGCCGCAAGTTCCGCAAGATGGCCGCCAGCCCGTTCGCGTTCTACCGGGGCACCGCCTGCCTGTTCTACGCCGACCAGACCGAGCCCGACGGGCCGTTCAACGACGACAGCTTCTGCGACAAGCAGACCAGCCGGGTCTGGATCCACGGCGACCTGCACGCCGAGAACTTCGGCACCTACATGAACGGCTCCGGCGAGCTGGTCTTCAACGTCAACGACTTCGACGAGGCGTACGTCGGCCCGTTCATCTGGGACCTGCGCCGCTTCGCCGCCAGCCTCGCCCTGATCGGCTACGCCAAGGCGCTCTCCGACGAGATCATCGGCACCCTGGTACGCACCTTCGCCACCGCCTACCTGGCCGAGCTGCGGGCCATCGTCGCCGGTGGTGAGGAGGCGATCGGCTCGATCACCCTCGCCAACGCCGACGGGGTGCTGCGCCACGTGCTGCAGGAGGCCCGGCTCAACACCCGCGTCGGCCTGCTGGAGAACCTCACCACCATCAACGACTACGAGCGGCGGTTCATCATCCGCGACGGGGTGTACGAGGTCGACGACGACACCCGGGCCGCGGTCACCGCCGCGTTCGGCGAATACCTGGCCACGCTGCCGCACCGGGCCGGTGGCGGTCGCGCCGTCGCCGCCCAGATCAAGGACATCGTGCTGCGCAAAGGCGTCGGCATCGGCTCGGCCGGGCTGCCGTCGTACAGCATCCTGCTCGAAGGCCACACCCAGGCGCTGGAGAACGACGTCGTCGTCTACATGAAGCAGGCCCAGGTGCCGGCCGTCGCCCGGCACGTCCACGACGAAGGCGTCCGGGCGTACTTCCGGCACCAGGGCCACCGGACCGCCGAGTCGCAGCGTGCGTTGCAGGCCCACGCCGACCCGTGGCTCGGCTACACCGAGCTGGCCGGCGTCGGCCAGCTCGTCGCCGAAGTGTCGCCGTACGCCGCCGACCTGGACTGGTCCGACGTCAACGAGCAGGACGAGCTGACCGGCGTCGTCACCGACCTGGCCCACTCGGTGGCCCGGATGCACTCGGTCGCCGACGACGAGTCCAGCCACGACCTGGTCGACTACTCGACCGAGGAGGCGATCGTCGCGGCGATCGACGCCGACGAGGCCGGCTTCGTCGCGGGCCTGGTCGACTTCGCCCACCGGTACGGTGCCCGCGCCCGCACCGACCACCGGATCTTCGTCGACCTGTTCCGCAACGGCCAGCTGCCCTGGGTCTGAGGGGTCGAAACGGTCAGAACTCGATGACCGTCTTGATGCCTTCCTCCTCGGCGTACGCCAGCTGGTAGTCGTCCAGACCGTACCGGTGGGTGATCATGCTCGTCAGCCAGTCGTTGTCGGCGCGGGCCAGCGCGTCGGCGGCCTGCTGCCAGTGCCGGCGGTTGGCGTTGACCGTGCCGAAGATGACGTTGTTCTTCAACACCAGGCACCGGTTCAACTCGTTGAGGTCCAGCTCGGTGTGGTGGGCGTGGGCGTTGATCCCGGTCAGACAGCCGATGCCGTTCGGCGCCAACCTGTTGAACACCTCACGCACCACCGGCGGCGCGCCGGTGCATTCGATGATGATGTCCGGGTCGAAGTCCAGCTCCTCCACCGGCACCGCGTGGTACGTCGCACCCAGCCTGCGGGCCAGCTCCGGCTTCGGCCCCGACGTGCCCCGGGCCAGCACATGCGTCTCCAGACCGCGCTGCACGCTCAGCAGCGCCGCCAGCAGCCCGATCGGTCCGGCCCCGGTGACCAGCACCCGCTGCGGCGCCCAGAAGCCACGGGCGCCGATCCGGTCGACGTGGTCCCAGGCCTTCGCGACCACACTGGTCGGCTCCAGCAGCACCCCGGCCAGCCCCAGCTCCGGCCGCAGCGGTACGGCGTACTCGGCCGGCACCCGCCACCGCTGCCGGGCGAACCCGTCGATCCCCTTGATCCCGCACTCGGTGTACCGCCCGTTGGTGCACATGTCCCACTCGCCGGCCGCGCAGTACCGGCACGGCACCGGGTCGGGCCGCCGGACGATCCCGGCGACCAGGTCACCCGGCCGCGTCGTCCCACTCGGGTCCTCGATCACCCGGCCCAGCGACTCGTGGCCGAGGACCAGCGTGTCCCGGCCCGGCGGCGGTTCGCCGTAGTCACCGGCGAGGATCTCCCCGTCGGTGCCGCAGATGCCGACCGCGACCGCCTCGACCAGCACCTCACCCTCGTCGGGTGACGGCTCCGGCGCGTCGTCGACGAGCCGCAACGAGTCGGCCTTGCCCGGGGTGACAGTCAGCGCACGCATGCCAGGGGTGTTTCCCCGCAGGTCCGGACCTACACGGGAAATGTCGGACCCGCTCGCGCCCCACCCGCGCCCTTAGGATCAGACCCATGACCCCCGAGGAGATCGGCGCGCACCTGGTCAGCCTGCTCGGCCGGCCGGCGGCTGCGTCGGCGACTGAGGCCGAGGCGGAGGCCGCGCAGGTCACCGCCACGGTCTCCGGCGGCGGCGACCGGTACGCCCGGGCCACCGTCGACGTACCGGCCGACAGCTGGCCGGCCGCGCTCGCCGCCGCCCGCGACGACGCCGACCTGGCCTGCGACTTCTTCGACTGGCTCTCCGCCGTCGACGAGCTCGACGACGGCTTCGCGATCGTCGCCCACCTGTGGTCCACCCGGCACCGGCACGGCCTGCTGCTGCGCACCCGGGTGCCGCGCGAACGCCCCGAACTGCTGTCCGTGGTCGACGTCTTCCCCGGCGCCGACTGGCACGAGCGGGAAACCCACGAGATGTTCGGCGTCCACTTCGTCGGCCACCCCGCCCTCACCCCGCTGCTGCTGCCCCCCGAGTTCGAAGGCCACCCGCTGCGCAAGGAGTTCGTCCTCGCCGCCCGGGTCGCCAAGCCGTGGCCGGGCGCGAAGGAGCCGGGCGAACCGGCCGGCGGCGGCGGGGGAGCCCGGCGGGCCCCGATGCGGCCACCGGGCGTACCACTGCCGACCGAATGGGGTCCGCAGGCCGCCAGGTCCGCGCCCGACGCCGACCCCGACGGCGGTACGCGGTCCGCGCGCGACGCCGGCCCCGACGGCGGCCGACCCGACGGGGGTACGCCCTGATGCCGCTCTGGCTGGAGTTGACGATCCGGGTCGGTGCCGTCGTCGTCGCGTTCCTCACCCTGCCGCTGCTCGTCGGGCAGCTGGAACACAAGGCGATGGCGCACATGCAGGGCCGGCTCGGCCCGATGTACGCCGGTGGCTTCCACGGCTGGGCGCAACTCATCGCCGACGGCGTCAAGTTCGTGCAGAAGGAGGACATCACCCCGCGCGCCGCCGACCGGCCGGTGTTCCGGCTCGCCCCGGCGATCGCCCTGGTGCCGTACCTGCTGGTCCTGCTCGTCATCCCGCTCGGGCCGGGCGACCTCGTCGGCCAACCGCTCGACGTCGGCCTGTTCTTCGTCCTGGCCGTGATGGGCGTCGGCGTCGTCGCCGTGCTGATGGCCGCCTGGGCGTCGGCCAACAAGTACAGCCTGCTCGGCGGGCTGCGCGGCGCCGCCCAGCTGCTCGCCTACGAGTTGCCGCTGGTGCTCGCCGCCGCCAGCGTCGCGATGGCTGCCGGCACCCTGTCGCTGTCCGGCATCGTCGAAGCGTGGCGGCCCTGGTGGCTGCTCTGGCAGGCACCCGCCCTGATCGTGTTCTTCCTCGCCGGCATGGCCGAGATCCGCCGCCCACCGTTCGACATGCCGATCGCCGACTCCGAGCTGGTCTTCGGCTACCTGACCGAGTACACCGGGCTGCGGTTCGCGTTCTTCCTGCTCGCCGAGTACGCCGGCATCGTCGTCATCGCCGCGCTGACCACCGTGCTGTTCCTCGGCGGCTGGCAGGGGCCGTTCGGCGTCGAACAGCTCGGCTGGCTGTGGACGCTGCTGAAGGTCTTCGCCGTCGCGTTCGTGATCATCTGGCTGCGGGTGTCGTTCCCCCGGCTGCGCGAGGACCAGCTGCAACGGTTGTGCTGGCTGGTGCTGGTGCCGCTTGCCCTGGCCCAGCTGGTGCTCACCGCAGGGGTGAAGGTGACCATCGGATGACCGGCGTCACGTCCACCCAGGAGCGTGTGGACGGTCGGGTCGACCAGCCCGACGGATCGCCGTCGGCCAGCACCGGGCGGACGCCCCGGCACCGGCTGCGCCAGCTGGCTCGGCACCGGCTGCGTTGGCCGGCCCGGGTCGCCCTCGCCGTGACCCTGGCCGCCGGCGCCGCCGGGCAGATCATGGTCTGGGCCGCCGGCAACTGGCTGTGGAACGACGAGACCGCCATCGCCATCAACCTGCGCCGCACCTTCCTCGAACTGACCCGGGGGATGGAGTTCCAGCAGGTCGCCCCGGTCGGCTGGCTCTGGCTGGAAAAGACCCTGTGGTGGGCGTTCGGCGACGGCGAACGGGTGCTGCGGCTGCCGTCGCTGGCCGGCATGCTGGCCGTCCTGGCGCTGACCGCGATCATCACCCGCCGGGTGGCCGGGTGGTGGGCGGCGGTCGCCGCGACCGCGCTGGTCGCCGCCGCGCCGATGATCCTGACCTACGTCGGCGAGCTCAAGCAGTACGCCGTCGAGTCGGCGGTCGCCCTGGCGGTACTGCTGCTCGGTGACCGGTACCTGGCGTCGGTCGGCCCCCGCCGGGGCCGGTGCCGCTGGCTGGTCCCGGTCGGCTGGGCGGCGGCCACCTTGGTCGCCGTCTTCATCAGCCTGACCGCGGTGCTGGTGCTCGCCGGTGCCGTCGCCGGGATGACCCTGCTGCTCGCCCTGCGCCGCCGCTGGACCGACGCGGTGGTCCTGCTCGCCGGCTCCGCGCCGGCGGTCGCCTTCGCCGGCTACCTGATCCACCGCCGCCGCCGGTTCCCGTTCATGCCCGGCCAGTCCGACTACTTCGCCGACGGCACCCCACCGGCCGGCTCCGGGCCGGTGGAGATCCTCGCCTGGCTGCCCCGGATGTGGTCCAGCTTCGTCACGGTGACCCTGGACTGGCGGCAACCGCTGCTGGTCCTGCTGTTCGCCGTGGCCGGCGTCGCCGTGCTGATCTGGCGGCGCCGGCCGTTGTGGGCGGCGATGCTCGGCGGGACCCTGCTGGTGGCGGTGGCCGCCGCGGCGGCCCGTGGTCTGCCGCTCGCCGACCGGGTGGCGACCTGGCTGATCGCCCCGACGGTGATCCTGGTCGTCGCCGGCCTGGACGGCGGCGTCCGGCTGGCCCTGCGCGCCAGCGCCGGGCTGACTTCGCGCGTTGGCACCGGGGTGCGGCGGGTCGGCCGGGTGGCGGTGGCGTCCCTGGCACTGCTGGTGGCCGCCGCCGTGCTGCCGGTGATCGCCCACCCGGCGGCCGTCGCGGCGTACCGGCAGGCGATCGACCCACGGATGAAGGACGCCGGACCCGCCGCGCTCACCGACGTGGCCGACCGGGCCCGGCCCGGCGACGTCGTGCTGTTCTACTGGTTCAGCTACCGGATGGTGGTCTGGTACGGGCCGCAGTACGACCTGGCGCCGCGTACCGTGCGGCTGTACCCGTCCGGTCACGACAAATGCGACCCGCAGGCGTTCGGTGAGTGGCTCGGTGACGCCGACCGGGTCTGGTACGTGCACGGCCGCAACCTGAGCAGCGCGCCGGACGACTACGTGACCCGGGTCGCCGCCGAGTTCGCCGAGTACGGCACCATCGTGGAGATCCGCGACTTCCCCGCCGACCGCTGGTCGACGTCCACGGCGGCCTGGGTGCTGGTCGATCTGACCGCCGGCCCGGACCCGCAGCCGCCGGTCGTCGCACCGGATCCGGAACACGCCTGCCTCGGCCGCTGGTGACAGCGTGGCAATCGGCGACGGAGACCGGAAACAGCGGAGATCGAAGGCAACGGAGATCAGGTGCTCGCGTGCCCGGCACGGATTCGGCAGGATGAGGCGCATGGACCGACGCGGCGGACGACCGGCATGAGCGGCGACGAGCACGACACCGGACACGGCGCGACCGGACACGGCGCGACCGGGCACAGCGGCGGCCACGGCGAAGGGCTGCTGAAAGGTCTGGCGACGACCTTCAAGACGATGGTCTCCCCGGCCCACACCCAGCAGTACCCGGACGTCGCCCCCGACCTGCCGCCCCGCTCCCGTGGGGTCATCGCGCTGCTGGCCGAGAACTGCACGGTCTGCATGCTCTGCGCCCGCGAATGCCCCGACTGGTGCATCTACATCGACTCACACAAGGAGGAGGTGCAGGTGCCGGGGGCGGCCCGGGCCCGGCAGCGCAACGTCCTCGACCGGTTCGACATCGACTTCTCGCTCTGCATGTACTGCGGCATCTGCGTCGAGGTCTGCCCGTTCGACGCGCTCTACTGGTCGCCCGAGTTCGAGTACGCCGAGTACGACATCCGGAACCTGCTGCACGACAAGGAACACCTCGGCGAGTGGATGGCGAGCGTACCGCCGCCACCGGCGCACGACCCGAACGGCGAACCAGCCAAGGAGGAGACCGCCGCCGCCCGCAAGGCCGCCGCACCCGGCCGACCCGCACCCGGCCGACCCGCACCCGGTCGGCCTGCCCGTGGGGCGACCACGTGACCGGTACGGACGTGCTGCTGCTCGCCCTCGGCGCGGTCGCCGTCGGTGCCGCCGCCCTGGTGGTGACCACCCGGCACATCGTCCGCGCCGGCCTCTACCTGGTCGGCTGCCTCGGTGCCGTCGCCGGCCTGTACCTGGTGCTGACCGCCGAACTGGTCGCCTGGGTGCAGGTGCTGATCTACGTCGGCGCGGTCGTGGTGCTGCTGCTGTTCGCGGTGATGCTCACCCGCGCACCGATCGGTGCCGCCACCGACCTGGACCGGCCCGGCTGGCCGGCCGCGCTGATCGGCGGCGGGGCCGGGCTGGGGCTGGCCGCGCTGTTCGTCGACGCGTACCGCTGGTCGCGCGTCGACCTGCCCGACGCCGGCACCGCCGACCGGCTCGGTGAAGCCGTCTTCGGTAGCTGGGTGCTGCCGTTCGAGGTGCTGTCGGTGCTGCTGCTGTCCGCGCTGATCGGCGCGATCGTGCTGTCCCGCCCCGACGTCGGCGCGGCGCCGAGCCCCGACGTCGGCGCACAGCCCGAGCAGGCCGGGCAGGCTGAACGGCCCGAGCCGGGCGGGCGCGGCTGATGCGCCCGGTCATCCCGTACCTCGTCGCCGCCGCGCTGTTCGGGCTCGGCCTGTACGGCGTGCTGCGCCGCCGCAACGCCGTCCTGCTGCTGATGTCGGTCGAGCTGATGCTCAACGCCGTCAACCTGGTCCTGGTCACCGCCGACACCACGGTGCGCGCCGCACTGCCGTACACCGGGCAGACGTTCGCCCTGTTCATCATCGTGATCGCCGCCGCCGAGGTGGGTGTCGGGCTGGCCATCGTGCTGCACCTGTACCGGCTGCGGGCCAGCGTGGTCGTCGACGACGTGCCGCTCGCCGGTGACGCAGCCGGGCCGCTCGACGCAGACCAACAAACCGGCAGCGTCGCCGAGCGGCAGGAGGTGACCGGGTGACCGGGTCGACCCTGGGCCACCTGCTGCCCGCCGTACCGTTCGTGGCCGCCCTGGTCGGCCTGCTGGTCAGCCTGCGACCCGACCCGCTGCCCGCCACCCGACGGCGGGTCGCCGCCGGGCTCGGCGTCGGCGGTGCCGCCGCCGCGCTGGCCGTCGCCGTCGCGCTGCTGGCCAGCGGGGCACCGACCGTCGAGCAGTCCCGGTCGTGGGTCGACGTCGGCGGGCTGGCGGTCACCTTCGGCGTACGGCTGGACGGCCCCGCCGCCCTGGTCGCCGTCGCGGTCGGCGCGGTCGCGCTCGCCGTACAGCTGTACTCCGTCGCCTACCTGGCCGGCGACGACCGCTACCCGGCGTACGCCGCCCAGGTCAGCCTGTTCACCGCCGCGATGCTGCTGGTCGTCGTCGCCGGTGACCTGATCATGCTGCTGGTCGGCTGGGAGGTGATGGGCGCCTGCTCGTACCTGCTGATCGCGCACGACCGGCGGCTGCCCGAGGCACCGGCGGCGGCCATGAAGGCGTTCCTGGTGACCCGGGTCGGTGACGTCGGATTCCTGCTCGGCATCGCGGTGCTCGGCATCGGTGCCGGCAGCTTCCAAATCGCCGAGGTGCTCGCCCACGACTACCCGCCGGCCACGGTCACCACGGCGGCGCTGCTGCTGCTCGCCGGGGTGGCCGGCAAGAGCGCCCAGTTCCCGCTGCACACCTGGCTACCGGACGCGATGGCCGGCCCGACGCCGATCTCCGCGCTGATCCACGCCGCCACCATGGTCGCCGCCGGGGTCTACGTGGTGACCCGGCTCTACCCGGTCTTCGTCGCCGCCCCGGCCGCGCTGATACTGCTCGGCGTGCTCGGCGTCGTCACCCTGCTGCTCGGCGCGTTCGCGGCCACCGCCGCCGACGACATCAAACGGGTACTGGCCTGGTCGACCGTCTCCCAGCTGGGCTACATGACCGGCGCGTTGGCCGTCGGCTCCCCACCGGCCGCCCTGTTCCACCTGCTCACCCACGCCGCGTTCAAGGCGCTGCTGTTCCTCGCCGCCGGCTGCGTGATCCACGCCGTCGGCAGCAACCTGATGTCGGCGATGGGCGGGCTGCGCCGGCCGATGCCGGTCACCTTCGCCGCCACCGCCGTCGGGCTCGGCGCGCTCGCCGGGCTGCCGCCGCTGGCCGGCTTCTGGAGCAAGGAGAGCGTGCTGTACGCGGCCGCCGAAGCCGCCCGCCACCCCGGCGACGGGCCGGTGCCGGCGTGGCTGGGCTGGCTGGTCTGGGCCGCCGGGCTCGTCGGGGTGGCGGTCACCGCCTGGTACGCCACCCGGCTGCTGCTGCGTACCTTCCTCGGGCCGTCCCGGGTGCCCGCCGGCGTGCACCCGCACGACCCGCCGGCGTTGATGCGCTGGCCGGTGCTGGCCCTGGCCGTGCCGGCCGGGCTGCTCGGCCTGGCCGCGTTCAGCCCCACCTTCACCGGCTGGCTCGGTGCCCCGCCGGACGAGCTGGTCCACTTCGGTCCCGATCTGGTGCTGCCGGTGCTGCTGCTGGCCGTCGGCGTCGGCGCGGCGGTGTGGCTGCACCGACGTGACCCGGCCGCCGACCCGGCGCGGGTGCTCGGCCCGCTGCGGCCGGCGTTCGCGGCGGCGTTCTGGCTCGACGCGGTGCAGCGGGCCGTGGTGGTCCGCCCGGTGACGGCGCTCGCCGCCGCGGCCCGGGTCGGCGACGAGTCCGGCGTCGACGGCGCGGTCACCGGCACCGGCCGGGCGGTGACCGGGCTGGGCGACTGGCTGCGCCGCCGGCACACCGCCCCGCTGCCCCGGGCGGTCACCATGGTCCTCGCCGGCGTACTGCTGATCGGGTTGGCGACCGCCGCCGTCGCCCTGGGGAGCGCGGGATGAGCGGGGGCCGCCGATGATGACGTACGCCGACGACGGGTGGACCGTCGGGCAGTTCGCCCTGCTGGCCGTGCTGGTCGTGCCGGCTCTCGGCGCGCTGCTGCTCGCCCTGCCGGTCGGCGGCGACCGGGCCGGCCGGATCACCGGCACTGTCTTCGCGGCGGTGACGTTCCTGGTCAGCCTGCTGTTGCTGGGGGATCCGACCGGGGTCGGCTGGTTCGCGTACGGTCCACCGCTGGACGGCCCGCCCGGGGTGCTGCCCTGGCATCAGCTCGACCTGCCCTGGGTGCCGGCCCTGGACCTGCGGTTCCACCTCGGCGTCGACGGGATCTCGTACCCGCTGGTGCTGCTCACCACCGGGCTGACCCTGCTCTGCTGCGCGTACACCGTCTGGCGCGCCCCGCAGGGTCGCAACGGGCGGGCGTTGGTCGCGTTGCTGCTGGTCGTCGAGGTCGGCATCGTCGGCACCTTCCTCGCCCTCGACCTGGTGCTGTTCTTCGTCTTCTTCGAGGTCGTGCTGCTGCCGATGTACGCGATCATCGCCGGCTGGGGCGGCGGCGGCCGTACCGCCGATGGCGGCGACCGGGCCGACGGCGCGCACCGGCGGGCGGCGACCAAGTTCGCCGTCTACACCCTGGCCGGGTCGGTGCTGCTGCTGGTCGGCGTGGTGACCGTGACGACCGCCGCCGGCACCGCCGACCTGACCGTGCTCACCGGCGGCGACGGACTCGGCCGGGGCACCCAGCTCTTCGCGTTCACGCTGCTGGCGCTGGCCTTCGCGGTCAAGGCACCGCTGTGGCCGCTGCACAGTTGGCTGCCCGACGCGCACAGCCAGGCACCCACCGTCGGCAGCGTGATCCTCGCCGGGGTGCTGCTCAAAATGGGCACGTACGGGCTGATCCGGGTCGCCGTCGGCGTCGCCCCCGAAGGAGCCCGCTGGGCCGCCCCGGTGCTCGGCACCCTCGCCGTCGCCGCGATCATCGTCGGCTCCCTGGTGTGCCTGGCGCAGACCGAGCTGAAACGGCTGATCGCCTACTCCAGCGTCGGACACATGGGGTTCGTGCTGCTCGGCATCGCCACGCTGAGCGCCACCGGCATCCAGGCCGCGCTGATCGGCAACATCGCCCACGGCGTCATCACCGGCCTGCTGTTCTTCCTCGCCGGGGCGGTCAAGGACCGCTACCACACCGGCGAGCTGGCGGATCTCGGCGGACTGCGGGAACGCTCCCCGGCGCTGTCCGGGCTGCTCGGCTACGCGGCGATCGCCTCCCTCGGCCTGCCCGGCCTGGCCGGCTTCTGGGGTGAGGCGTTCGCTGTCGTCGCCGCCTGGCAGCGCGGTGGGGCACTGTGGACGACGCTGGCCGTGGCGGCGGCGGTCGGCGCGGCGCTGACCGCCGCGTACCTGCTGCGGATGCTGCGCCGGGTCACCCACGGCCCGGCCGGCCCGGCGGTCCGGGCCGTGACGCCCGCCCCGGCGATCAGCCGGCCCGAGGCGCTGGCCTGGGCACCGCTGGTGCTGCTGGCGCTGGCCATCGGGCTGGTACCGGCGCTGGTGCTCGGCGTCGCCGAGTCGCCGGTCACGATCCTGCTGGAGGTGATCCGGTGACCGACGGGACTGCCGCACAGACGATCGACCACCTGGCGCTGCTGCCGGCGTACCTGGCGGCGGCGACGGCGGTCGCGGTGCTGCTGGCCGACCTGTTCGTCGGCCGGCGGGCGGTCACCGGGGCGACCGCTGTCGCCGGTGCCGCCGGGGTCGGCCTCGCCGCGCTGGTGGCGCTGGCGCATCCGGCGCGGGCCACCTTCTGCGGTACGCCGTCCGGCGTACCCGCCGAGGGCGGACTGCCCGGCGGCGGGCTCGTTGACGGTGGGTTCGCCTGCTCGTACGTCGCCGACAGCCGGGCCGCCCTGGTCACGTTGCTGTTCGCGGCGCTCACCGCTGCCGTGCTCGCGCTGTCCGCGCCGCTGCTGAACTCCGGTGCGGTGCCGGCCGGCGAGTACTGCTTCCTGCTGGCCTGCTCGATGACCGGCGGGGTGGTGCTCGGTGCCGCCGGGGACCTGATCACCCTGGTCGTCGCGGTGGAGACGCTCACCCTGCCGCTGTACATCCTGGTCGGGCTGCGCCGGCAGCGGGCCGCCTCGGCCGAGTCGGCGGTGAGCTTCTTCGTGGTCAGCGTGGTGTCCACGGCGGTGGCGCTGCTCGGCGTCGCGTTGCTGTACGCCGCGTACGGCGCGGTGCACCTCGACCTGCTCGCCGGCGCCAGCGGCCTGGCCGAGCCGGCCGGTACGGTCCTCGGCGGCTCGGCCGACGGGCAGGCCCGGCTGGCCCGGGTCGGTGTGGTGCTGCTGCTGACCGGCCTGGCGTTCAAGGTGGCGGCGGTGCCGCTGCACGCCTGGGCACCGAAGACCTACGACGGTGCGCCGCTGCCGGTCGCCGCGTACCTGTCGACCGCGTCGAAGCTCGGCGGCGTGGTGGCGATCGTCGCGGTGGTGACCGAAGGGCTCACCCCGCAGCTGGCCGCGTCCGGGCCGGTGCTGGCGGTGCTGGCGGTGGCGACCATGACGGTCGGCAACCTGGTCGCGTTGCGGCAGCGGCGGATGGTGCGGCTGCTGGCCTGGTCGTCGATCGCGCAGGCCGGCTACATCCTGGTGCCGCTGGCGGCGGCCGCCGGGGTGGCCGGTCGGGGTGTCGAGGAGCAGGCGGTGGCCGTCGCGGCGGTCTTCGCGTACACCGTCTTCTTCGTGTTGTTGGAGCTGGCCGCCTTCGCTGCGGTGGTGGCGTTGCGGCCGGCGGCCGGCGACGGCGGTCCGATCGCCGCGTATGCGGGCGCGGCCCGCCGTCGGCCGTGGGTCGGTGCGGCGCTGACGCTGGCGTTGATCGGGCTGGCTGGTCTGCCGCCGGGCCTGGCCGGGTTGTTCGCCAAGGTGGCGGTGGTCCGGTCGCTGCTGGTCGGCGGGGCCGGCTGGCTGGCGTTGGTGGTCGCGGCGAATGCGGTCCTCGGCCTGGTCTACTACCTGCGGGTCAGCGCCACGCTGTACGCCCGGGAGCCGGCGCCGAAGTCGACACCGCCACCGGCACCTGGTGGCGCGGTGGCGTGGCCGGTGGTGGCGACGCTCGCCGTCGCGACCGTTCTGGCTGTTCTGCTCGGATTCGCACCACAGGTGGTCTTTGGCGTCGTCGCGGGCTGAGTGAGAGTTTCTGAATGAGTGAAACATGCCCGCCAGGTCTTGATTGACAGCTAATTCTCAGCTATTGCGGGATGCGCTGTGGGTACGTGAGCGTTGCACCTGCCGTGGGGTCCTCCAGACGACCCGGTGGAGAGGGAGTGAACGTGCACAGCCACCACAACGGTCTCAAGACGGCAGCCCTGCTCGGCCTGCTCACCGCCATGATCCTCGGCGTTGGCTACTGGTTCGGCGGCAGCGGCGGCTTGATGATCGCCGTCGGAGTCTCGCTGGCGATGAACGCCGGCACCTACTTCTGGTCCGACAAGATCGCGCTGCGCTCGATGCGGGCCCAGCCGGTCAGCGAAGCGCAGTTTCCGGCGCTGCACCAGATGGTCCGGGAGTTGGCCGCCGAGGCCGGGCAGCCGATGCCCCGGCTCTACGTCAGCCCGACCATGCAGCCCAACGCGTTCGCGACCGGGCGTAACCCGGCCAACGCGGCGGTCTGCGTCACCCAGGGGATCGTGCAGATCCTCGACTACCGCGAGCTGCGCGGGGTGATCGGGCACGAACTGTCCCACGTCTACAACCGGGACATCCTGATCTCCAGCGTCGCGGCGTCGCTCGCCAGCATCGTCACCATGCTGGCCCACCTTGCCTGGTTCCTGCCGCTCGGCGGCGGGGACGACGACGAGGGCGCGAACCCGGCGGCGCTGCTCGCCATGCTGATCCTCGGCCCGCTGGCCGCGTCGATCATCCAGCTGGCGATCAGCCGCAACCGCGAGTACCAGGCGGACGCTTCCGGCGCCGCACTGACCCGCGACCCGCTCGCGCTGGCCAGCGCGCTACGCAAGATCCACATGGGTACGCAGCGCATGCCGCTGCCGGCCGAGGGCCAGCTGGCCAGCTCGGCCCACCTGATGATCGACAACCCGCTGCGCAAGGGCGGGTTCGCCGCGCTGTTCTCCACCCACCCGCCGATGGAGCAGCGGGTGGCCCGGCTGGAGCAGCTGGCGTACGCCGGTGCCGGCGGCCCAGTGCAACGCCGGTTGTGAACTCGCCTATGTGAGCGGCCTCGCACCCCGTACCGGACATAATGCGGTGGGGTGCGGGGCCGTCAGCGGGTCAGGGTGAAGGGAACGGAACAGTGTCCGGATTGCGGAAGTACGTTGCCGTCTGGCGCATCCCCGGCGGACCCACCCTGCTGATTCCAGGCGTCATCGGCCGGCTCAGCATCGGCATGACCCCGCTCGCCCTGCTGCTGGTGATCAGCGACTCCACCGGCCGGTACTCACTCGCCGCGATCGCCGGCGGCGTCTACGCCCTCGCCGGTGCGGCCCTCAGCCCGGTCGCCGGGCGGATCGCCGACCGGCTCGGCCCGAGCCCGGTGCTGCTGGCCACCGGGATCGCCCACCCGGTCGCCCTGATCGCCCTGCTGTTCGCCACCCGCAGCGGCGGCTCGATCCTGGCCGTGTTCCTGGTGTCCGGCCTCGCCGGTGCCAGCTATCCGCCGCTCAGCGCCGCGATCCGGGGCGCCTGGAACAACCTGACCAGCCCGGCCAGCGGCCGGTACCCGCTGCGCAACACCGCGCTCGCCGCCGAGACCACCATCTTCGAGGTGGTGTTCGTAATCGGCCCGCTGCTCGTCGCCGGGCTCGTCGTGATCGCCGACGCCGCGGCCGCACTGGTCGCCGCGGCCGTACTCACCCTGGCCGGCACCACCGTGGTTGCCCTCGGTAGGGCGATGCGCGGCTGGCGACCCCACCTGCGGGAAGGTCACGCCCGGGGTCTCGGCCCGCTGCGGGTGCCCGGCTTCCCGGCGTTGCTCGCCTGCGTCGGCGGGCTGGGCATCGGCTTCGGTACGGCCGGCGTGGCGGTGCCCGCGTACGCCTCCAACTACCTGGGCGCCAACGACGACGGCGGCAGCCTCGCCGGCGTACTGCTGGCGGTCTGGGCCGTCGGTAGCGCCACCGGCGGGATCTACTTCGGTATCCGCCGACCGGCGGTCGACGCCTCCCGGCAGTTCGCCTGGCTGCTCGCCGGGGTCGCCGCCAGCTTCGTCGTGTACGCGGTGATGCCGCACCCGCTGGCCCTGGGCGTGGCACTGACGCTCGGCGGCGCCGTGATCGCCCCGGCGCTGACCGTCGAGAACACCATGGTCGGCCGGATCGCCCCGGTCAGCATGCTGAACGAGGCGTACACCTGGGTGACCACCATGGCGGTCGGTGCCAGCGCGGCCGGCGGCGCGGTCGCCGGGGTGCTCGTGGACCGCGTTGGTGGCCCGGCGGCGGCGTTCCTGTTCGCCGCCGCCGCGCTCGCCCTGGCTGCGCTGCTGGCCGGCTGGCCGGCCGGTCCGATCAGCCGGGCCGAGGCCCGTGCGTCGGTCGACCTGGACCGAGCCCTGCTCGGCGATCCGGCCTGAGCCGGGTCAGCGGTAGTTGGTGAACTGCAGGGCGATGCCGAAGTCCTCCTGCTTGAGCAGGGCGATGACCGCCTGCAGGTCGTCCTTCTTCTTGGCGGTGACCCGGAGCTGGTCGCCCTGGATCTGTGCCTGGACACCCTTGGGCCCGTCGTCGCGAATCTTCTTGCTGATCGCCTTGGCCTTGTCCGACTCGATGCCCTGGATGACCTTGCAGTCGATCTTGTAGGTCTTGCCCGACGAGCGTGGGTCACCGGCGTCCAGCGACTTGAGCGAGATGTTCCGCTTGACCAGCTTCTCCTTGAACACGTCCAGGCTGGCCTTGACCCGCTCCTCGGTCTCCGCCTGCAACGTCACGGCCTCCTCGCCGGACCAGGTGATCTCAGCGCCAGTGCCACGGAAGTCGAAGCGGGTGGACAGCTCCTTCTCGGTCTGCCGGAGGGCGTTGTCGATCTCCTGCCGGTCGACCTTGCTCACGATGTCGAACGACGGGTTGGCTGCCATGGTCTGCTCCCTGCCAGTGCGGGTCTCGGACGGTGCGCGGGTCTCGGACGGTGTATCGGTCGTTGCCGGACAGTTGACTCCCGCTGACGGTACCCGGTTGCGGGAGAGCCCCGGCATGCCGCTATCCTTTCCTGCGTCGCCCCGCGTGACGAGGCGGCACGCCCTGGCGGGTTGCCCGAGCGGCCAATGGGAGCGGACTGTAAATCCGTCGCGAAAGCTACAGAGGTTCGAATCCTCTACCCGCCACCAGGCGCACCAACAGCCCTTGACCTGCACCAACAGGTCAAGGGCTGTTGTCGTACGGGCGGCGAGTCGTCCCGCCCGGTCCGGCCAGATCCAGCCGTCCCTGGCTCCCAGGACCAAGGCTCCGGACCCCAAGGTGCGGCGGATGTTGGGAACCAACGACAGGCCCGGGTGCTCCCAGTCGGCAGGAGAGAGGTGCATCAACTGGTCGCGCCCGCCGGCGCTGTCGATCCGACTGGTGGTGTTCTTGGCCGCAGTACACCGTTTGGGCTGCGATTACCGAACTGGTGAGTAGCCACCGACACCGAGCCGTGACCGAAAAGGGCGCCATCGAGTGGCCGGCAGGGCTTAGCGTCGAGACCCTGCGATGGTCTGTTGTCGGCTGGCTGATGACTCGGCCAGTTGATCATCTATCCCGAATTTTAGTTGCATAAAAGAGCAACAAATCACTTCCCTCGTTGATTCGTAATAAATCCGGCATGTCGGTCATGATATTCACCCAGTCGCGTCGCTCAGTGCGGGGTTTGCCTAGTGTTCGTGCCCGCCAATCCTCTTCGCGGCGCCACCGGCTGTCGTCGAGCCGGATCACCCGGCTGGAGCAGCAGCGGGACGAAAGCCGCAGGGCAAAGCTGCCGCTAAGGTTCTCCTCGTCCGATTGGCTAGGATGGGCGGTGCTGAAGGTGCAGGCCGGCCGCGTCAACCTACCGTTGGTGCGGTCCGGTGTGGCACCATCGGGACTCTGCCCCTCATTCGCGTAACTCATTCGCCTCCTTGGACGGGAGTCTGTAACATGCGTGGACACACGATGGGCCGCCGGCTCGGCAGGGTCGTCGCGGTCGCCGCACTCGGGATTGCTGTCTCGTTCACCGCTGGGACCGCCGCCCAGGCTGCCCAAGCCTGGGTTACGGTCGGTGACGAAGTGCCTGTGGTTTCCCCGGTGGACAAGTACGGCTTCGACGCCATGGTGGATTCGCGGCTCTCGCTCTACGACTTCAGCTGGACCTGATCGCCGCATCCGACACCAAGGGGATCGAGTGCCAAGGCCACAGGCGATCTCACGGCATTCTTCCAGGCGGGCCTGGTTCGTAACCGGGCCACTCGCTCTGATAGCCGTACTCATCTCTGTGGCCTTGGCCATCAACCACCCCAATCCGACCGGAGATTGGCCGCTGGGCCTGCTGTTCTTCGGGCTGTTCCTCGCCGCGCACGCGGCAATCCTGCTGTTCGAGGTACGCCGGCAGTCGTTCACCCTGAACATCGGTGAGATCCCGTTCTTGCTGGGTCTGTTCTTCCTGCCGCCACTCACTCTGATCATCGGTCGGGTGCTGGCCGCCGTGGTCGGTCATCTGAGCCGGCGGCAGCCGCCCGTCAAGTTGTGGTTCAACGTGGCGAACGTGGCCGCCAGCACGTCCATCGCCACCGCGATCGTCGTCAACGCCGACGTGCTCGACGCCGCCGAGCCGCGTACCTGGTTGACGCTGGTCGGGGCGATGATCGCCTGCCAGATCATCACCCTGGTCGCCGTGCTCGTGGTGATCACCCTGGCCCAGGGCCGGCTGTCCACCAAGGAACTCACCACCACGACGGTCCCCGCCCTGGTCGTCGCATCCATCAACATCACTTTTGGTCTGGTGGTGCTGATCCTGCTGGCGCAGAGCGACTGGGCGCTGATCCTGCTGGTCGCGCTGATCACCTTCTTCGTGCTGGCCTACCGGTCGTACGCGAAGTCACTGCGGCAGAACCGCACCCTCTCCGAGATCTACGCGTTGACCCGGGCGATCGCCGACACGCCGCACGACGGGACGATCGTCGACGTACTGCTCAAGCGGGTCCGCGAGGTGCTGCAGTCCGAGTACGCGACACTCTGGCTGCCGAAACAGGGGCGTTATCCCGAGGTGCTGCTGTCCGCGACCGCCGACGGACAGGGGCTGGTTGACACGGTCGGTGCCCCGGAATCGATCCGCGAACACGTCTTCGAGACCGGGAGTTCGCTGGCCGTCGGGGCGAAGTTCGGCGACAGCCCGTTCGATAAGGCACTTCGTCAATGGGGCACGAAGGACGCCGTCGTGGTGCCGCTACGAGCCGGCTCCCTGGTGATCGGCTGCCTGGAGGTATCCGGCCGGCTCGGGGACATCTCCCACTTCGTGCCCGGTGACCTGCGGCTACTCGAAGCGATCGCCGTGCACGCCGCGGTCGCCGTGGAGAATTCGCGCCTGGTCGACCGGCTGCGCTACGACGCGGCCCACGACGGGTTGACCCGGCTGGCCAACCGCCGCCGGCTGACCGCCGCGCTTGACGAGTCGGTGGCCATCCGGACCCCGGGTGAAGTGGTTGCCGTCCTCCTCTTCGACGTCGCCGGGCTGCGGCAGGTCAACGAGTCGCTCGGCCACGCGGCCGGCGACAAGGTCCTGGCCGAGGTCGCCCGGCGGCTGCGGGCCAGCGCCCCGTCGGCGGCGCTGGTCGGTCGCAGCGGCGGGGACGAGTTCGTGGTCACCTTGCGGATGGAGGCTGCGGAGTACGCCGTACAGCTCGCGGTCGAGCTCCGCGACCAGATCCGCGACCAGATGGTCTTCGGTGCGTTGACCCTGGACGTCGACACCGTGGCCGGTGTCGCGGTGCACCCCGATCACGGCAGCGACGCCGCGACGTTGCTGCAGCGGGCGGACCTGGCCGCAACGGCGGCGAAGTCGGTGTCCGGCGGCGTCCAGCTGTTCAACCCGGCGTTGGAGTCCCGTTCGGTACGCCGGCTCGGCCTCGCCGGTGACCTGCGGGTCGCGCTCGATGAGACGCAGCTGGAGGTCTACTACCAGCCGAAGGTGACGCTGCACGGCCGCCGGCTGGTCGGGGTCGAGTGTCTGACCCGGTGGGAGCATCCGACCCACGGTTCGGTCTCGCCGGAGGACTTCGTCGCGGTCGCCGAACACACCGGTCAGGTCGGTCGGCTGACCGAGTTCGTGCTGCGCGAAGGGCTGCGCCGCAGCCGGGAGTGGAATGTCGGTCAACAGCCGTTGCCGGTGGCCGTCAACCTGTCCGCACGTACCCTGACCGATCCGGAGTTTCCCGAGCTGGTCCGGACCCTGCTGGACGAGGCGCAGGTCGCTCCGGAGCTGCTCACCCTGGAGATCGCCGAGCCCGGTGTGCTGGACGGTACGGACCGGCCGGTGCCGACCCTGCGGCGGCTGCGCGACCTCGGGGTACGGCTGTCCGTCGACGATTTCGGCACCGGCTACACCTCGCTGGCGCACCTGCGCCGGCTGCCGGTGCACGAGGTGAAGGTCGACCGGTCGTTCGTGCAGGGGATGGCAACCGACCCGGGGGACCTGGCGATCGTCAACGCGGTCGTGACGTTGTCCCAGCAGTTCGGGCTGACCGTGGTGGCCGAAGGGGTGGAGAGCGAGTTGACCCTGGAGCTGCTGCAGGACATCGGCTGCCAGGTCGGGCAGGGCTTCCTGTTCAGCCGTCCGTTGCCGTACGAGCGGTTGGCCGCCTGGTACGAGGCCCAGGCCGACCCGGAGAGCCTGCAGTCCAGCGAGGTTCGCCGGCTGCGGGCCGTGCCTTGAACGCCGACCGGTAGCGCCTGATTCGCGACGGGCAGGGCCTCTGACCTGCGGCGGCGTGGCCGGGCCAAGCTGATTTCACCTCGCGGGGCGGGCCGTGTACTCTTACCCGTGCACATCCGTCCTGGCGGGTGGGTGTTCGGCCCCCTTAGCTCAGTCGGCAGAGCGTCTCCATGGTAAGGAGAAGGTCTACGGTTCGATTCCGTAAGGGGGCTCAGAGGGTTCCACTGGACCCGTCACGGCGGTGTAGCTCAGGTGGTAGAGCAAACGGCTCATAATCGTTGTGTCGCCGGTTCAAGTCCGGCCACCGCTACGGTCGGCTTCGTGGGTGAGGCCGGTGGTACGAAGTACGGGTGGGCGCCGCAGGCGCCCGCTTTGCATGTCCGCGCTGCCGCAGGCTACGCTGGCACGCTGTAGTTGTTCCGATAGCGAGGAAGGCACCCCGCCGTGGCCAAGGCGACCGACGTCCGTCCAAAGATCACTTTGGCGTGTGTGGAGTGCAAGGAGCGCAACTACATCACGCGGAAGAACCGCCGCAACGACCCGGACCGCATCGAGCTGAAGAAGTTCTGCCCCCGGGACGGCAAGCACACGCTGCACCGCGAGACCCGCTGACCATCGCCGTTCCGGGCGGCCCGCACGTCGTCCGGGCGCCGGCCAGCGGGTAGGTTTCTGCGCATGCCCATGGATCCGTCCTTAGTCGGTCGCAGTTACCCGCCCGGCGGTACGTACCTGGTGGGGCGGGAGAAGATCCGCGAGTTCGCCGCCGCCATCGGGGCCAGCGATGCCGTTCACCACGATCCGGACGCCGCCCGCAAAGCGGGCCATCCGGACGTGGTCGCACCACCGACCTTCCCGGTGGCGGTCACCATGTCCTCGGCCGAGCGGGTGATCTCCGACCCCGATCTCGCCATCGACTACAGCCGGGTCGTGCACGGCGACCAGCGGTTCCGGTACGTCCGCCCAGTGGTCGCCGGCGACGAACTGGCGTGTACCGACACCATCGAGGAGATCATGTCCCGGGGCGGACATGACTTCCTGACCGTCCGTACCGAGGTCGCCACTGCAGCCACCGGTGAGCCGGTGGTCACCGTCTGGATGAAGCTGGTCGTCCGGGGGGAGGACTGAGATGGAGCTGACTCCGCAACGGTTCCGGGTCACCCGGGCCGACCTCGTCCGCTACGCCGGGGCCTCCGGCGACTTCAACCCCATCCACTGGAGCGACCGGTTCGCCACCGGGGTCGGCCTGCCAGGGGTCATCGCCCACGGCATGCTCACCATGGCGTTGGCCGGGCGCGCGGTGACGCAGTGGGCCGGATCGGCGGACGCGGTGGTCGAGTACTCGGTCCGGTTCACCCGCCCGGTGGTGGTCCCGGACGACGACGAAGGCACCGAGATCGAGGTGACCGGGGTGGTCAAGGGCACCACCGAGGAGGGGTTGACCCGGATCGACGTGACGGCCGCCTGCGTCGGCGAAAAGGTGCTCAGCCAGGCCCGGGCACTGGTTCGTACCTCGCGCTGACGGCCGGTGGTACCGGCCCGGGTACGCGCGGTGCCGGTACCGGTTGGGAAAGTGGTGGTTCTACCCGTACACTGGTCCGCCGTGGGGCCTGTGACCCCTGTTCAGTCCTGCGTGGCCCTGCGCCTCGCGGGGTTGGGTGGGGTTACCGACCCGCACAGGGGTGTAGCTCAATTGGCAGAGCAGCGGTCTCCAAAACCGCAGGCTGCAGGTTCAAGTCCTGTCACCCCTGCGCCCAAGGCCTGACCGACCCGGTGGGTCGGCTGCCGTCCCCGTTGGCGGCCGTCCCGCAAGGGGAATGGCCGACGTGCACGACGCAGCGCGTCTGACCTGGCGCGCGACCCGACCACCGCGACGGAGGGCGAGATGGCCGAGAGGAACCGGCGTGGCGATGACGCCGCGGACGACCGCCCCGAGGACGAGTCGATCGACGAGACGTCGGTCGAGGACGAGGTCGACGACGACGAGCCGGCGGCACAGGGTGGCACGGCCACTCGGAGCAAGGCCAAGGCGGAGTCGTCGGAGGGACGACCGAAGGCGAAGGCCGGGGTGGGGTTTTTCGGGCGGATCATCCGGTTCGTCCGCGAAGTGGTCGCCGAGCTGCGTAAGGTCATCTGGCCGACTCGTAAGGAGTTGCTGACCTACACCGCCGTGGTGGTCGTGTTCATCGCGGTCATGCTGACCATCGTGGCCGGGCTGGACTTCGTGTTCGCCAAGGGTGTGCTGTGGGTATTCGGCAACCCCAGCTGATTTTGTGACGGAAGTGAGCAAGCGTGCCTGAGTACGACGAGACCGCCGGCGTCACCGACGACCAGTCGACGGTGGCCACGGCGGCGGCTGATGAGTCGGTTGAGGCCGCCAGCGCACCACCGGTCCCCGCTGCCGGGGCGGAGGACGAGTCCCCGGCCGACGCCAACGGGTCCGCCGTTGGGCCGGACAGTCCGGACAGTTCCGCGACCGACGTCGCCGAACCCGCCGCCGAGGCCGACGACGAGGAGTTCGACCCGGTCGCCGAGTTGCGGCAGAAGCTGCGCTACGCGCCAGGCGACTGGTACGTGGTGCACTCGTACGCCGGCTACGAGAACAAGGTCAAGACCAACCTCGAGACCCGGATCACCAGCCTCGACATGGAGGAGTACATCTTCCAGGTCGAGGTGCCGACCCGGGAGGAGGTCGAGGTCAAGAACGGCAAGCGGCTCCAGGTGCAGAACAAGGTCTTTCCCGGCTACATCCTGGTCCGGATGGACCTCACCCCGGAGTCGTACTCCTGCGTGCGTAACACTCCGGGCGTCACCGGCTTCGTCGGGGCGACCGACCGGGCCGACCGGCCGGCGCCGTTGTCGCTCAACGAGGTGCTCAAGTGGCTCGTCCCGGCGGTGACGGCCGAGCCCAAGAAGGCCAAGCCCGAGGTCAAGGTGCTGGACTTCGAGGTTGGCGACTCGGTCACCGTTACCGACGGCGCGTTCGCCTCGTTGCCGGCCACGATCAGCGAGATCAACGCCGACCAGCAGAAGCTGAAGGTGCTGGTGTCGATCTTCGGCCGGGAGACCCCGGTGGAGCTGAACTTCAACCAGGTCGCCAAGATCTGACTCCGGCTCAGCCGGGCCGGCGGGTCTTTCGGAGCCTGCGTAACCACTGCTGCACCGACGGCGGCAACCCCAGCTGGGGTTGCCGCCGTCAGCTGCGCTAACCTAGAACGTCGGCCCTGGGCCGCGCCTGACCGTGCGCGCGTGTCGAGGGCTCGCCAGCCCGTGCCGGACGACGGCCAGTCGCCGGTGACGTCCCGCAGATCCGGTGCGGAACACCAGATCAAGCCCCAGGAAGTGACATGCCTCCGAAGAAGAAGCTCGTCAAGACGTTCACGCTGCAGTTGCCGGCGGGTCAGGCCACCCCGGCACCGCCGGTCGGTCCGGCGCTGGGTCAGCACGGCGTGAACATCATGGAGTTCTGCAAGTCGTACAACGCGCAGACCGAATCCCAGCGGGGCGACATCGTGCCCGCTGAGATCAGCGTGTACGAGGACCGGTCCTTCACCTTCGTGCTGAAGACCCCGCCCGCTGCCCGGCTGCTGCTCAAGGCCGCCGGGATCCAGAAGGGCTCGGGTGTGCCGCACACCACCAAGGTCGGCCAGGTGACCGCCGCCCAGCTGCGGGAGATCGCCGAGAAGAAGATGGCCGACCTCAACGCGAACAGCATCGAGCAGGCGGAGAAGATCATCACCGGGACCGCCCGGTCGATGGGCATCACCGTCAAGGAGTGACCGTCCCGACCCGCGACTGCGGGTCGGAGCCGACCGACGTGGGAGGGCGCGCGCACGGCGTCGCCCGCCAGTGACCACAGGAGCCAGAGACAATGCAGCGCAGCAAGAACTACCGCAAGGCCACCGAGCAGATCGACCGGACGAAGCTCTACGCCCCGGCCGAGGCGGTGAAGTTGGCCAAGGAGACCAGCTCGGCGAAGTTCGACGCCACGGTCGAGGTCGCGATGCGCCTCGGCATCGACCCGCGTAAGGCGGACCAGATGGTCCGCGGCACGGTCAACCTGCCGCACGGTACGGGCAAGACGGCCCGGGTGATCGTCTTCGCCGCCGGTGCGAAGGCGGAGGAGGCCGTTGCCGCCGGCGCGGACGAGGTCGGCACCGACGAGCTGGTCGCCCGGATCCAGGGCGGCTGGCTGGACTTCGACGCGGCGATCGCCACTCCGGACCAGATGGCGAAGATCGGCCGGATCGCGCGGATCCTGGGCCCGCGCGGCCTGATGCCGAACCCGAAGACCGGCACGGTCACCATGGACGTGACCAAGGCCGTCTCGGACATCAAGGGCGGCAAGATCGCCTTCCGGGTGGACAAGCACTCCAACCTGCATCTGATCATCGGGAAGGCCTCGTTCGGCGAGGCCCAGTTGATCGACAACTACGCGGCCGTACTCGACGAGGTGCTGCGGGCCAAGCCGTCCGCGGCCAAGGGCAAGTACCTCAGGAAGGTCGTGCTGACCACCACCATGGGGCCGGGCGTGCCGGTGGACCCGAACGTGGTCAAGGACCTGCACGAGGCGACCAGCGAAGGCTGAGCGGTCCAGATCGACAGACGGTGGGGTGGGATCCGGCGGATCCCACCCCACCGTCTGTCGTGTCGGGCGGATTTGGTGCCGGACCGTGCCGTGCCGTACGCTTGCCGTATCCACACCCAAAGACCGCTGGTCACCGTGCCTCGGCACGGTTGAAGGTCCCGTTTCCACGGGCGGCCCGCGCAGGGGCGGAACGGACGATGAGTCATCGCCGTCAACTGACGGCTGTCTCGCCCCGTGCGCCCTGCGCCCGGGGCGTTTTTCGTGGGCGCGGTACTTTCCCGGCCGGCCGGCCACCCGCCGGCCGTCCACCAGCCTGGAGCACCAGAGAGGAGGGACATGGCGGACAAGCCGGTTCGTGCCGACAAGGCGACCGCGGTCGCCGACCTGACCGAACGGTTCCGTGAATCGGGTGCCACGGTGCTCACCGAGTACCGGGGTCTCACCGTCGCCCAGCTGATCCAGCTGCGCCGTTCGCTGGGACAGAGCGCGACCTACTCGGTGGCGAAGAACACCCTGGCCAAGCGGGCCGCGTCGGACGCGGGCATCGACGGACTAGACGAGCTGTTCACCGGTCCTACCGCGCTCACCTTCGTCTCCGGCGACGTGGTCGAGGCCGCGAAGGGCCTGCGCGACTTCGCCAAGGCCAACCCGATGCTGGTCATCAAGGGCGGGGTCTTCGAGGGGCGCGCGATCACCGCGACCGAGGTCAACAAGCTGGCCGACCTCGAGTCCCGCGAGGTGCTGCTGGCCAAGCTGGCCGGTGGCATGAAGGCGAACCTGAGCAAGGCCGCGGCCGTGCTGCAGGCCCCGCTGTCGAAGACCGCCCGCCTGGCGGCAGCGCTGCAGGACAAGCGCGAATCCGAGGGTACGCAGGCCTGACCCGCCGGTGCCCCGTTAACGTCATCAATTCGAAAGGAAGCCGACCATGGCGAAGCTCAGCACCGACGAGCTGCTCGACGCGTTCAAGGAGATGACGCTGATCGAGCTCTCGGAGTTCGTGAAGCAGTTCGAGGAGACCTTCGACGTGACCGCCGCCGCGCCGGTGGCCGTCGCGGCCGCCGGCGGCCCGGCCGCCGCCCCGGCCGAGGCCGAGCCGGAGAAGGACGAGTTCGACGTCATCCTCGACGCGGACGGCGGCAAGAAGATCCAGGTCATCAAGGTGGTCCGGGAGCTGACCGGCCTCGGCCTCAAGGAGGCCAAGGACCTGGTCGAGGCCGCGCCGAAGCCGGTCCTGGAAAAGGCCAACAAGGAGACCGCCGACAAGGCCAAGGCCAAGCTGGAGGCGGAGGGCGCCAAGGTCACCCTCAAGTGACCTGACCCACACCGAGGTTGGTTGCGGGCGGCGATCCCCGACGGGGGTTGCCGCCCGTTCCCGTTCGCACACCCGGTGCGACTGCCCGATGATCAGGGCATTTCGCCCTTGGCCGGGTCGACGGGCTGCCCGGCCGGCCGGCAACCGGCTGACGTAGTAGGCGATCTCCCCGTACGACAGGCCTTGACGCGGCACGGACCGGCAGGCACGCTGACTACAGCAAGCTGTTTCACGGGCTTGCGACGGCCAAAGCTGGGTAATGGCACCAGCAGCGGGTCGCCGGATCGGGAGACCGGTCCAGGGGTCCCGGTGTTCGCCAGCCCCCACCAGGCTCCGTGGGAACGCCGCGTTCCGAGCGGTACGGAGGCACCGGTCCCGGTCGCCCCGACCAGCTCCGCGACGTCCTTCGGCGTCGGGCTGGACAGCGGTTAGCCGCTCGGCTACACTGCTAGTTTGCGCTGCCTTCCGACTTGCCTCGCGCCCGGAATGTCCGATCCTGGATATTTTGACCGAGGTTCTTTGGAGTGCGCGCGAAACAGCCGTCTGCAGCACCGGTCCTCGGAAGGACGCATCTTGGCAGCTTCCCGCCCTGCGAAGACCAGTCGTACGTCGAGCGCTTTCGCTCCTCGCCGAATCTCATTCGGCCGGATCACCGAACACCTCGAGGTCCCCAACCTTCTCTCCATCCAGACCGAGTCGTTCGACTGGCTGGTGGGCAACGAGGCTTGGCAGGGCCGGTCGGCTGACGACCCGCACGCACGATCCGGCCTCGCGGAGATCCTCGACGAGATCAGTCCCATTGAGGACTTTTCCGGCACCATGTCACTCTCCTTCTCCAGCCCGCGCTTCGACGAGGTCAAGGCCTCGATCGAGGAGTGCAAGGAGAAGGACCTGACCTACTGCGCACCGCTCTTCGTCACCGCGGAGTTCACCAACAACACCACCGGCGAGATCAAGAGCCAGACGGTGTTCATGGGTGACTTCCCGATGATGACGCCGAAGGGCACCTTCATCATCAACGGCACCGAGCGCGTGGTGGTCAGCCAGCTCGTCCGGTCCCCTGGCGTGTACTTCGACAAGCAGCCGGACAAGACCTCTGACCGCGACCTGTCCAGCGTCAAGGTGATCCCGAGCCGGGGCGCCTGGCTGGAGTTTGACATCGACAAGCGCGACACCGTCGGTGTCCGCATCGACCGTAAGCGGCGTCAGGCCGTCACCGTCCTGCTCAAGGCCATCGGTTGGTCCGCCGACCGGATCCGGGAGCGGTTCGGCTGGTCCGAGCTGATGATGACCACCCTGGAGAAGGACCACATCGCCGGGGTGGACGAGGCGCTGCTCGACATCTACCGCAAGCTCCGTCCCGGTGAGCCGCCGACCCGCGAGAACGCGCAGACGCTGCTCGACAACCTGTTCTTCAACCCCAAGCGGTACGACGTCGCCAAGGTCGGCCGGTACAAGTTCAACAAGAAGCTCAACCTCGACGTCCCGATCAACTCGGGGACGCTCACCGAGGACGACATCGTCGCCACCGTCGAGTACCTCTGCCGGCTGCACGCCGGTGAGGAGGGCTACGAAGCCGACGACATCGACCACTTCGGCAACCGGCGGCTGCGTACCGTCGGCGAGCTGATCCAGAACCAGGTACGGGTCGGCCTGTCCCGGATGGAGCGGGTCGTCCGCGAGCGGATGACCACGCAGGATGTCGAGGCCATCACGCCGCAGACCCTGATCAACATCCGCCCGGTGGTGGCGGCGATCAAGGAGTTCTTCGGTACCTCGCAGCTGTCCCAGTTCATGGACCAGACCAACCCGCTGGCCGGGTTGACCCACCGTCGGCGGCTCAGCGCGCTCGGCCCGGGTGGTCTGTCCCGGGAGCGGGCCGGCTTCGAGGTCCGTGACGTGCACCCGTCGCACTACGGCCGGATGTGCCCGATCGAGACCCCGGAAGGCCCGAACATCGGTCTGATCGGGGCGTTGTCCACCTTCGGGCGGGTCAACCCGTTCGGCTTCATCGAGACCCCGTACCGCAAGGTCATCGACGGCCGGGTCACCGACCAGATCGACTACCTGACCGCGGACGAGGAGGACCGGTTCGTCAAGGCGCAGGCCAACGCGCCGCTGATGGCAGACGGCACCTTCGCCGAGGACCGGGTCCTGGTCCGACGCAAGGGTGGTGAGGTCGACTTCGTTTCGCCGGCCGCCGTCGACTACATGGACGTCTCACCGCGGCAGATGGTCTCCGTAGCCACCGCGATGATCCCGTTCCTGGAGCACGACGACGCCAACCGGGCGTTGATGGGCGCGAACATGCAGCGCCAGGCGGTGCCGCTGGTCAAGGCGGAGTCCCCGCTGGTCGGCACCGGCATGGAGTACCGTGCCGCGGTTGACGCCGGCGACGTGGTGATCGCCGAGTCCGGCGGCGTGGTCGAGGACCTGTGCGCCGACTACGTCACCGTGCACCAGGACGACGGCCACCGCCGGACCTATTTGCTGCACAAGTTCCGTCGCTCCAACGCCGGCTCCTGCGTCAACCAGAAGCCGACCGTCTTCGAGGGCGACCGGGTCGAGGCCGGCCAGGTCATCGCAGACGGCCCGTGCACCGACGACGGCGAAATGGCCCTCGGCCGCAACCTGCTCGTGGCGTTCATGCCGTGGGAGGGTTACAACTACGAGGACGCCATCATCCTGTCCCAGCGGTTGGTGCAGCAGGACGTGCTCACCTCGATCCACATCGAGGAGCACGAGGTCGACGCCCGGGACACCAAGCTCGGCCCGGAGGAGATCACCCGCGACATCCCGAACGTCAGCGAGGAGATGCTCGCCGACCTCGACGAGCGCGGCATCATCCGGATCGGGGCCGAGGTGGTCCCCGGTGACATCCTGGTCGGCAAGGTCACCCCGAAGGGCGAGACCGAGCTGACCCCGGAGGAGCGGCTGCTGCGGGCGATCTTCGGCGAGAAGGCCAGGGAGGTCCGGGACACCTCGCTGAAGGTGCCGCACGGCGAGACCGGCACGGTGATCGGCGTACGGACCTTCTCCCGCGACGACGGCGACGAGTTGCCGCCCGGCGTCAACGAGCTGGTCCGGGTCTACGTCGCGCAGAAGCGGAAGATTCAGGACGGCGACAAGCTCGCCGGCCGGCACGGCAACAAGGGCGTCATCTCCAAGATCCTGCCGGTCGAGGACATGCCGTTCCTCTCCGACGGCACCCCGGTCGACATCGTGCTCAACCCGCTCGGTGTGCCGGGCCGGATGAACATCGGCCAGATCCTGGAGACCCACCTCGGGTGGGTGGCCAAGACCGGGTGGAAGGTCGAGGGCGACGACGCCGAGTGGAAGGCCGCGCTGCGCGCCATCGGCTCGGACGACGCCGAGCCGGACACCAACGTCGCGACCCCGGTCTTCGACGGTGTCCGCGAGGAGGAGATCACCGGCCTGCTGGGCAGCACCCTGCCCAACCGGGACGGCGTGCAGCTGATCGGCAGCTCGGGTAAGGCCCAGCTGTTCGACGGGCGCTCCGGTGAGCCGTTGCCGGACGCGATCGCGGTCGGCTACATCTACATCCTCAAGCTCAACCACCTGGTCGACGACAAGATCCACGCGCGGTCGACCGGCCCGTACTCGATGATCACCCAGCAGCCGCTCGGCGGTAAGGCGCAGTTCGGTGGCCAGCGCTTCGGTGAGATGGAGTGCTGGGCGATGCAGGCGTACGGCGCCGCCTACGCCCTGCAGGAGCTGCTCACCATCAAGTCGGACGACGTCCTGGGCCGGGTCAAGGTCTACGAGGCGATCGTCAAGGGCGAGAACATCCCCGAGCCGGGCATCCCGGAGTCGTTCAAGGTGCTGCTCAAGGAGCTGCAGTCGCTGTGCCTCAACGTCGAGGTGCTGTCCAGCGACGGCGTGGCTCTGGAGATGCGCGAGACCGACGACGAGGTGTTCCGGGCCGCGGAGGAACTCGGTATCGACCTGTCCCGGCGGGAGCCGAGCTCGGTCGAGGAAGTGTGAGGCGCGGTCGGCGGCCCTGACCCCAGGGCCGCCGACCGGGGCCCCGTGAACCAGCAGTAGCGACGACGACATAGGGGACACGAAACGTGCTCGACGTCAACTTCTTCGACGAGTTGCGCATCGGTCTCGCCACCGCCGACGATATTCGTCAGTGGTCCCACGGCGAGGTCAAGAAGCCCGAGACGATCAACTACCGCACCCTCAAGCCGGAGAAGGACGGGCTCTTCTGCGAGAAGATCTTCGGTCCGCAGCGGGACTGGGAGTGCTACTGCGGCAAGTACAAGCGCGTCCGCTTCAAGGGCATCATCTGTGAGCGGTGCGGCGTCGAGGTGACCCGGTCCAAGGTCCGTCGTGAGCGGATGGGGCACATCGAGCTCGCCGCTCCGGTCACCCACATCTGGTACTTCAAGGGCGTCCCGAGCCGGCTCGGCTACCTGCTCGACCTGGCGCCAAAGGACCTGGAAAAGATCATTTACTTCGCGTCGTACGTGGTGACCGGGGTCGACGCCGAGGCACGCCACCGTGACATTTCGACGATCGAGAACGAGATTTTCGCGGAGAAGCGTCAGTCGGAGAACAGCCGCGACTCGGAGATCGAGAAGCGGGCCGCCAAGCTGGAGGCCGACCTGGCCGAGCTGGAGGCCGAGGGCGCCAAGGCCGACGTACGCCGCAAGGTCAAGGAGTCCGGCGAGCGGGAGATGCGCCAGATCCGCGACCGGGCGCAGCGGGAGATCGACCGGCTCGACGAGGTGCTCGACACTTTCCGCAAGCTGGAGCCGAAGCAGCTGGTCACCGACGAGCTGCTGTACCGGGAGCTGCGCGACCGGTTCGGCGAGTACTTCACCGGCGGGATGGGCGCAGAGGCGATCAAGACCCTGCTGCAGCACATGGACCTGGACGCCGAGGCGGACAACCTGCGGGAAATCATCCGTAGCGGCAAGGGCCAGCGCAAGATCCGGGCCTTGAAGCGGCTCAAGGTGGTCGCCGCGTTCCTCAGCACCCGGAACTCGCCCGGGGGCATGGTCCTCGACTGCGTACCGGTGATCCCGCCGGACCTGCGCCCGATGGTGCAGCTCGACGGTGGCCGGTTCGCCACCAGCGACCTCAACGACCTGTACCGGCGGGTGATCAACCGGAACAACCGGCTCAAGCGGCTGATCGACCTCGGCGCACCCGAGATCATCGTCAACAACGAGAAGCGGATGCTGCAGGAGGCCGTCGACGCGTTGTTCGACAACGGTCGCCGCGGCCGGCCGGTCACCGGCCCGGGTAACCGTCCGCTGAAGTCGCTGTCCGACATGCTCAAGGGCAAGCAGGGCCGGTTCCGGCAGAACCTGCTCGGCAAGCGGGTCGACTACTCCGGCCGATCGGTCATCGTCGTCGGTCCCAAGCTGAAGCTGCACCAGTGCGGTCTGCCCAAGCAGATGGCGCTGGAGCTGTTCAAGCCGTTCGTCATGAAGCGGCTGGTCGACCTCAACCACGCGCAGAACATCAAGTCGGCCAAGCGGATGGTCGAGCGGCAGCGGCCGGTGGTGTGGGACGTGCTCGAAGAGGTCATCTCCGAGCACCCGGTGCTGCTCAACCGGGCACCGACCCTGCACCGGCTGGGCATCCAGGCGTTCGAGCCGCAGCTGGTCGAGGGCAAGGCGATCCAGATCCACCCGTTGGTCTGCACCGCCTTCAACGCCGACTTCGACGGTGACCAGATGGCGGTGCACGTACCGCTGTCGGCCGAGGCGCAGGCCGAGGCCCGGATCCTGATGCTGTCGTCGAACAACATTCTCAAGCCGTCCGACGGCAAGCCGGTGACCATGCCGACCCAGGACATGATCATCGGGCTGTACCACCTCACCCACCGGACCGAGGGTCTGGTGGGGGCGGGTCGGGTGTTCAGCTCGGACGCCGAGGCCCGGATGGCGTTCGACAACGGTGAACTGCACCTGCAGTCGCCGGTCCGGATCCGGCTGCACGGCGTGGTCGAGGTCGACAACGGTGCTGGCGCGTCCCGCTGGGCGGCCCCCGAGGGGTGGCAGCCCGGCGAGCCGCTGATCGTCGACACCACCCTCGGCCGGGTGCTGTTCAACGAGGTCATGCCGATCGGCTACCGGTTCGTCAACTACGAGGTCCGCAAGAGCCAGCTGTCGGCGATCGTCAACGACCTGGCCGAGCGGTTCCCGAAGGTGGCCCTGGCCGCCACTCTGGACGGGCTCAAGGAGGCCGGCTACCACTGGGCCACCTGGTCCGGTGTGACCATCGGCATGCAGGACGTCGTCGCACCGCCGCACAAGCAGGAGACCCTGGAGCGGTACGAGGCGGAGGCCGCCCGGATCGACAAGCAGTACCAGCGTGGTCTGATGACCGGCGAGGAGCGGCGCGGCGAGCTGATCGAGATCTGGACCAAGGCGACCAACGAGATTGCCAAGGACCTGGAGACCTCGCTGCCGCACGAGAACCCGCTGTGGAAGATGATCCACTCGGGTGCTCGAGGCAACCTGCTGCAGCTGCGGCAGATCGCGGCGATCCGTGGCCTGGTGGCCAACCCGAAGGGCGAGATCATCCCGCGGCCGATCAAGTCGAGCTACCGGGAGGGTCTGTCGGTACTGGAGTACTTCATCTCCACCCACGGTGCCCGTAAGGGTCTCGCCGACACCGCCCTGCGGACCGCCGACTCCGGTTACCTGACCCGTCGACTGGTCGACGTGTCGCAGGACGTCATCATCCGCGAGGAGGACTGCGGCACCGACCGGGCGATCACCATGCAGGTCGGTGAGCGGCTCGACGGCAAGCTGGTGGTGCACGAGTTCGCCGAGACCGGCGTGCACGCCCGTACCCTCGCCGAGGACATCAAGGGTGCCGACGGCGAGGTCGTGGTCGAGCGCGGCGCGGACCTCAACTCGATCCTGGTGGACAAGCTGGTCGCCGCCGGGGTCGAGACGGTGCGGGTACGCAGCGTGCTTACCTGCGAGTCGAAGCTGGGTGTCTGCGGCGCCTGCTACGGGCGTTCGCTGCCCACAGGCAAGACGGTGGACATCGGCGAGGCGGTCGGCATCATCGCCGCCCAGTCGATCGGTGAGCCGGGCACCCAGCTGACGATGCGGACCTTCCACACCGGTGGTGTCGCCGGTGAGGACATCACCCAGGGTCTGCCCCGGGTGCAGGAGATCTTCGAGGCCCGGGTGCCGAAGGGCAAGGCACCGATCGCCGACACCCCGGGCCGGGTGCGGATCGAGGACGGCGAACGGTCCCGGAAGATCGTCGTCATCCCGGACGACGGCAGCGACGAGATCGTCCACGACAAGGTCTCCAAGCGGGTCCGGCTGCGGGTGCACGACGGTGACCACGTCACCGTCGGGGAGAAGCTCACCGAGGGCACCATCGATCCGCACGAACTGCTGCGGATCCTCGGCCCGCGGGCGGTCCAGGTCCACCTGACCCAGGAGGTCCAGGAGGTCTACCGCTCGCAGGGTGTGCTGATCCACGACAAGCACATCGAGATCATCATCCGGCAGATGCTCAAGCGGGTGACGGTCATCGACTCCGGCGGCACCGAACTGCTGCCCGGTGTGCTCGTCGACCGCGCGGTATTCGAGTCGGAGAACCGTCGGCTCGTCTCCGAAGGCGGCGAGCCCGCCGCTGGTCGGCCGATGCTGATGGGCATCACCAAGGCGTCGCTGGCCACCGACTCCTGGCTCTCGGCGGCCTCCTTCCAGGAGACCACCCGGGTGCTGACCGACGCGGCGATCAACGCCCGCAGCGACTCGCTGATCGGCCTCAAGGAGAACGTGATCATCGGTAAGCTCATCCCGGCCGGTACCGGCATCAGCAAGTACCGCAACATCAGGGTCGAGCCGACCGAGGAAGCGAAGGCGAAGGTCTACTCGATGACCGGCTACCCGGAGACCGACTACGGGTTCGGGCCGGCCAGCGGGCAGGCCGTACCGCTGGACGACTTCGATTTCGGTTCCTACCGCTGATCAACGGCAGGTACGACTGTCCAGGCGCCTGCCCCGCCGCGACCGCGGCGGGGCAGGCGTTTTCAGCTTGTAGGCTGGCACCGTGCAGGTGACCCCGGTGCCCCAGGCCGCGCACCCGACGCCACGGCATCCGGCGGACCCCGATCCGGTGCGGTCCACCAAGGCCGGAGCCGTCTTCGCGCTCGGGCTGGTCGCGGTGATCACCGGGCTGCTGGTCGGCGGCGTGGTACCGGCCGTGGTGGCGCTGCTGCTGGCCAACCAGGCGCGCCGGGAGGCGTACTCGTCGCGGGGTTACCTGACCGGGGCGGGCTGGCTGCGCCGCGGCGAACGCCTGGCCTGGACGGGCCTGCTCCTCGCCGCCGTGACGTTGACCCTGGCGCTGGTGCTCGGCATCTTCGACTGGGCCACCGGTCCGGTCGGGCAGGACTTCGGCCCCGGTATCGACTGACCGCAGCGGCACTGGGCCGGCCCGAGGGGCCGTCCGGTCCCGGACCACGGCCGGGCCGGTCGCAGGACGAGGAGGAACGCAGGTGACCCAGTTCCCGGGGTACGGGACCGCAGCGCCGCCGGCCGGGCCGCCCGGTGCCCGACCGGTGGCGCCGCCACCGCCGGAGGGACGGCTGTCACCACGGCGAGTGGAGCAGGTGCCCGGCACGAGTTTCGGGCTGGTGCACCTGGAGGTACCGCCGGTGGTGTCCGGCCTGGCGGTGACGTCGTTGATCGCCGGTGTCATCTCGGTGCTGGTGTCGCTCGCCGTCGGCTGCCTGGGCCTGGCCGGCGCGGACGGCGGCTGGGGTGGTTGGGCCGCCGGGGCGTTCACCCTGCTCGGCGCCGCCTTCGGAGCGGCGGCCGTCGGTCTGGGCCTGCTCGGTCTGCGCCAGGTTCGGCAGAACGCGCCGCCGCCGGCGGTACGGTTCACCGGCCGTGGTCTGGCGATCGCCGGGATCAGTAGCGGCGGGGCGGGGCTGGCGGTGACCCTGTTCGGCTTCGCCCTCGCGCTCCTGCTGGTCGCCGCCTGACAACCGCGGGAGCATCCGGTTGGTGCGCAGTACGCCGCCCGCCGGGCCGGCACCCGGGCGAACCGGTACACTTGGTGACCGGAGCGGTCCGCTGCGGCGGAGCAGACAGACGGCCGATCCGAGGTCCGGGGTTCGGGTTCGGAGATTGCGGAGCCGGGGTCAGGAGTTCGGTGTCGCCGTTTTGACCTGCGCGCGGGTGGTGGGTACTCTACCCTCTTGTGCCCGGCCTGCCCGGGCAAGTCGTGCGTGCGCCCGATCCAGACCGGCGGCCCGATCCGGGCCGATGGTCATCGAGCAGCGCAACGGCGAAGTGCAGATCCCGGTGGTTGACAGCTGACGGCCGGGACCGTGTGCGGGCGACACGCCCGACCGCGGGTGCCGGGGCCCTGGTGGGTGGCCGGTCGGAGTGTAGGAGAGTCGGCCTGCGGGGCGGCTGAGGAAGAGTGCGGCCGCCCGTGCGGCCGGAGGGAGCAAAGGAACCCGGTGCCAACGATCCAGCAGCTGGTCCGTAAGGGCCGCCAGGACAAGACGAGCAAGACCAAGACGCCGGCGCTCAAGGGCAGCCCGCAGCGTCGTGGCGTGTGCACCCGTGTGTACACCACCACCCCCAAGAAGCCGAACTCCGCGCTGCGCAAGGTCGCTCGGGTGAAGCTGAGCAGCCAGATCGAGGTGACCGCCTACATCCCCGGCGTCGGCCACAACCTGCAGGAGCACTCCATCGTGCTGGTGCGCGGCGGCCGGGTGAAGGACCTTCCGGGCGTCCGCTACAAGATCGTCCGCGGTTCGCTGGACACCCAGGGTGTCCGCAACCGCAAGCAGGCTCGCAGCCGCTACGGCGCGAAGAAGGAGAAGAGCTGAGATGCCGCGTAAGGGCCCTGCTCCGCGTCGCCCCCTGGTCGCGGACCCGGTGTACAACTCCCCGCTGGTGACCCAGCTGGTCAACAAGATCCTGCTGCGAGGCAAGCGTCAGCTCGCCGAGCGGATCGTCTACGGCGCCCTGGAGGGTTGCCGGGAGAAGTCCGGCACCGATCCGGTCGTCACCCTCAAGCGCGCCATGGACAACGTGAAGCCGACCCTGGAGGTCCGCAGCCGTCGGGTCGGCGGCGCGACGTACCAGGTTCCGGTCGAGGTGCGCCCGTCCCGGGCGACCACCCTCGGGCTGCGCTGGCTCGTCCAGTACTCCAAGGCCCGCCGGGAGAAGACGATGATCGAGCGGCTGATGAACGAGCTGCTGGACGCGAGCAACGGTCTCGGCGCGGCGGTCAAGCGTCGCGAGGACACCCACAAGATGGCGGAGTCCAACAAGGCCTTCGCTCACTACCGCTGGTAAGCCGCTGTCATGCCCGCCGGCATAGCCGCGCAGACACAGTCGACGACGAGACGAAGTAGGGATTGAAGTGGCCGCCGTAGACGCGCTCGCCAAGGTACGCAACATCGGCATCATGGCGCACATCGATGCCGGTAAGACCACGACCACTGAGCGGATCCTGTTCTACACCGGTATCACGTACAAGATCGGTGAAGTCCACGAGGGCGCTGCCGTCATGGACTGGATGGAGCAGGAGCAGGAGCGGGGCATCACCATCACCTCCGCCGCCACCAAGTGCGAGTGGAAGGGCCACACGATCCAGATCATCGACACACCGGGCCACGTCGACTTCACGGTTGAGGTCGAGCGGTCGTTGCGGGTGCTCGATGGGGCGGTCGCGGTCTACGACGGCGTGGCCGGTGTGGAGCCGCAGACCGAGAACGTGTGGCGGCAGGCGGACAAGTACAAGGTCCCCCGGATGTGCTTCGTCAACAAGCTCGACCGGACCGGGGCCGACTTCTTCCGCTGCGTGCAGATGATGGTGGACCGACTCAACGCCACCCCGCTGGTGCTGCAGATCCCGATCGGCCTCGAAAGCGGTCACATCGGTGTCGTCGACCTGGTCGAGATGCGGGCGCTGACCTGGCGTGGTGAGACGATGAAGGGCGAGGACTACGCGGTCGAGGAGATCCCGGCCGACCTCGCCGACTCGGCCGCCGAGTGGCGGGAGAAGCTGCTGGAGACCCTCGCCGACGTGGACGACTCCATCATGGAGAAGTACCTCGAGGGTGAGGAGTTGTCGGTCGAGGAGGTCAAGGCGGCGATCCGCCGGGCCACCCTCGCCGACAAGGGCAACCCGGTGCTGTGTGGTTCGGCGTTCAAGAACAAGGGCGTTCAGCCGATGCTGGACGCGGTGGTCGAGTACTTGCCGTCGCCGCTCGACGTGCCGGCGATCGAGGGCACCGCGACGGACGGCGAGACGCCGATGCTGCGGAAGCCGTCAACGACGGAGCCGTTCTCCGGCCTGGCGTTCAAGATCCAGACCGACCGGCACCTCGGCAAGCTGACCTATGTACGGGTCTACTCCGGCTCGCTGGACTCCGGGTCCCAGGTGATCAACTCCACCAAGGATCGCAAGGAGCGGATCGGCAAGATCTACCAGATGCACGCGAACAAGCGTGAGGAGCGGGCGACGGCGGTCGCCGGCGACATCATCGCCGTCCAGGGCCTGAAGCAGACCACCACCGGCGACACCCTGTCCGACCCGGCGAACCCGGTCATCCTGGAGTCGATGACGTTCCCGGAGCCGGTCATCGAGGTGGCGATCGAGCCCAAGACAAAGGCCGACCAGGAGAAGCTCTTCACCGCTATCCAGCGGTTGGCCGAGGAGGACCCGACCTTCCGCGTCAAGAACGACGAGGAGACCGGGCAGACGGTCATCGCCGGCATGGGCGAGCTGCACCTGGACATTCTGGTCGACCGGATGCGCCGCGAGTTCAACGTCGAGGCCAACATTGGTAAGCCGCAGGTGGCGTACCGGGAGACCATCCGCCGGAAGGTGGAAAAGGTTGAGTACACCCACAAGAAGCAGACCGGTGGGTCCGGCCAGTACGCCCGGGTGATCATCAGTCTGGAGCCGCTGCCGCTGGACAACGAGGCGCCGACCTACGAGTTCGCCAACGCGGTGACCGGTGGTCGGGTGCCGCGGGAGTTCATCCCGTCGGTCGACGCCGGTGCCCAGGACGCCATGCAGTACGGCATCCTCGCCGGCTTCCCGCTGGTCGGGGTCAAGCTGACCTTGGTCGACGGGCAGTACCACGAGGTGGACTCGTCCGAGATGGCGTTCAAGATCGCTGGTTCGATGGCGCTCAAGGAGGCCGCCCGTCGGGCGGATCCCGCGCTGCTCGAACCGATGATGGCCGTTGAGGTCACCTCTCCAGAGGAGAACATGGGTGACGTCATCGGCGACCTTAACTCCCGGCGTGGCATCATCCAGGCGATGGAGGAGCGCGGCGGAGCCCGCGTCGTCCGTGCCCTGGTGCCACTGTCGGAGATGTTCGGCTACGTCGGCGACCTGCGGTCGAAGACCCAGGGCCGGGCGAGCTACAGCATGCAGTTCGACTCCTACGCCGAAGTGCCGCAGAGCGTGGCGAAGGAGATCATCGCGAAGGCGACGGGCGAGTAACGGGTCGGGGAGTTGACCCTCCCCGGCCCGTCTCGGGCGAATTGCATACCGGGCCTGAAGGCGTGACCGCCGCAAGACCCGAGCACTTCCCGGTCGCCGACATTGGACCGGAAAGGCTGTCGACAGAGTCCTAAGCGCCGAACGGCGCGCCGGGCGTACGAACCAAGAAGTCCACAGGAGGACACCAGTGGCGAAGGCGAAGTTCGAGCGGACTAAGCCGCACGTCAACATCGGCACCATTGGTCACATCGACCACGGTAAGACGACGCTGACGGCGGCCATCACCAAGGTCCTGCACGACAGGATGCCGGACCTCAACCCGTACACGCCGTTCGACGAGATCGACAAGGCGCCGGAGGAGAAGGCCCGCGGCATCACGATCTCGATCGCGCACGTCGAGTACCAGACCGAGGCGCGGCACTACGCGCACGTCGACTGCCCCGGGCACGCCGACTACATCAAGAACATGATCACCGGTGCCGCGCAGATGGACGGCGCGATCCTGGTGGTCGCGGCGACCGACGGCCCGATGCCGCAGACCCGCGAGCACGTGCTGCTGGCCCGTCAGGTCGGCGTCCCGTACATCGTCGTGGCGCTCAACAAGAGCGACATGGTCGACGACGAGGAGCTGCTCGAGCTGGTCGAGCTTGAGGTCCGTGAGCTGCTGTCGGCCCAGGAGTACCCGGGTGACGACCTGCCGGTGGTTCGGGTCTCCGCGCTGAAGGCGCTGGAGGGCGACGAAGAGTGGTCCGACAAGCTCATGGAGCTGATGAACGCGGTCGACACCGCGATTCCGCAGCCCGAGCGGGAGACCGAGAAGCCGTTCCTGATGCCGATCGAGGACGTCTTCACGATCACCGGTCGGGGCACCGTGGTGACCGGTCGCGCCGAGCGTGGCGTGCTCAAGCCGAACGAGGAGGTGGAAATCGTCGGCATCCGTGAGAAGTCGATGAAGACCACCTGCACCGGTATCGAAATGTTCCGCAAGCTGCTCGACGAGGCGCGGGCCGGTGAGAACGTCGGTCTGCTGCTGCGTGGTATCAAGCGCGAGGACGTCGAGCGCGGCATGGTGGTCATCAAGCCGGGTACCACCACCCCGCACACGGAGTTCGAGGCGACGGTTTACATCCTCTCCAAGGAGGAGGGCGGCCGGCACACCCCGTTCTTCCAGAACTACCGTCCGCAGTTCTACTTCCGGACCACCGACGTGACCGGTGTGGTCACGCTGCCGGAGGGCACCGAGATGGTCATGCCCGGTGACAACACCTCGATGAGCGTGAAGCTGATTCAGCCGATCGCCATGGAGGAGAACCTGAAGTTCGCGATCCGGGAGGGTGGCCGCACCGTCGGCGCCGGCCGGGTCACCAAGATCATCAAGTGAACTGGTAACCCGATTGGCCATGCCGTGCCTCGGTACGGCATACTAGTCAGGTTGCGTCCGCGTAGGGTGGCTGGCTGCCCGGCAGCCAGCCACCCTCGCACGGCGTCCGGGGCAGATTTGCCGCGGCACCCGCACTGATCGGCAGCGTACGGCTTTCGCCGTTTCGTCGACCGGGGTGGTGATGCCGCCGGCCTGGCCCGGTGCCCAAGACCTCAGCGGTGGGGATCGTCTCCGCGTGGGGCCAGATCGCTCCGGAGTCCCGGGGTGGAGCCTGGTCAGCGGTTGCGACACGCCCGACCGCGGGGGTCGGACACCGAAATGAAACGGCAGCGCCGGGGTCCGACCGGCGGCATCCGCTCCGGCGAGCGGGCTCCATTGCGGGCGGAGAGAGAAGGAACAGAAGCCACCATGGCGGGACAAAAGATCCGCATCCGGCTCAAGGCCTATGACCACGAGGTCGTGGACTCCTCGGCGCGGAAGATCGTCGAGACGGTGACGCGCACCGGCGCTCAGGTCGCAGGCCCGGTGCCGCTGCCCACTGAGATCAACCGTTTCTGCGTCATCCGTTCGCCGCACAAGTACAAGGACTCGCGCGAGCACTTCGAGATGCGCACGCACAAGCGTCTGATCGACATCATCGACCCGACTCCGAAGACGGTCGATTCGCTGATGCGCCTCGACCTGCCGGCTGGCGTCGACATCGAGATCAAGCTGTAGGGACCGGACAATGGACAGGCAAGTGAAGGGCATCCTGGGCGCCAAGCTCGGCATGACCCAGGTCTGGGACAACAACCGGGTCGTCCCGGTGACAGTGGTGCAGGCCGGCCCGTGCGTGGTGACCCAGGTGCGGACCGCCGACAAGGACGGTTACTCCGCGGTCCAGCTCGCGTTCGGCGCGGTCGACCCGCGCAAGGTGAACAAGCCGGAATCCGGGCACTTCGCCAAGTCCGGCGTGGCGCCGCGGCGGCACCTGGTCGAGCTGCGCACCACGGACGCCAGCGAGTACGAGCTGGGCCAGGAAATCACCGTCGAGACCTTCGAGCCGGGTGCCCGGGTCGACGTCACCGGCCGGACCAAGGGCAAGGGCTTCGCCGGTGTCATGAAGCGGCACGGCTTCCACGGCCTGCGGGCCAGCCACGGTGTCGAGCGCAAGCACCGCTCGCCCGGTTCGATCGGCGCCTGCGCTACCCCGGGTCGCGTCTTCAAGGGCGTCAAGATGGCCGGTCGCATGGGCAGCGTGCGCTACACCGTGCAGAACCTCACTGTGCAGGCGGTCGACCCGGAGAGCAACCTGCTGCTCGTCAAGGGCGCGATCCCGGGCCCGGCGGGCGCGCTGATCCTGGTCCGCAGCGCGGCGAAGGCGCAGGCGAAGAAGGGCGGTGCCGCCAAATGACCACCGTTGACGTGATCAACCCCGAGGGTGCCAAGAGCGGCACCGTCGACCTGCCGGGCGAGGTCTTCGACGTACAGGCCAACATCGCCCTGATGCACCAGGTCGTGGTCGCCCAGCTCGCCGCCGCGCGGCAGGGCACCCACAAGACCAAGACCCGCGGCGAGGTCGCCGGCGGCGGCAAGAAGCCGTACAAGCAGAAGGGCACCGGCCGGGCCCGGCAGGGCTCGATCCGCGCGCCGCAGTTCGCCGGCGGTGGCGTGGTGCACGGCCCGGTGCCGCGTGACTACAGCCAGCGGACCCCCAAGAAGATGAAGGTCGCCGCGCTGCGCGGTGCCCTCTCCGACCGGGCGCGGTCCGGGCAACTGCACGTCGTGGAGGCGTTCGTCACCGGCGAGCAGCCGTCGACCAAGAGCGCCCTGGCCACGCTGCGCAAGGTCAGCTCCGCCACGCGGGTGCTGGTCGTGCTGAGCGCGACCGACGAGCTCAACTGGCTGTCGCTGCGCAACCTGCGCAACAGCACGCCGTTGGTGCACCTCATCGAGGTGGGTCAGCTCAACACGTACGACGTGCTGGTCGCCGACGACGTGGTCTTCACCAAGGGAGCTCTCGACGAGTTCCTCGGTGTTCCGGCGCAGACCGAGGAGGGCGACAAGTGAGCACGATTGCCGACCCGCGCGACATCATCGTGGCGCCGGTGGTCTCGGAGAAGAGCTACGCCGAGCTCAACCGGAACTGGTACACGTTCCTGGTCAACCCGGACGCCAACAAGACCCAGATCAAGATCGCGATCCAGCAGATCTTCGACGTCCGCGTGCTGACCGTGAACACGCTCAACCGCGAAGGCAAGCGCAAGCGCACCCGTACCGGCTTCGGTCAGCGCAAGGCGACCAAGCGGGCGATGGTGAAGCTGGCCGACGGTGACCGTATCGAGGCCTTCGGCGGCCCGGTCAGCTGAGGGGTGTAGACAATGCCAATCCGTAAGTACAAGCCGACGACGCCGGGCCGCCGTGGTTCGTCCGTCGCCGACTTCGTCGAGATCACCCGGTCCACACCGGAGAAGTCGCTGCTGGTGCCGCTGCCCAAGAAGGGCGGTCGGAACACGCACGGCCGGATCACCGCCCGGCACCACGGCGGTGGCCACAAGCGCCAGTACCGGCTGATCGACTTCAAGCGGGTCGACAAGGACGGCGTACCGGCGAAGGTCGCGCACATCGAGTACGACCCGAACCGGACCGCTCGGATCGCGCTGCTGCACTACGCCGACGGTGAGAAGCGCTACATCATCGCGCCGAAGGACCTGAAGCAGGGCGACACCGTCGAGTCCGGTCCCGGCGCCGACATCAAGCCCGGCAACAACCTGGCGCTGCGCAACATCCCGGTCGGTTCCACCATCCACGGTGTGGAGCTGCGGCCGGGTGGCGGCGCCAAGCTGGCCCGCTCGGCCGGCACCGGCATCCAGCTGCTCGGCCGGGAGGGCGCCTACGCGACGCTGCGGATGCCCTCCGGCGAGATCCGCCGGGTCGACGTGCGCTGCCGGGCCACCATCGGCGAGATCGGCAACGCCGACCAGTCAAACATCAACTGGGGCAAGGCGGGCCGCATGCGGTGGAAGGGCAAGCGCCCGACTGTCCGTGGCGTCGCGATGAACCCGGTCGACCACCCGCACGGTGGTGGTGAGGGCAAGACCTCCGGTGGTCGCCACCCGGTGAACCCGAAGGGCAAGCCGGAGGGCCGGACCCGTCGTAAGGGCCAGCCGAGTGACCGGCTGATCGTCCGCCGCCGCTACGCCACCCGCAAGCGCGGCTAGAAGGAGTCTGGTAGCACATGCCTCGCAGCCTGAAGAAGGGCCCGTTCGTCGACGACCACCTGATGAAGAAGGTGGAGACGCAGAACGACAAGGGCTCGAAGAACGTCATCAAGACCTGGTCGCGGCGCTCGACGATCACCCCGGAGATGCTCGGGCACACGATCGCCGTGCACGACGGGCGCAAGCACGTCCCGGTGTTCATCACCGAGTCGATGGTCGGGCACAAGCTCGGCGAGTTTGCCCTGACCCGCACCTTCAAGGGTCATGAGAAGGACGACCGCAAGAGCCGTCGGCGCTGAGTCGCGGGCACGGATAGAGGATCAAGGGGTTACAGCGATGCCAGTGAAGGGCGACGCTCCGGTGCTTCCGGGCGCGCGGGCGGTTGCGCGGTACGTGCGCATCTCGCCGATGAAGGCGCGTCGGGTGGTCGACCTCGTCCGCGGTCTGCCCGCGAAGGAGGCACTCACCGTCCTGCAGTTCGCGCCGCAGGCCGCCAGTGAGCAGGTGTACAAGGTGCTGGCCAGCGCGATCGCCAACGCCGAGAACAACGAGCAGCTGGACCCCGACGCGCTGCTGGTCAGCGAGGCGTTCGTGGACGAGGGTCCGACGCTGAAGCGGTACCGGCCACGGGCGCAGGGCCGGGCGTACCGGATCCGTAAGCGGACCTGCCACATCACCATCGCGGTGGAGGCCGTCGTCGCGGCGAAGCCGACGCGGCGCGCGGCCAAGGCCCAGCCGGCGAAGGCCGCGAAGAAGGCCCAGCCGACCGACGCGCAGCCGGCGGCCGTGGAGCAGACCGAGAGCACGGCGCAGGGCGGCACGACCGCGAACGAGCCGGCCGGCGGCAAGCAGAGCAGCACGGAGGGTGCCGAGTAATGGGTCAGAAAGTTCACCCGCACGGGTTCCGGCTCGGCATCTCGACCGACTGGAAGTCGCGCTGGTACGCGGACAAGCTGTACAAGGACTACATCGCCGAGGACGTCAAGATTCGCCGGATGATGTCCAGCGGTCTCGAGCGGGCCGGCATCTCCAAGGTGGACATCGAGCGGACCCGTGACCGGGTCCGGGTCGACATCCACACCGCCCGCCCGGGCATTGTCATCGGCCGCAAAGGCGCCGAGGCGGACCGGATCCGGGGCAAGCTGGAAAAGCTCACCGGCAAGCAGGTGCAGCTGAACATCCTCGAGGTGAAGAGCCCCGAGTCGGACGCACAGTTGGTCGCGCAGGGCGTCGCCGAGCAGCTGGCCAGCCGGGTCAGCTTCCGGCGGGCGATGCGTAAGGCCATGCAGTCGGCGATGAAGAACCCGATTGTCAAGGGTATCCGGGTGCAGGTCTCCGGCCGGCTCGGCGGTGCGGAGATGAGCCGTACCGAGTTCTACCGCGAGGGTCGGGTGCCGCTGCACACGCTGCGGGCCAACATCGAGTACGGCTTCTTCGAGGCCCGGACCACCTTTGGCCGCATCGGCGTCAAGGTGTGGATCTACAAGGGCGACGCGGTCCCGGGGCGGGAGGCTCCGGCCGAGGCGCCCAGCCGTCCCCGCCGGGAGCGGCCGGACCGGCCCCGTCGCGGGCGTTCCGGCTCCAGCGGGACGACCGCCGGTGGCACCGAGGCCGGCCGAGCGGCCGCCGCGGGGATTTCCGGTGGCCCGTCGACCACGACCAGCAGTGCCGCGCCGGCTGATGCCGCGCCGGCCACTCCGGCCGCTTCGGCCGGAGCGGACAGCTCAGCGCAGGAGGGCTGACAGATGCTGATCCCGCGCAAGCCCCCGAAGGGCTTCCGCAAGCCGCATCACCCGAGCCGTACTGGCGCCGCCAAGGGCGGCACCCGGGTGGTGTTCGGCGAGTTCGGTATCCAGGCGCTCGAGCCGGCGTATGTGACCAACCGTCAGATCGAGTCGGCCCGTATCGCCATGACCCGCCACATCAAGCGTGGTGGCAAGGTCTGGATCACGGTCTTCCCCGACCAGGCGCTGACCAAGAAGCCGGCCGAGACCCGGATGGGGTCCGGTAAGGGCTCGCCCGAGTGGTGGGTCGCCAACATCAAGCCGGGACGGGTGCTCTTCGAGATGTCCTTCCCGAACGAGCAGATCGCGCGTGAGGCGATGCGTCGTGCGATCCACAAGCTCCCGATGAAGTGCCGCATCGTGACGCGCGAAGTGGGTGAAAGCTGATGGCAGCGGGCGTTTCGGCCGCCGAGCTGCGTGAACTCTCCGAGCAGGAGCTGGTCACGAAGCTGCGGGAGGCCAAGGCGGAGCTGTTCAACCTCCGCGTGCAGGCCGCGACCGGTCAGCTGGACAACAACCGCCGGCTGCAGGTCATTCGTCGGGAGATCGCCCGGATCTACACGATCATGCGTGAGCGTGAGTTGGGACTCTCCGCCGCGCCGACTGAGGTGGCTGCATCATGAGTGAGAACACCGCCCCCGAGCAGGGCGCAACGGTCGTCCGGGCCCGCCGCAAGGTTCGCGAAGGGCTCGTGGTCAGCGACAAGATGGAAAAGACCGTCGTCGTCGAGGTCGAGGACCGGGTCAAGCACCGGCTGTACGGCAAGGTCATGCGCCGTACCAGCAAGCTGAAGGCACACGACGAGCAGAACGCGTGCGGGGTCGGTGACCGGGTGCTGCTGATGGAGACCCGGCCGCTGTCCGCCACCAAGCGGTGGCGGGTCGTCGAGATCCTCGAGAAGGCGAAGTAGCCGGGCGACCCGTCCGCCGCCGTCGCGCGGCGTTCGGGTCGGTCGGGTCCGGATGGCAGCCCGCGCGTAGCGCGGACCAGGTTCTTCCAAGCTCCGGGTGACCGGAGGACTGGCAGACATAGGAGATAGACGTGATCCAGCAGGAGTCGCGACTGCGTGTCGCCGACAACACGGGTGCCCGGGAGATCCTGTGCATCCGGGTGCTCGGTGGCTCCGGTCGGCGCTACGCAGGCATCGGCGACGTGATCGTCGGGACGGTCAAGGACGCGATTCCCGGCGCCGGCGTGAAGAAGGGCGACGTGGTGAAGGCCGTCGTGGTCCGGACCGCGAAGGAGAAGCGGCGGCCGGACGGGTCGTACATCCGCTTCGACGAGAACGCTGCCGTCATCATCAAGGACGGTGGGGACCCGCGCGGTACCCGCATCTTCGGCCCGGTCGGGCGTGAGCTGCGGGACAAGCGGTTCATGAAGATCATTTCTTTGGCGCCGGAGGTGCTGTGACCGTGAAGGTGAAGAAGGGCGACACGGTCGTCGTCATCGCCGGTAAGGACAAGGGTGCCAAGGGCAAGGTCATCGCGGCCTACCCACGGCAGGACAAGGTCCTCGTCGAAGGCGTGAACCGGATCAAGAAGCACACCCGCATCCAGACCACCCAGCGCGGCGGGCAGACCGGTGGCATCGTCACCCAGGAAGCTCCGATCCACGTCTCGAACGTGCAGGTGCTCGACTCCGACGGCAAGCCGACCCGGGTCGGTTACCGGTTCGACGACAGCGGCCAGAAGGTGCGGATCGCGCGTAGCAACGGTAAGGACCTGTGATGACCACCGCTACCCAGACCAGGCCGGCGCCGCGCCTCAAGCAGCGGTACCGCGAGGAGACCATCGCGCAACTGCGTGAGCAGTTCCAGTACGCGAACCCGATGCAGGTTCCGGGGCTCGTCAAGATCGTCGTGAACATGGGTGTCGGCGAGGCCGCCCGGGACGCCAAGCTGATCGACGGCGCCATGCGTGACCTGGCCACCATCACCGGTCAGAAGCCGCAGGTGCGTCGGGCGACCAAGTCGATCGCGCAGTTCAAGCTCCGCGAGGGGATGCCAATCGGGGCGAAGGTCACCCTGCGCGGCGACCGGATGTGGGAGTTCCTGGACCGGCTGCTGTCCATCGCGCTGCCCCGGATCCGGGACTTCCGCGGGCTGGACGGTCGCAAGCTCGACGGCAACGGCAACTACACCTTCGGGCTCACCGAGCAGTCGGTGTTCCACGAGATCGACCAGGACCGGATCGACCGCACCCGGGGCATGGACATCACGGTGGTGACCACCGCCAAGACCGACGACGAGGGCCGGGCGCTGCTCAAGCTCCTGGGCTTCCCGTTCAAGGAGAACTGAGCTATGGCCAAGAAGGCGCTGATCATCAAGGCCGCCGCGAAGCCGAAGTTCTCGGTGCGCGCGTACACCCGCTGCCAGCGGTGCGGGCGGCCCAAGGCGGTCTACCGCAAGTTCGGCCTCTGCCGGGTCTGCATCCGGGAGATGGCGCACCGCGGTGAGCTGCCCGGCGTGTCCAAGGCTTCCTGGTAACCCCACCTTGACAGGTCTTCGCCGTAGGCCCGGTGGCACAGCCACCGGGAACCCCGGCGAGAAAGGTTGACGAGACCCATGACGATGACCGACCCGATCGCAGACATGCTGACCCGTCTGCGCAACGCCAACCAGGCGTACCACGACCGGGTGACGATGCCGTACTCGAAGGTCAAGGCGAACATCGCCGAGGTCCTCAAGGCCGAGGGTTACATCTCGACCTGGCAGGTCGAGGACCCCGCAGAGGGTGCCGTCGGCCGGCGGCTGGTGGTCGATTTGAAGTACGGCCAGAACCGGGAGCGCAGCCTCGCCGGGATCAAGCGCGTGTCCAAGCCGGGTCTGCGGGTGTACGCCAAGTCGGATGAGCTGCCCCGGGTGCTCGGCGGCCTGGGCGTGGCGATCATTTCGACGTCCCAGGGGCTGCTCACCGACCGGCAGGCCCGTAAGCGGAGCGTGGGCGGGGAAGTCCTCGCCTTCGTCTGGTAATCGGGAGACTGGTAACAATGTCGCGTATTGGACGTAAGTCGATCCCGGTGCCGGCCGGCGTCGATGTCAAGATCGATGGCCCGACCATCACGGTCAAGGGCCCCAAGGGCGAGCTGTCGCACGTCCTGCCCGAGTCGATCACCGTTGAGCGGGCCGAGGACGGTCAGCTCCAGATCAACCGGGCCAACGACGAGCGCCAGGCCAAGGAACTGCACGGGCTGAGCCGCACCCTGGTGTCGAACATGGTCATCGGGGTGACCGACGGTTACCGAAAGACCCTGGAGATCGCGGGTACGGGTTACCGGGTCACCGCCAAGGGCAAGGACCTGGAGTTCGCGCTCGGGTTCTCGCACCCGGTGCTGGTGTCGGCCCCGGAGGGGATCACCTTCACCGTGGAGCGGCCGACGCTGTTCCACGTGGCCGGGATCAGCAAGTGGCAGGTCGGTGAGGTCGCCGCCAACATTCGGAAGATCCGCCCGCCGGAGCCGTACAAGGGCAAGGGCGTGAAGTACCAGGGCGAGGTCATCCGCCGCAAGGCCGGAAAGGCCGGTAAGAAGTGAGTGCGAGGAGCGAGCTTGCGAGCCCCGCAGTCACGAACGGAGGGAAAGCACAGTGAGCGCTACGTTGCTGAAGCGTCGGGCGGGCGGCAGCGTCTCCGCGCGGCGTGCCATCGGGCGGGCGCGCCGGCACTTCCGGGTGCGCAAGAACCTCAGCGGGACCGCGCAGCGGCCGCGCCTGGTGGTCACCCGTTCCCTGAAGCACATGGTCGCCCAGATCGTCGACGACACCAAGGGCCACACCCTGGCGTCCGCGTCGACCATGGACGCGTCGCTGCGGGGTACCGCGGGTGCCAAGAGCGAACTGGCCGGCAAGGTGGGCGCGCTGCTCGCCGAGCGGGCCAAGGCGGCAGGTATCTCCAAGGTCGTGTTCGACCGTGGGGGCAACCGGTACGCGGGGCGGATCGCCGCGCTGGCCGACGCCGCCCGCGAAGCCGGACTCGAGTTCTAGCGGCCGTCTGATGCCTGTCCAGACGCAAATCGAAGCAAACCCCGTCACGAGTAGGAAGGAAGGCTGCTGATGCCAGGTCAACAGCGTCGTGGCGGCGGGTCCGGTGGCAACGAAGGTGGTCGCCGCGACAACCGCCGTGAGGGCGGTCGCGGCAACGCGCCCGTCGAGAAGACCCCACACCTGGAGCGCGTCGTCGCGATCAACCGGGTCGCCAAGGTCGTGAAGGGCGGTCGGCGTTTCAGCTTCACCGCCCTGGTGATCGTGGGCGACGGTGACGGCACGGTCGGCGTGGGTTACGGCAAGGCCAAGGAGGTGCCGGCGGCGATCGCCAAGGGCGTCGAGGAGGCCAAAAAGCACTTCTTCAAGGTGCCCCGGATCGCCGCGTCGATCCCGCACCCGGTGCAGGGCGAGGACGCCGCCGGCGTGGTCCTGCTCAAGCCGGCGAGCGCCGGTACGGGTGTGATCGCCGGTGGCCCGGTGCGTGCGGTGCTGGAGTGCGCGGGCATCCACGACGTGCTCTCCAAGAGCCTCGGCTCGTCGAACCCGATCAACATCGTGCACGCCACGGTCGCCGCGCTGAAGAGCCTGGAGTCGCCGGAGGCGGTCGCCACCCGGCGTGGCCTGCCGGTCGAGGACGTGGCCCCAGCCGCGATGCTCGCGTCCCGCGCGGGCGCAGGGGCGTGACAGCGAAGATGAACGGAGGGCGGCTGTGATGGCACGTCTCAAGGTGACCCAGGTCCGGTCCGGGATCGGGACCAAGCGTAACCAGCGGGAGTCGCTGCGGTCGCTCGGTCTGAAGCGGATCAACGACGTGGTGGTCAAGGAGGACCGGCCCGAGATCCGGGGCATGATCTTCACCGTGAACCACCTCGTGACGGTCGAGGAGGTCGAGTAATGGCGATCAAGGTCCACCACCTCCGGCCGGCGCCGGGGGCCAAGACCGCGAAGACCCGGGTGGGCCGCGGTGAGGGCTCCAAGGGCAAGACCGCCGGTCGGGGCACCAAGGGCTCCAAGGCCCGCAAGAACATCCCGGCGGCGTTCGAGGGCGGGCAGATGCCCATCCACATGCGTCTGCCGAAGCTGAAGGGCTTTAAGAACCGGTTCAAGGTCGTCTACCAGGTGGTCAACCTGGACCGGTTGGCGGAGCTCTTCCCGAACGGTGGTGAGGTCGGTCCGCAGCAGTTGGCCGAGTCCGGTGCGGTCCGCAAGGGCCAGCCGGTCAAGGTGCTGGGCAGCGGCGACCTCGGTGGTGTATCTCTCCAGGTGTCGGCGCACGCGTTCAGCGGGTCGGCCAAGGAGAAGATCACCGCAGCTGGCGGCTCGGTCACCGAGCTCTGAACGCCCAGCTTGGACGTGGCGCTCGCTCAGTTGTCCGCGACTGACGGGCGCCACGGCCTACTGGTGAAGCCTCCGTCCCGTTAATATCGGGACCGGTGTATGTTCTAGGCACGCCTGCCCAGACCGACGCCGGACTGTTAGAGTCCGATGCCAGCCATGGATATCGGGCGCTCCGCACCCATCCCGACCCGCCAGAACATCCGGCGGCCGCCTCGCGCAGGAGGAAGAAGTTGCTCTCCGCCTTTCTCAGTGCGTTTCGCACGCCTGACCTGCGCAAGAAGCTGCTGTTCACGGTCTTCATCGTCGCGGTCTACCGGCTCGGCGCCACGCTGCCGAGCCCAGGCGTGTCGTACGGCAACGTGCAGCAGTGCATCACCGTCATGGAGTCCGGGGACTCCAGCGGGGTCTTCACCCTGCTGAACCTCTTCTCCGGCGGTGCGTTGCTGTCCCTGTCCGTCTTCGCGCTGGGCATCATGCCCTACATCACCGCGTCGATCATCCTGCAGCTGCTCACGGTGGTCATTCCGCGGCTGGAGCAGCTCCGCAAGGAGGGGCAGTCCGGCCAGGTCAAGATCACCCAGTACACCCGTTACCTGACCCTGGGCCTGGGTATCCTGCAGGCCTCGGCGTTCGTCGCGTTGGCCCGCTCCGGTCAGCTGTTCAACAACCTGTGCGACGACTACCCGATCATCCCCGACGGGACCGGCCTGCCGACCTGGCTGACGCTCAGCGTGCTGGTCATCACGATGACCGCCGGCACCGGCATGGTGATGTGGCTCGGCGAGCTGATCACCGACCGGGGTGTCGGCAACGGCATGTCGGTGCTGATCTTCACCTCGATCGCGGCACGGCTGCCCAGCGAGGGGTGGACGATCAAGAACACCCACGGCTGGGGCATGTTCGGTCTGGTGATCGTGCTGGTCCTGGTGGTCATCACCGCCGTGGTCTTCATCGAGCAGGCACAGCGCCGGATCCCCGTGCAGTACGCCAAGCGGATGATCGGCCGGCGGATGTACGGCGGCACCTCGACCTACATCCCGTTGAAGGTCAACCAGGCCGGGGTCATCCCGGTGATCTTCGCCTCGTCGGTGCTCTACCTGCCGCAGCTCGGGCTGCAGTTCTTCGATCCGAACGACCCTGGTCAGGTCCAGGCGTGGATCCAGAACAACTTGGCGAACCCGACCAGCCCGATCTACATCATCACGTACTTCTTTATGATCATCTTCTTCACGTACTTCTACGTGTCGATCACGTTCAACCCGACCGAGGTCGCGGAGAACATGAAGAAGTACGGTGGCTTCGTGCCCGGCATCCGGCCGGGCCGGCCCACGGCCGAGTACCTCGACTTCATCCTCAGCCGGATCACCCTCCCCGGTGCGCTCTACCTCGGCATCATCTCTGTGCTGCCGAACTTCTTCTTCATCTGGCTGGACAGCGACCAGTACGTGAACTTCCCGTTCGGCGGCACCGCCGTGCTCATCATGGTCGGTGTCGGTCTGGAAACCGTGAAGCAGATCGAGAGCCAACTCATGCAGCGCAACTACGAAGGGTTCCTCCGGTAGATGAGGCTGGTACTGGTCGGTCCCCCCGGGGCGGGGAAGGGGACCCAGGCCGAGTTCATCGCCGCTCACCTGGTCGTGCCCAAGATCTCGACCGGGGACATCTTCCGGGCCAACGTCTCCCAGGGCACGCCGCTGGGTGTCGAGGCCAAGCGATACATGGACGCCGGCAAGCTGGTTCCGGACGAGGTGACCATCAACATGGTCCGGGACCGGCTGGCCGAGCCGGACGCCGCCGAAGGCTTCCTGCTCGACGGCTTCCCGCGGACCACTCCGCAGGCTGCCGCGCTGGACAAGCTGCTGGCCGACCTCGGCACCGCGCTGGATCTGGTGCTGGAGCTGGTCGTCGACGACGACGAGGTGATCCGGCGGCTGTCCGGTCGCCGTACCTGTCGCGGCTGCGGCAAGATCTGGCACGTCGAGTTCGACGCGCCGGCGACCGAGGGCCGCTGTGACCGGTGCGGCGCCGAGCTGTTCCAGCGCGACGACGACAAGCCCGAGACCATCGCCCATCGCCTGGTGGAGTACGCCGAGAAGACCGCGCCGCTGGTCGACTTCTACGGTGCCCAGGGCAAGCTGGTCGGGATCGACGCCACCGGGCCGGTCGAGGACGTCACCGTACGCGCGATCGACGCCCTGCGTTCGTACGGCGGGTAGCGTCCGATGCGCCGCCAGCAGTTGGACATCCAGCTCAAGACCCCGGAGCAGATCGACCGGATGCGTGCCGCCGGCCTGGTGGTCGCCGATGCCCTGGCCCGGATGCGGGCGGCGATCGCCCCCGGCGTCTCCACCGCCGACCTGGACGCCATCGCCGCGGAGACGATCCGCGACGCCGGCGCTGTCCCGTCGTTCAAGGGCTACCACGGCTACCCGGCGACCATCTGCTCCTCGGTCAACGAGCAGGTGGTGCACGCGATCCCGGCGGCTGGGCAGGTGCTGCGCGACGGTGACGTCATCTCGGTCGACTGCGGAGCCGTACTGGACGGCTGGCACGGCGACGCGGCCTTCACCGCTCCGGTCGGGGAGGTACGTCCGGAGCTGCTGCGGATGATCACGGTCGCTGAGGACGCGCTGTGGGCTGGGATCGCCGCTGCGGCGCGCGGGGCGGTCAGCGGCCGCGGCCGACTCACTGACATCTCGTACGCGGTGGAACGGGCGATCCGCACGGGCGGCCGGTACGGCATCGTCGAGGGCTACGGCGGCCACGGGATCGGTACCGAGATGCACCAGGACCCGCACGTGCTCAACTACGGCCGGCCGGGCAAGGGCCCGCGCCTGGTCCCGGGGATGGCGTTGGCCATCGAGCCGATGATCACCGAAGGGTCGGCCCGCACCAACGAACTCGCCGACGGCTGGACGGTGGTGACCCGGGACGGGTCGATGGCGGTGCACGTCGAGCATTCGATGGCGCTGTTGCCGGACGGTGTCTGGGTGTTGACCGAGCCGGACGGCGGGCGTTCCCGGCTCGGCGATCTGGTGACCGCCCGTCAGCCGGCCGATTCTCGACGCTGACCCGGGGCCTGCCCCGGCTCCGGCCGCCCCTCGGCCCGGTGCCGGTCTGGCCGGGCTGGCACCGGGGTGTCAAGCTGGTAGCCATGGATCGGCGGGACGGGATGCGGGCGGCCGACGCCGACCGGGAGGCAGTGGCCGAGCGGTTGCGTAACGCGCTGAGCGAGGGTCGACTGGATCTTGCCGAGTTCGACGAGCGGTTGCAGCGGGCCTATGCGGCGAAGACGTACGGTGATCTGGGCGGCCTGCTCGACGATCTGCCACCGGTGACCGCCGCCGGACGCTCGCAGTTGGCGCCGGTCGTCACCGACGGGTTGCCCGCCGAGTTGACTCCCGGCCCGGACGGGCGCTATCCCGGTGCGACCCGCCGGTGGCTGGTCAACGAGTGGGACGGGTACGGGGCGGCGGTCGGGATCACCATCGCGATCTGGGCGGTGACCTGCGTCATGGCTCAAAACCTGCTGTACTTCTGGCCGGGCTGGGTGGCCGGCCCGTGGGGTGCGGTGCTGCTGGTGACCACCGTGCTGGGCCTGATCAAGGGCGAGCCGCAGCGGTGTGCGGCCAAGCAGGCCCGGCAGCAGTTGGCCAGGCAGGAGAAGGCGGAACGGAAGCGGATCGAGCACGAGTCCGGTGGGTCCGGCGGTCCGGCCCCGGGCCAGGGGTAGCCACCCGGCCGCACACCGGACGCCAAGCGGTCGGCCGGCGGCCTGACCGACGCCCGGCGGGTCGCCGGTAAACTCCCTGCTCCTGCCGCTTTGTCGGGTATGCTGACCTGCGGCAGCGCGCGGTTTGCTGTCCGCGTGACAACCCGCGTACACTGATAGATCGGCGCACAGCGTCCACTCCAGCGTGCCTGCTCTGCGCTTCGGCAGGCCGTGTCTGATCGGGTGTCGCCTGGGTTTCCGTAACCCGGGCCGAGCCCGTCGTCAGACGTCTGGAGCCGCGGCTGGCGCGGACGAATCGGTACGGTCGGCAGGCCGGACGGGTCCGTCCGCGAATGGTGTTGTGAGCCGATCCCGAGCAACCGACGTCAGGACAGCGGAGGACATGCCGAAAAAAGACGGGGCCATCGAGATCGAAGGTCGAGTGATCGAGCCACTACCGAACGCCATGTTCCGGGTGGAGCTCGCCAACGGCCACAAGGTACTGGCTCACATCAGCGGCAAGATGCGGCAGCACTACATTCGCATCCTGCCCGAGGACCGGGTCGTCGTCGAGCTTTCGCCGTACGACCTCACCCGAGGGCGCATCGTCTATCGCTACAAGTAACCGCCTGACGGCCGGCCGGGGCGTCCCGTGTCCGTCCTCAAGCCCGCACCGCATACGCGGCCGGGCGTCAACGGAAGTAAGGCACACCGTGAAGGTCAAGCCGAGCGTCAAGAGGATCTGCAACAAGTGCCGGGTGATCCGCCGGCACGGCCGGGTGATGGTCATCTGCACCGACCCCCGGCACAAGCAGCGCCAGGGCTGACCCCGAGCCGACCGGCAGGAGCCGGGCCGGCGACGGGGCGGTTCAGGCGGCCGATCGCACAACAGCACATGCTCGTTCCAGCCGCGAGCACCCGGTGACCATGTCGCCGTGTCCGTGGCGCAACCCCCGGTCGGAGGCCGGGGCCCGGCATGCCGGCCCACTCAGCTGAGTGGTCGGCGAGGGCAGCCGGGGTGGAGCGGGCTCAGACCTCCGTGCACACCACTTGAGGAGTACGCCCGCACATGGCACGTCTAGTCGGCGTGGATCTGCCCCGCGAGAAGCGGATGGAGATCGCGCTCACCTACATCTTCGGGATCGGCCGGACCCGTTCGATCGCCACGCTTGCCGCGACTGGCATCGACCCGAACAAGCGGGTCCGGGACCTCACCGACGAGGAGCTGGTCCAGCTCCGGGATCACATCGAGGCCAGCTTCAAGGTCGAGGGTGATCTGCGTCGGGAGGTTGCCGCAGACATCCGCCGCAAGGTGGAGATCGGCTGCTACGAGGGCATCCGGCACCGCCGCGGGTTGCCCGTGCATGGCCAGCGCACCCGGACCAACGCCCGGACCCGCAAGGGCCCGAAGCGGACCGTCGCCGGCAAGAAGAAGCCGGGCAAGAAGTAGTCCTGGCCGACGCCGGGCCCGCCCGGATACCTCGATCGTTCAATAGGAGCGCAGAAAACTCATGCCACCGAAGGCTCGCGCTGGAGCCGCTGTCAAGAAGGTCCGGCGCAAGGAACGCAAGAACGTCGCCCACGGGCAGGCGCACATCAAGAGCACCTTCAACAACACCATCGTCTCGATTACCGACCCGACCGGTGCGGTGATCTCCTGGGCCTCCGCCGGCCAGGTCGGTTTCAAGGGCTCCCGCAAGTCGACGCCGTTCGCCGCGCAGCTGGCCGCCGAGGCTGCCGCCCGGCGGGCGATGGAGCACGGCATGCGCAAGGTCGACGTCTTCGTCAAGGGCCCCGGCTCTGGCCGGGAGACCGCCATCCGTTCGTTGCAGGCCGTCGGCCTGGAGGTCGGGCAGATCTCCGATGTCACGCCGCAGCCGCACAACGGGTGCCGTCCGCCGAAGCGTCGCCGGGTCTGAGAGGTTAGGAAGAGATGGCTCGTTACACGGGTGCTGACTGCCGCCGTTGCCGGCGGGAGAAGATGAAGCTGTTCCTCAAGGGCAGCAAGTGCGATGGGCCGAAGTGCCCGTTCGAATCCCGGCCCTTCCCGCCCGGCCAGCACGGCCGTGGTCGGACCAAGGAGACCGAGTACCTCCTCCAGCTGCGGGAGAAGCAGAAGGCCCGCCGGGTGTACGGCGTGCTGGAGAAGCAGTTCCGCGGCTACTACGAGGAAGCAGTGGCCAAGCAGGCGAAGACCGGTGAGGTGCTGCTGCAGATCCTGGAGTCCCGGATTGACAACGTCGTGTACCGGGCTGGCTACGCCAAGTCCCGGGACATGGCGCGCCAGCTGGTCAAGCACGGGCACTTCATGGTCAACGGCAATAAGGTCGACATCCCCTCGTTCCGCGTCAAGGAGCACGACATCGTCGAGGTGCGGACGAAGTCGAAGGAGCTCACCCCGTTCCTGGTCGCCCAGGGCGAGGCCGGTTCCAAGACCGTCCCGGCCTGGCTGGAGGCGATCCCCAGCCAGATGAAGATCCTCGTGCACTCCATGCCGGCGCGTCAGACAATCGACACGCAGGTTCAGGAGCAGCTGATCGTCGAGCTCTACTCGAAGTGAGCCACCCCCCGTCGACGGGGGTCGCGGTCGACCGGCGTCACCGACGTACGGCACCGGCCCGGCCCCCGTCGACGGGCGCACGACCGACGGGCGTCATATAGCGGTCGCCCCGACCCAAGGAGAAGTACGTGCTCATCAGCCAGCGGCCGACTCTGTCCGAGGAGTCGATCAGCGACACGAGGTCCCTGTTCACCATCGAGCCGTTGGAGCCGGGTTTCGGCTACACGCTCGGCAATTCGCTGCGGCGTACCCTGCTCAGCTCCATTCCGGGCGCGGCGGTCACCAGCATCAAGATCGACGGCGTGCTGCACGAGTTCACCACGATCCCCGGCGTCAAGGAGGATGTGGTCGAGCTGGTCATGAACGTCAAGGAGCTGTGCGTCAGTTCCGAGCACGACGAGCCGGTCAGCATGTACCTGCGCAAGCAGGGCCCCGGTGACGTGACCGCCGGTGACATCCAGCCGCCGGCCGGGGTCTCGGTGCACAACCCGGACCTCAAGCTGGCCACTCTCAACGGCAAGGGCCGCCTCGACATGGAGCTCACCGTCGAGCGGGGCCGCGGGTACGTCACCGCCGCGCAGAACAAGCAGGCCGGTGCCGAGATCGGCCGGATCCCGGTCGACTCGATCTACTCGCCGGTGCTCAAGGTCACCTACCGGGTGGAGGCGACCCGGGTCGAGCAGCGGACCGACTTCGACCGGCTGATCATCGACGTCGAGACCAAGGCGTCGATCGGACCGCGTACCGCGCTGGCCTCGGCCGGCTCCACCCTGGTCGAGCTGTTCGGTCTGGCTCGCGAGCTGGACGAGACCGCTGAGGGCATCGACATCGGGCCGTCGCCGCAGGACGCCCAGCTGGCCGCTGACCTGGCGCTGCCGATCGAGGAGCTGGACCTGACCGTACGGTCGTACAACTGCCTCAAGCGCGAGGGCATCAACAGCGTCGGCGAGCTGATCGGGCGGACCGAGGCGGACCTCCTCGATATAAGGAATTTCGGTCAGAAGTCGATCGACGAGGTCAAGATGAAGCTCGCCGGGATGGGGCTGGGCCTGAAGGATTCGGCGCCCAACTTCGACCCGGCACACGTCGTGGACTCCTTCAGCGAAGCCGACTACGACACCGACGACTACCGCGAGACCGAGCAGCTGTAACGCCGGCTGCCGCCACCACTGAGGAGCACCAACCATGCCCACGCCCACCAAGGGCCCCCGCCTCGGCGGCAGCCCCGCGCACGAGCGGATGATGCTGGCCAACCTGGCCACCTCGCTGTTCCGGTACGGCAAGATCAAGACCACCGAGACCAAGGCGAAGCGGCTGCGTCCCCTCGCGGAGCAGCTGATCACCAAGGCCAAGCGGGGCGACCTGCACTCGCGCCGTCGGGTGCTGACCGTCGTGCGGGACAAGGACGTGGTCTTCGAGCTGTTCGACCAGATCGCGCCCCGGTTCGCCAACCGTCCGGGTGGCTACACCCGGATCGTGAAGACCGGACCGCGCAAGGGCGACAACGCCCCGATGGCGATCATCGAGCTGGTCGAGGAGCTGGTGGTGACCACCCCGGCGCCGGCCAAGGCCGACCGTCGGGCGGCCGCCCAGCAGGACAAGGTCGAGGCGCTCGCCGGTGCCGACGAGGCACCGGCCGCGCGTACCGACGCGGACACCGCGGCCGACCAGGACGCCGAGCCGCCGGTGTCGGCCTCCGGTGACACCGACACGGGCGCGACCCAGGCAGCCCCGGCCGGCGAAGGCGACAACAAGGCCTGAGCCGCCGCCGAAGGCGACGACACGGCCTGAGTCGGCACGAGCACAACCGGTGGGACCCGGCGCTGCGACAGCAGCGTCGGGTCCCACCGTCTTTCCGGCAACCATGCGACCTTTCCGGCAACCATGCGACACAGGAGGATCAGGTGCGGCAGGGGTACGTCCGGCTGCGGCTCGATGTCGCGTACGACGGCACCGACTTCTCCGGCTGGGCGGTGCAGCCGCAGCGGCGGACCGTCGCCGGGGTGCTGACCGAGGCACTCGACCGGGCGTTCGGGCCAGGCGTCGCACTCGGGCTGACCGTGGCCGGGCGTACCGACGCGGGGGTGCACGCCACCGGCCAGGTGTGCCACCTCGACGTGCCGGCCGAGGTGTGGAGCGAACGGTCCGGGGCGCTGCTGCGCCGGTTCGCCGGTACGCTGCCCCGCGACGTCCGGGTGCGGGCGGTCACCGAGGTGCCGGCCGACTTCGAGGCCCGGTTCGCCGCCACCTACCGGCGGTACGCGTACCGGGTCACCGACGCCCCGTACGGTGCTGAGCCGCTGCGCCGGCACGACACGCTTGCCTGGCCCCGTCCGCTCGACCTGGCCGCGCTGAACGCCGCCGCCGCCCTGCTGGTCGGCGAGCATGATTTCGCCGCGTACTGCCGGCGTAAGGAGCATGCCACCACGATCCGGCAGATCACCCGGCTGGACTGGCGCCGGGACGCGGACGGGACACTGGTCGGCACCGTACAGGCGGACGCGTTCTGCCAGGCGATGGTGCGCAGCCTGGTCGGGGCGATGCTGTTCGTCGGCGACGGCCGCCGGCCGGTCGACTGGCCGGGCAGCCTGCTGACCCGGCGGGAACGGTCCAGTGAGGTCACCGTCGCCCCGCCGCACGGGCTCACCCTGGTCGAGGTCGGCTACCCCACCGACCCGGCCGGGTACGCGGCCCGCGCCAGCGTTACCCGCCGGCTGCGGCTACCGGCGGCCGGCTGACGGCCGGTCACCGAGCCGCTGCCGCGCCGGCTGCCGCGTCGGCCTCCGCGTCGGCTGCCGCGTCGGCCTCCGCGTCGGCTGCCGCGTCGGCCTCGTCCGGTGCCGCGTCGCCGTCGGACCCGGCCGGGTCGTCCGCTGCCGCCGGCTGCACCGCCCGCTTTTCCAGTACGTTCGTCTGCAGGTGCAGTTGCAGCATGTCGAAGAGGATCTGCCGGGCGTACGGGTCGTCGGCGGGCACCGGTTCGCTGTCGGCGCGAGCGATCACGCAGTACATCAGGAAGTGGCCGAGCGAGTGCCAGCCGACCTGGGCGGAGGAGAGCGCGATCGCCTCGGTCCCCTCGTCGGCGATCATGCCCTGAAAGCGGCCCTTCTCCTCGTCGACCATCGGTTTGATCCGGGTGTGTGCCCATTCCGCGCCGGAGGCGTCGGCCAGGTTGAACACCCCGGTGGTGATCAGGTACTCGCCGGTCGGTGACCGTAGCGTGCCGCGGACCACCTGGTTGCAGCCGAGCTCGTCGAGCAGGGTGCCGATGTCGCCGGCGACCGCCGCCCGGCAGCGCTCCTCGATCTGGGTCTTCAGCAGCCGGTACGGTGGCTCGGCCGGGTCGATCACGATGTCACCGGTCGGGAAGACCTCCTCAACGGTGAGCGGCTGCGGGTCGGCCTGCCGGGAGCTGATGTCCCGGGGGACCACGGCCGGTGCCGCCGCCGGGGCACCCGCCGCCGCCCGTCCGTTGCGTTCGTCGACGACGATGAAGTACGAGCTAAGCCCGCAGACGCCGAGCATCAGCAGGACGGCGACGCCGCTGATCACGACCTGCCACAGCTTCGTCGACGACCACCCTGCCGTGGCTGGCCCGGTCGGTCGCCGGCCGCGAGGTTCAGTGGGACCGTCGGTCGGGCGGCGACGCGGTCGGGGGGTCCTGCCCGGCGGCGGGGCGGTACCCGGCCGCCCGCGGCCGGTCTGACGACGCGCCCTGGCGGTACGGGACGACAATCCGGGCGCAGCAGGTTCGCCGTCCGCCGGTCTCGGTACGGCCTGCGGCGGCAAAGTCTGCGGTGGGCGGAATGCCTGCGGCGCAGGGAAGCCACGCGGCGGTGGCACAACGTAGTGTGCCGGCCCGGCACCGCGCTGCGGCGGTGCGGCAGGCGGTGGCCGACGTGGCGGTCCAGGATGCGGCTGAGGCTGAGCGCGGGGATGCGGTCGGGGCGGCGGCTGGGGCCGGGGGCGCGGTGGCCTCGGCGGTTCACCGGCGGACCCCGGCGGCCGAACCGATTGATCGGGTCGAATCGGCCGGCGGTCCGCGCCGGATTCGTACCCGTACGTCATGTCGCACAGAGTAACGGATGGATTGGGGGGAGAGCTGCCGGTCAAGACTTGCATCAATTGAAGATCGGGCATAAGCCTATTTCGATCGTGATGACCGCCGTCGACGCCGTACCCAGGTTGGGCGACAATGCCCCGGTGACCGGCGACCACTACTTCAGCCCGCAACCCGGCACCGCGGACGTACGGTCGGAGATCGACTTCACGGTCGCCGGCCGCGACTACACCCTGGCCGCAGCCGCCGGGGTGTTCTCCGCCGGCCGGCTCGACCCGGGCACCGCCGTACTGTTGCGCAAGGCCGACCTGCCCGCGCCGACCGACCCCGGCCCCTTCCTCGACCTCGGCTGCGGGTACGGCCCGATCACCTGCGTGCTGGCCGACCAGGCACCGGCCGCCACGGTCCACGCGGTGGACGTCAACGCCCGCGCCCGCGAACTCACCCTGCTCAACGCCGACCGGCTCGGCGTCGCCGACCGGGTCCGAGTGGCCGATCCGGACACCGTGCCGCCGGAGCTCACCTTCACCCAGCTGTGGTCCAATCCGCCGATCCGGGTCGGCAAGGCGGAGCTGCACGCCCTGCTCGCCCGCTGGCTGCCCCGCCTCGCCCCGGGCGGCGTCGGCTGGCTGGTCATCGCCCGCTACCTGGGCGGCGACTCGGTGCAGCAGTGGCTGCGGGAGCAGGGCTGGCAGGTGGACCGGCACGCCAGCCAGAAGGGCTACCGGGTGCTGCGGGTCACCAACCGCGCCGACTGACCGCCACTTCGGTTCGCCAGTGCCAGTCGCTCACCCGGTGGTGCGAATCTCAGCTGCCGACGACAGGCCCGATCAGGCACCATGCCGGGGTGGGATACGTGGACGTGGCCGCGGTGGGGCACACCCTGCCGGACGGTCGGGAGCTTTTTGCCGACGTGTCGTTCCGGGTCGGTGAGGGTGCCAAGGTGGCGCTGGTCGGCCCGAACGGGGCCGGCAAGACGACGCTGCTGCGGATGGTCGCCGGTGACCTGCCGGTGGCCACCGGAGCAGTCGCCCGCTCCGGCGGGCTCGGCGTGATGCGGCAGTTCATCGGCATGATCGGCGACGACCGTACCCTCGCCGACCTGGCGTTGTCGCTCGCCCCGCCGCCGCTGCGGGCCGCAGGAGAACGGCTTGCCGCCGCCGAACGGGCCGTGCATGCTGCGGAGGCTGCGGGCGCGACCCCGGCCGCCGCCGAGAAAACCCAGATCGGGTACGCCAACGCCCTCGCCGCCTGGGGCGAAGCCGGCGGTTATGAGGCCGAGGTCGTCTTCGACACGGTGGCCACCGCCGTGCTCGACCTGCCGTGGGACCGGGTCCATAGCCGTCCCGTCCGGACACTCTCCGGTGGACAGCAAAAACGGTTCGCGTTGGAGTTGCTGCTGCGTGGCACCGACGAGGTGCTGCTGCTCGACGAGCCGGACAACTTCCTCGACGTACCCGGGAAGCGGTGGCTGGAGCAGCGGCTGCGCGAGTCGACCAAGTCGGTGCTCTACGTCTCGCACGATCGGGAGTTGCTGGCCCAGACCGCCGATCGGGTGGTCGCCGTCGAAGGCGGCTCCGCATGGACCCACCCCGGCGGCTTCGCAAGCTGGCACGACGCGCGGGTCGCCCGGCACGCCCGGCTGGAGGAGCAGCGTCGCCGCTGGGACGAGGAGCACGAGAAGCTGCGCGAGCTGATGCTGATGTACAAGCAGAAGGCGGCGTACAACGACGGGTTGGCCTCGCGGTACCAGGCCGCGCAGACCCGGCTGCGCAAGTTCGAGGAGGCCGGGCCGCCGCCGCTGCCGCCGAAGGACCAGTCGCTGCGGATGCGGCTGTCCGGCGGCCGCACCGGCAAACGGGCGGTGATCTGCGAGCAGCTGGAGCTGGACGGGCTGACCTACCCGTTCGACCTGGAGATTTGGTACGGCGACCGGGTCGCGGTGCTCGGCGCCAACGGCACCGGCAAGTCGCACTTCCTGCGGTTGCTGGCCAGGGGCGGCACCGACCCGGACCCGGCGGCTGGCCCGATCGCTGGCACGACGCTCGCCCCGGTGGCCCACGACGGCAAGGTCCGGCTCGGCGCCCGGGTGCGTCCCGGCCACTTCTCGCAGACCCACGACCGGCCGGAACTGCTCGACCAGGCCCTCGCCGACGTACTGTGGCGCGGCGACGACCACCGCGACGGGATGGACCGGCACGCGGCGATGGCCGTGCTGAGCCGCTACGACCTGGCCGGCCAGGGCGACCAGCGGTTCGGCACCCTCTCCGGCGGCCAGCAGGCCCGGTTCCTGGTGCTGCTGCTGGAGTTGTCCGGCGCCACCCTGCTGCTGCTCGACGAGCCGACCGACAACCTGGACCTGGCGTCGGCAGAGGCGCTGGAGGAAGGGCTGAAGGCCTTCGAGGGTACGGTGATCGCGGTCACTCACGACCGTTGGTTCAGCCGGTCCTTCGACCGGTTCGTGCTGTTCCAGGGCGACGGCGAGGTGGTCGAGGTCCCCGAGCCGGTCTGGGACGTACGCTGACCGTCGTAGGCTGGCCGGTGTGACGGAGATGATCTACCGCCGGTTGGGCGACTCGGGGCTGATGGTGTCGGCGGTCGGGCTCGGCTGCAACAACTTCGGCCGCAAGCTCGACGCCGCCGGTACCCGGGCGGTGGTCGACGCGGCGATCGACGCCGGGATCACCCTGTTCGACACCGCCGACATCTACGGCACCCCGCACGGCGGTTCCGAGGAGCAGCTCGGGGCGGCGCTGCGCGGCCGCCGCGACGACGTGGTGCTGGCCACCAAGTTCGGCATGGACATGTCCGGCCGCAACGGCGTCGACCACGGGGTACGCGGCTCGCGGCGGTACATCATGCGGGCCGTCGAGGCGTCGCTGCGTCGACTCGGCACCGACCACATCGACCTGTACCAGTTCCATGCGCCGGACCCGGTCACCCCGGTCGAGGAAACCCTGCGGGCCCTGGACGACCTGGTCCGTGCCGGCAAGGTCCGCTATGTGGGTTGCTCGAACTTCGCTGGCTGGCAGCTCGCCGAGGCGGCGTGGGTCGCGCGTACCGCCGGGTTGTCACCGTTCATCAGTGCGCAGAACGAGTACAACCTGCTGGACCGGCGGGTGGAGCGGGAGGTGGTGCCGGCCTGCCGGCGCTTCGGCCTGGGGCTGCTGCCGTACTTCCCGCTCGCCGACGGGCTGCTGACCGGCAAGTACCGCCGGAGCGAGGCGCCGCCGCCGGGCAGCCGGCTGGCCGGCGAGAGCAGCCGGTACGCCGCCCGGCTCGGTGGAGCGCCGTGGGACGTCATCGAGGCCCTCGACGGGTACGCCGCGAAGCGGGATGTGCCGCTGCTCGCGGTCGCGATCGGCGGTCTGGCCGCGCAGCCGGCCGTGGCGTCGGTGATCGCCGGGGCGACCACCCCCGAGCAGGTACGGGCGAACGCCGTCGCCGGGTCGTGGCAGCCGGACGCCGCCGACCTCGCCGAACTGCGGTCGATCCTGCCGGAGCCCGCCGGCCCCGGCGGCTCGCTGAGCTGACCGGCGCTGGACCGGATCGCGCCACGGCGCCGAGGGAACCCACATTGTTGTCTCGGGGCCGTTTTGACGACAATGACGGTTCCCTCGAGCTGATTCGCGTCACCGGCCGCGCCGGGGGAGTGCCGGCACGGCTGAGCCTCCCATGATCCTGACTCCTCGGCTGGACTTCCGCCGATGATCGGGTACCTGCATTGCGTGGAGTGGAGGCCGGCTGCGGATCGCGGTGCTTCGTGCCGATTTTCAGGACAGCCGTCAGTCAATGATCAATTAGCGGTTCGGCAACGGTGTCGTGGCGTTGTGGTAGAGATATGTCCACTCGATAGTGACTGTCGTCTGTCGATCATTCAGCCGTCGGTGAGTGGCGTATCAGGAGGTGGCAACGTGCCCGCAGCATTGTTGAACTCGTCGGTGCCCCGCCGGCAGCTCGGTCGGGAGCTGCGTCGGCTGCGTGAGCGGTTGGCCGGGGTGCCGCAGACCACGGCGGCCCGGGAGTTGGAGTGGTCGGCGACCAAGCTGCTGCGGATGGAGCGCGGTGAGGTGCCGATCCGCGCCGAGGATGTGGTGCTGCTCTGCGAGCTGTACGGCGCGGACCTGAAGACCATCGAGGCGCTGGCCGCGCTGGCCCCGAAGACCAAGGAGAAGGGCTGGTGGCACGACTACGCCAGCATCCCGTCCTGGTTCGAGCTGTTCATCGGTCTGGAGGAGGCTGCCGCCCACCTCCGCGAATTCCATACGGAGCTCGTCTCCGGCGTGCTGCAGACCCGCGAGTACGCAACTGCCGTGTTCAGCGTGAACCAGTACGAAGTGCCGGCGGAGGAGATCGAGCGCAGGGTCGAGATGCGGATGCGTCGCGCGCGGTTGCTGACCCGGATGGAGCCCTACCTGCCCAGGTTCGACATCGTGCTCGACGAAGCGATCCTGCGTCGACCGATTGGCAGCGGGCAGATCATGGCCGGGCAGCTGCGTCGGCTGGCTCAGGCCGGGGAGCAGCCGAACATTTCGATCCGGGTGCTGCCGTTCAGCGCCGGGCTGCACGCCGGCCTGATGGCGCACGGTTCGTTCACTCTTCTTGATTTTCCAGAAGGGAACGAGCCGACGACTGTCTACGTGGAGGAGCTGACAGGAGCTCTGTTCCTCGATCGGCCGGATGAGGCTGAGCGGTACGCTTGGACCTTCACCGACATCGCTGGCCGGGCGCTGAGCGAGCAGGCCAGTCGTGACCTCTTCTGGCGGACCGCGAAGGAGTACGAGTCATGATCGATCTTTCCGGAGCTAGCTGGCGCAAGAGCAGCCGATCAAACAACCAGGGTCAGTGCGTCGAGGTGGCGGACGGACTGGGTGGGGTCGTCGGGGTGCGGGACTCGAAGGATCCGGCTGGTCCGGCGCTGGTGATCGCCCCGGCGAGCTGGTCGAGTTTCGTCGCCGCCGCGAGAGCTGGCACCTTCACCAGCTGACTTACTCGAGAGGAGGCTGAGGATGGCCACGTCACTGCTGACCCCGGTCACCACCGCCACCTCGGAGCTGGTCGCGTTGATCAACGGCGACCGGTTGCCCGGCCAGCCGGCCTGCACGCCGGCCATGCTGCAAGCCGCGATTGACGGAACCTCACCGGTGGACTCGGCGTGGTGGGCAGAGCTGTCCGACCTGCGTACCGAGGCGCTGGTTGACGGCACAGGCAAGCCGGTCGGCGTCATCGCCTTCGCCCGCCGTCCACGTGACCGTGCCGGGATGATCCTGTGGCTGCACGCCCGCGAGGTCCCCGCCGTCGTGCGACTGCTGCTCGATCACGCCCTGACCGAGTTGGCCGATTGCCCGACCGTGGAGGCGTTCGCCTTCGCCACCGCGCTGGGCCTCGGCCTGGAGGCGCTGCCGGTGCGGCACCGCCCGGCCACCCACACCGTCCTGACCGAATGCGGTTTCGTCGGCAGTGATCTTTGGCGGTACATGTGCCGCGACCTGCCCGCCACCGGCCTGCCGAGCTGCTCTTGCCGAGTCCGCCGGGAGGAGGACCGTCGTGTCCTGGAGGTCGAACGTGGCGGCCAGGTGGTCGCCGAGGCCACGATCGGTGACCCGGTCGACGGGGTCGGGGTGCTGTGGTGGATCGGTGTGGAACCGGCCGCCCGGGGCGAAGGGCTGGGGCCCCGCCTTCTCGGGTCCGCCCTGGACCTGCTGGCGGGACTCGGCGGACGGCAGGTGATTCTCTACGTCGACGACGATGCCCCCTCCGACGACCCGGAACGCTCGCGGGCCGCCGCCAACACGATGTATGAGCGGGCCGGCTTCACCGAGGTTGACCGGCTCTGGTCGTACCGGCTCACCCACTGAACGCGAACCCGCGCGTTGCCGCCCCGGCCAGCCACGACTCCACCGCCGTCACCATCATCCTGGTTGCCGGGTCTGTGTATGACGTGACTGCGGCGGCATCCAGCAGCCCGGCCCCGACGCACACCGGCGCGGCCAGCGGACCCATGACCGACCGGGTCAACGCAGTAGCGTAGTACCGCTTCCGGGTCGGCAGCCCAGCCCGCATGTTGTCCGGAAACAGCCCGGTCACCAAAGGCTTGATTCGATGGTAGGCGTGCCTGGGGCGCGGGTCGTAGCGTGATGCGATCGGTGCCGCCAAGCCGGCGGTGACCAGATCCGGATGCAGGAACGGCGAACCCTCCGGTACGGCGCCCGCCGCCGGTAGGAACCCGCGTGGCCAGAACGTGTCGACTCGGTCGGCCTCCGCCCACGACCGCCCCGCCTGCCTATGGCCAGCGACATGGTCGCGTACCCAACCCGCCGCCCACCTCAGTGCGTCCTGCCGGTGATGGGTCGCCAGTAACGGCGACACCGTCGGGCGACACAACCCGGGCCAGTTCGCCGCCCAGTACGCCTCGCGCCGACCAGTTGGCCGGCAGGACTCGGGCTACGACCGCCACCGCCTCCCCGAGCCGCCCGGCTGCAGTGCCGGCCATGTCCGCCAGATACCGGCGGACACCCCGCAGACCCCACCGGCCAGCGACCTGCGCTGTCGCGAACGACCCTGCCGCCAGCAACTCGTCCGCGCCGTTGCCGGAAAGTAGCACCCCACAACCGGCCGTTGCGGCGGCGGCGTTCACCCGGGCGTTGACGCGCGGCAACGCGTCGAACCTCGGCCCAAGCGGCGACCATGGAGGCACCGGTCCGGCCCCATCCGGCTCGACAACGACCAGGTCTGCCGGCAGTCCGAGATCGGCTACCAGATCCGCCGCCGCCACGGCGGTGCTGGCATCGTCGTCGTCGACCAGATCGACGGTGAACGCCACCACCCGTCGCACCTGGGCCAGTTGGCACACCGCCACCAGCACCGCCAAAGAGTCCAGCCCGCCGGAAAAGTTCACCCCGACAGCCTCAGTATCCCCGCACATCTCGGCGACGACTCGGTCAAATACCTCACCCAGGCAGTGGCCGGTAGCACGGGGCACCGGGGCAGGTCACACCAGGTCCACGCCCTTCCACCAGCCACCCGGCGGGAACTCACCCGCCAGCCCAACCCCGGTGAACAGCCGGGCCAGCTGCCCTAACTCCACGGAAGCACCAGGGCCCGGCACAGCCAATGGATCAGCTTCCACGCGACCGGACGGGCCCCGGTACTCGGGCCGGAGCTGCCTCACCCGCGCAGCAGGTCCCGTAGACCTCGGGCCAAGTCCACCATGAACCCCAGCGGACCACGAGAGCCCTCGCCAGCAGGAGCCTTGCTGCCCTTCGTGCCCTTACCGTGTGTGCCGTCACCCGGTTGCTCTTCGCCGACATTACTACCTTCCCCATCGAAGTCGATAAGTAAACAGAACGTAACTCCGCGACTGCAAGAGGTGGAAGGTCATATCCAGTACCAGCGAAAAATGTCAGGCCGAAACGGCACGCCGAAAGATCAGCCGCGTTGCTGGCGCCCAGCTGGCGGTGAGCCTGGTCACGGCGGACAGCGGCGGGGTGGGCAGCGACCGAAGGTTGCCTCGGATTGACCCTTGGCGGATCGACGAGACCGTCGTACGGTAACAGGCAAGTAACCCACGGGAGCCCGGTGCACCGGGCTGAGAGGGAGGCTGACGCGGCCTCCGACCGTAGAACCTGATCCGGGTAATGCCGGCGCAGGGAGGAGCGTTGCCGTGCCGTCCCTTGGGCGACTGCATCTGATCACCGACACCCGACCCGGGCGCGACCCGCTCGGCGTACTGCGGGTGGCGCTCGCCGCCGCCCGCGCCGCCGACGCCACCGCCGACCTGGTCGTGCAGGTCCGCGTCGAGGACGACATGTCCGACCGGGAGGCGTACGAGCTGACCGTCCGCGCGGTCGCCGAATGCGCCGCGTACCAGGTGACCTGCCTGGTCAACGACCGGCTGCACGTCGCGCTCGCCACCGGCGCGGCCGGTGCGCACGTCGGTGCGGCGGACCTGCCGGTCGACGCCGCCCGCCGGGTGCTCGGGCCGGCCGCGATCCTCGGCGCCACAGCCCGCGACCCGGCCACCGGGCGGGCGGCGGTCGCCGCCGGGGCGACGTACCTGGGGGTCGGGCCGTGCTACGCCACCGGCACCAAGTCCGGGCTGCCGGACCCGATCGGGCCGGCCGGGCTGGCCGCCGTCGCCGCTGCGGTCGACGTGCCGGTGGTGGCGATCGCCGGGATCACTGTGGACCGGGTGCCGGACCTGCTGGCCGCCGGGGCGCATGGAGTCGCGGTGGTCGGCGCGATCGCGGGTGCCGTCGACCCGGGGCAGGCCACCGCTGACCTGCTGACTGCGGTACGGCAGCGGCCGGCCGCCCAGACGGGCGCGACACGATGACCGGGTCGGCCGAGGGCGCGGACGTGGCGGTGGTCGGCGGCGGGCCGATCGGGATGAGCATCGCCTGGCGGTGCGCCCAGCGTCGGCTGCGTACCGTGCTCTACGACCCGGCACCCGGATCCGGGGCGTCCTCGGTGGCAGCCGGGATGCTCGCCCCGGTCGCCGAGTCGCACTTCGGCGAGGCTGAGCTGACCCGGCTGCTGGTCGAATCGGCGGCCCGCTGGCCGGCGTTCGCCGCCGAGCTGACCGCCGTCACCGGCCAGGATATCGGTTACCGCACCGCCGGCACACTGGTCGTCACGCTGACCGGCGACGACCGACGCGAGGCGGATCGCCTCTGGGCGTACCAGCAGAGTCTGGACCTGCCGATCACGCTGCTGCGCGCCACGGCGCTGCGCGAGCGCGAACCGGCGTTGGCGCCGAGGGTGCGCGGCGGCGCGCTGATGCCCGACGACCACCAGGTCGACCCGCGTCGGCTGGTCGCGGCGTTGGACACCGCGTTGGACCGGGCCGGGGTGACCGTCGTCCCGCAGCCGGTCACCGATCTTTCCGCACTGGACGCGCGGGTCGTCGTTGTCGCGGCCGGCTGTGGATCGGCGGCGCTGACCGGGCTGCCGGTCCGCCCGGTGAAAGGCCAGATTCTGCGGCTGCGGGCACCCGCCGGCGCCGTCGGGTTCCGGCATGTGATCCGGGGGTACGCCGACGGCCGGCACGTCTACCTGGTGCCCCGTGCCGACGGTGAGGTGGTCGTCGGCGCCACCGTCGAGGAGCGCGGCGACACCACCGTCACCGCCGGAGCGGTGCTGGAGTTGCTGCGCGCCGCCGCCGATCTGCTGCCGGAGATCGCCGAGTACGAGCTGCTCGAGGCGCAGGCGGCGGCCCGGCCCGGCACCCCGGACAACGCGCCGCTGCTCGGCTGGCACCAGCAGCCCGACGTCAACTCGGCCGGCGGCACCGCAGGCCGGGAAGCGCTGGTGGCGACCGGGCACCACCGGCACGGCATCGTGCTGACCCCGGTGACCGCCGACCTGATCGCCGATTTGGCGGCCGGGGGCGACCCGGATCCGGCGCTGGCGCCGTTCCAGCCGGCCCGGTTCACCGCCGCGACCAGCGAGATCGCGAGGGAGGAGCAGCCGTGGAGTTGATCGTCAACGGGGCACCGATGACCGCGCCGACCGGGACCGTGCTGGCCGACGTCGTCCGGGCGGTCACCGACCGGGCACGCGGCGTCGCCGTCGCCGTCAACGGTGAGGTGGTGCCGCGCAGCGGCTGGTCGGCCGAGCAGCTGTGCGACGGCGACCGGGTCGAGGTGCTGATCGCGGCGCAGGGCGGGTGAGCCGGATGCCGTTCAGCGTCGCCGGGCACAGTTTCGACTCCCGGCTGATCCTCGGCACCGGCGGTGCCGCCAACCTGCACATCCTCGAGCAGGCGATCGCGGCCAGCGGCACCGGCCTGGTCACGGTCGCGCTGCGCCGGGTGGACAGCGCCGCCACCATGCACGGCGGGCTGCTCGATCTGCTGGATCGCTGCGGCGTACGGCTGCTGCCGAACACCGCCGGCTGCTACACGGCCACCGAGGCGGTCAAGGTCGCCCACCTGGCCCGCGAGGCGTTCGACACCGACTGGGTGAAGCTGGAGGTCATCGGCGACGAACGGACCCTGCTGCCGGACGGCGCCGAGCTGCTGCGCGCCGCCGAGCAGCTGGTCGACGACGGGTTCACCGTGCTGCCGTACACCACCGACGATCCGGTGCTGGCCCGCCGGCTGGCCGACGCCGGCTGCGCGGCGGTGATGCCGGCCGGTGCGCCGATCGGCTCCGGGCTGGGCATCCTCAACCCGCACCACATTCGACTGATCCGTCAGTCAGTGGACATCCCGGTGGTGCTGGACGCGGGGGTCGGCACTGCCTCCGACGCCGCGCTCGCGATGGAACTCGGCTGCGACGCGGTGCTGCTGGCCAGCGCGGTCACCCGGGCCGCCGACCCGGTCGCGATGGCCACCGCCATGCGGTACGCCATCGACGCAGGCCGGCTGGCGGCGCGCGCCGGGCGGATCCCGAAGCGTTTCCACGCCCTGGCATCCACTTCGGACGAGGGGCGACCCGAACTGTGAACGGGATATTGTTGCTCACCGATCGCCGGCAGACTGCCCGGCCGCTGTCGGAGGTGGTCGCGGCGGCGGTTGCCGGCGGGCTCCGACAGGTGGTGCTGCGGGAACGCGACCTGCCCCGGGCCGAACGCGCCGCGTTGGCCGACCGGCTGCGCGGCATCCTCGCCCCGGTCGGCGGGACGTTGATCGTCGCCGGCCCCGACCCGTTGGATGGTGACGCGGTGCATCTGAGCGCCGCCGGACCGTACCCGCCACCGGCGTTCGGGCTGGTCGGCCGATCCTGCCACGACGAGGCTGAGCTCAGCCGACTGACCACGGAGGACTACCTGACGGTGTCGCCGGTCTTCGTGACCGCGTCCAAGCCCGGGTACGGACCGCCGCTGGGCCCGGCCGGGCTGGCCCGCCTGGTCCGAGTGGCCGCCGGCCGGCCGGTGATCGCCCTCGCCGGGGTGACTACGGCGGAGCAGGTTGCCACCTGTCGAGCGGCCGGAGCCGCCGGGGTGGCGGTGATGGGCGCGGTGATGCGCGCCGCCGACCCGGCGGCCGTCGTGGCGGAGTTGGTCGCGGCGGCCGCACCGGCCGAGGTGAGCTGCTGATGCCCGGCGGCCGAGGTGAGCAGCTGAGGCCCGTCGACCGGATCACCCCGGTGGTGGCGATGACGATCGCCGGCTCCGATTCCGGCGGCGGCGCCGGCATCCAGGCGGACCTGAAGGTCTTCGCCGCGCTCGGCGTCTACGGCACCAGCGCGATCACTGCGGTAACCGCGCAGAACACCACCGGCGTCACCAGCGTCCATCAATTGCCGGCAGCGCAGGTGCTCGCCCAGATCGAGGCGGTCCGCGCCGACCTGCCGGTGCGCGCGGTGAAGACCGGCATGCTCGGTACGGCCCGGATCGCCGGGGCGGTCGCCGCGCTGGCCCGAGCCGGGGAGCTGCCGAACCTGGTGGTCGATCCGGTGCTGGTCTCAACCAGCGGGCACCGGCTCGGTGTGGTCGGCGCGGTCGAGCGGCTGCTGCCGTACGCCCTGGTCGCGACACCGAACCGGGCGGAGGCCTCGGCGTTGGTCGGCTGGCCGGTGCGGACCGTCGACGAGATGGCCCGGGCGGCTGCGGAGCTGGCCGCCGGCGGACCGAGGTTCGTGGTGGTGACCGGTGGCGACCCGGACAGTACGTCGACCGCCCCGGCCTCGGCCGACGCGCTCGCGGCGGCGGACCCGGCGGTCGACGTCGTCGGCACCGCCGTCGACGGCTGGCGGCTGGCCGGCGAGCGGCACGAAACCGGCAACACGCACGGCACCGGGTGCAGTTTCGCGGCGGCGGTGGCTGCCCGGCTGGCGCTCGGCGACGACGTACCAGCTGCGTTGGTTTTCGCCAAGGAGTATGTCGCGCGGGCGCTCGACGGCGCCCGGCACTGGCGGTTGGGCTCCGGTCACGGACCGATAGACCATTTCGGCAACTACCTGAAGGAGGCCCGCTGATGCAGGCTCGGCGCAAGGTGTACGTGCAAGGAACGCGACCGGACATCCAGGTGCCGTTCGCGGAGGTGACCCTTACCGGCGACAACCCGCCGGTCCGGCTCTACGACACGTCGGGTCCGGGGTCGGACCCGCAGGTCGGGCTGGCCGCGCTGCGCGGGCGGTGGATCGCCGAGCGCGGCGACGTCGCCCCGGTACGCGGTGCCGGCACCCCGGTGGCCGGGGCCCACGGGCGTCGGCCCACTCAGTTGGCGTACGCCCGGGCCGGGACCGTCACCCCGGAGATGGAGTTCGTCGCGCTGCGGGAGAACCTTCCGGCCGAGGTGGTACGGGAGGAAATCGCCGCCGGACGCGCGGTGCTGCCGGCCAACGTCAACCACCCGGAGTCCGAGCCAATGATCATCGGTGGTCGGTTTCTGGTGAAGGTGAACGCCAACATCGGCACCTCGGCGGTCTCGTCGTCGGTGGCCGAGGAGGTGGAGAAGCTGACCTGGGCCACCCGGTGGGGCGCGGACACGGTGATGGACCTGTCCACCGGCAAGGGGATCCACGAGACCCGCGAGGCGATCGTGCGCAACTCGGCGGTGCCGATCGGCACGGTGCCGATCTACCAGGCGTTGGAGAAGGTCGGTGGGGATCCGGTCAAGCTGAGCTGGGACGTGTTCCAGGAAACCGTGATCGAGCAGGCTGAGCAGGGCGTCGACTACATGACGGTGCATGCCGGGGTGCTGCTGCCGTACGTGCCGTTGGCGGTCGACCGGGTCACCGGGATCGTCTCCCGGGGCGGGTCGATCATGGCCGCCTGGTGCCTGGCGCACCACGAGGAGAACTTCCTCTACACCAACTTCGCCGAACTGTGCGAGATCCTGGCCCGCTACGACGTGACCTTCTCGCTGGGTGACGGGCTGCGACCGGGGTCGATCGCCGACGCCAACGACGCCGCGCAGTTCGCCGAGCTGCGGACGTTGGGCGAGCTGACCTCCGTGGCGTGGGAGCACGACGTGCAGGTGATGATCGAAGGCCCCGGCCACGTGCCGATGCACAAGATCAAGGAGAACGTGGACCTGCAGCAGGAACTGTGCCACCAGGCGCCGTTCTACACGCTCGGCCCGCTGACCACCGACATCGCCCCAGCGTACGACCACATCACGTCGGCGATCGGGGCGGCGATGATCGGCATGTTCGGTACCGCGATGCTTTGCTACGTTACGCCGAAGGAGCACCTGGGGCTGCCGGATCGCGACGATGTCAAGGCCGGAGTGATCGCGTACAAGATCGCGGCGCACGCGGCCGACCTGGCCAAGGGACACCCGGGAGCGCAGGCCTGGGACGACGCGTTGTCCAAGGCGCGGTTCGAGTTCCGCTGGGAGGACCAGTTCAACCTGTCGCTGGACCCGGAGACCGCCCGGTCCTACCACGACGCGACGCTGCCGGCCGAGCCGGCGAAGTCGGCCCACTTCTGCTCGATGTGCGGCCCGAAGTTCTGCTCGATGAAAATCACGCAGGATCTGAAGGAGTACGCCCAGCAGGGCATGAAGGACAAGTCGGATGAATTCGTCGCATCCGGTGGCCGGGTCTACCTGCCGTTGGCCTGATCGTCGGCGCCGCTACGGCTCCGGCCGCCCGCGCCGGCGGGGCTGCCGGCCCAACTCGCTGACCCAGTCCACGTGTTCGGCGTCCTCGTCGGTCAACGTCGGTGGAGGTGCCGGCCGCCGCTGGCGCATGAACCGTGGCTGGGGAATCCGACCGGCCGCAGGTGCGGTGGGCGGTGCGGCGACCGGTTCCGGTGCGACCGGTGGTGGTGCGACCGGCTTTGGCGTCGGGCGGTCGGCGCCATCGGTCACCGGAGTCGGAGTCGGTGTCGGCGGCCCGCCCGGCGCGATCGGGGTCGGGTCGACACGGGGGGTGACCGCCGCAGGTACCGGCGGCGGACGGTCGCCCGGATGCGACTGCGCGGCGACCGGCACCGGTGACGCTGCGGTCGGGCCCGATCGGACCGAGCCTGATCGGACCGGTTCTGGTGAGGTCAGGCTCGGTGTGGGTGGGTCCGCTGCGGGCGGGTGTGACGCCCGCCCGACGGATGCCGAAGCGACGGGGATCTCTTCACATAGGGCAATTTCCACTACCGATTCTCGGCTCTCGGACGAGCTATCGGCGGGTCCGACGGTCACTCCGACGGCGGGCGCGGGCGTCCCACTCGCGGGCGCGGGCGTTCCGGTTGCGGTGCTGACCCGTCGGCCGGGCCGCCGCACGGCAGCCACGGTGATCGAACCGACGACCCCGGCGGCCACCGCCAGCAGCGCCGCCCAGTAGGGGGCGTCCTGGTATGGCCCGGCGCGGCCGGCCCCGGCGGCCAGGTACGCGGCGTCGAGGACCGCCGGTCCGGCCATCCCGGACACCGCCGTGGCCACCGTCGGCGCCGCCCGCCACCGGGCCAGCCCGCTCACCGCCGCACCGAGCACCAGCGCCAGCGCCGGCAGCAGCACGAACACCTGCCAACCGGAGTCACCCACGTCGAGCACGACCGGTTCGAGCACCCCGGGTCGGATCTCGGCGACGGGGTCACCCGCCCACAGATCCGGGGCAACTGACCCGACCGCCAGCAGCCAGAGCGCGCCGCTGAACACCAGCACGTTCCAGCGCATCGCCGGATGGGTCAACGCGGCCAGCGCCGCCGGCAGACCCACCACCGCCCCGATCCCGCCGATCAGGGCGGTAACCGTCACCGGATCGTCGACCCCGGTCGACGCCTGCGCCGGCAGCACCGACAACCCGACCACGGCGAGCGCCGCACCGATTGCGGCGACCAGCGCCAAGACGACCCGGCGGACCGCTGTCCGGACCGCCGACACCCGCCGGGGCCAGGCCGGACGCTGTTCGGCGACCCGTTGCGCCACGCCCGCGCCGACGACGGCAGCGACGATCGCGAACCAGGCGAGCCAGGACAGCTGGGTCGGCCAGAAGTCTGCGGTCGGCCCGACGAAGTCGCGACGCAGGCGTACCAGTTGGAAACCGTAAGCGGCACCGAGCTGGATGGCACCGGCGAACGCCGCCACACCAAACGCTGTGGTGATCGCTCTGAGCCAGGTCCGCAAGGCCATGCCGGGAGGTTACGGGCGGCTGCGCGCACTGTCGACCTGGACCGAGGCGACGGCCGCCGGCCCGGTGGGTCAGCCCAGCTGGGGCAGCACCTCGGCGGCGACCAGCTCCAGGTGGTCCAGGTCGGCGAGGTCGATGAACCGCAGGTGCACCCGGCTGGTACCGATCGCCGCAAACTCCCCGATCCGGTCCACCAGCTGGGCCGGCGAGCCGATCACCGGGTCCTCCGGCGGCAGGGCGCTCTTCTCGTGCAGCGGCGCCGCACGGCGCTGCGCCTCGGCGTCGGTCCGCCCGATCGCGATGACGATGCCGGCCGACATGGTCAGTGGCGGTCGGTCCTGCTCGGTGCGCCCGGTCCGGAGACAGGCCTCGGTCACTCGCTCGTAGGCCGCCGCAGTCTCGGCGACCGACTTGAACGGCATGTTGAACTCGTCGGCGAACTGGGCGGCCAGCTCGGGGGTCCGCTTCGGCCCCCGTCCGCCGATGATGATCGGCGGGCCGGCCGGCTGCGCCGGCTTCGGCAGCGCCGGAGCGTCGACCAGCTGGTAGTGGTTGCCGTGAAAGCTGAACCGGTCACCGACCGGGGTACGCCACAGCCCGGTGATCACCTCGAGCTGCTCGGCCAACCGGTCGAAGCGTTCCCCGACGGACGGGAACGGCAGACCGTAGGCGGTGTGCTCCCGGGCGTACCAACCGGCCCCGATGCCGAGGTCGACCCGGCCGCCGCTCATCTGGTCGACCTGGGCGACCATCACAGCGAGCGGCCCGGGCAGCCGGAAGGTCGCCGAGGTGACCAGTGTGCCGAGCCGGATCCGGGTGGTCTCGCGGGCCAGCGCGGCCAGGGTCAGCCAGGCGTCGGTCGGCCCCGGCAGCGCCAGCTCCTCGCCCATCGACTGGTAGTGGTCGGCCCGCAGATAGCCCTCGAACCCGGACTCCTCGGCGAGCCGGGCCAGCCGGAGCTGGTCGTCGTAGCTGGCGCCGCGGTGCGGCTCGGTGAACACGCTGACCCGCATGGTCAGTACCCTCCGATCCCGGCCGTGGCCGGTGCGTCGCGTTCCATCAGCACCTCGTGCAGCTCGGCACTGCACCGGGCCACGTCCTCGCTGTGCGCGTTGCGCCCCAGGCTGCGGGGACGCGGGATGTCGATCGGCACGATCTTGCGGATCCGCCCTGGTCGAGGGCTCAGCACCACCACCCGGTCGGCGAGCAGGACGGCTTCGTCGATCGAGTGGGTGACGAAGACGATGGTCGCCGCGCGTTCCATGTGGATCCGTTGCAGCTCGACGGAGAGCTCCTCACGGGTCAGCGCGTCCAGCGCCGAGAACGGCTCGTCCATCAGCAGCACCTGTGGTTCGGCGAGCAACGAGCGGCACAGCGACACCCGCTGCTGCATGCCGCCGGACAGCTCGTGCGGCAGCCGCTTGTCGAAACCGGCCAGCCCGACCATCTCCAGCAGTTGCAGGGCTTTCGCCCGGTACTGTCTGCGACGCAGCCCGAAGATCTCCGCCGGCAACAGGACATTGTCCAGCACAGATCGCCAGGGCAGCAGGGCCGGACGTTGGAAGAGCATCGCGATGTCCCGGCGTGGCTTGACCACTTGCTCGCCACCGACGGTGATCGCGCCGGCCGTCGTCGGGAGTAGCCCGGCGATCAGTCTGAGCAAGGTGGACTTGCCGCAACCGGATCGACCGACGACCGCGACGAACTCACCGGCGGTCACCGAGAGGTCGATGCCGCGCAGTGCTTCCACTGTGCCGGAGCGACCGGCGAACGTCCGCCCGACTCCGCTGAGCTGGATCATGGGGCCGGCAGCTCCCTCGTCCCGAGTCGATCAACAAGCGGGGGACAGAGTATCCGGATCGTGCCGGCCACGCACGACCCGCGCGGTAAACACTTTTGATTGCGATCCAGGGTTTGCGATGCCCGGCTGTCGCATTAGTCAGGTTTCCCTCGTACTCTGTTGCCCGCGAAGTTTCCCAACGCGACCGCGGCACCGGTCCGGCCCCCACCGGCCGGCCGCCGCGCCGGACCAACTACCCCCTCCGGTCGCCTCGACGACCTGCGGGTTCGTCGAGGGGCCGTCGGGTTGGAAAGGACACACGTTCATGACAAGGCTCACCCGTACGATCGCCGCCACGGCCCTCGCGGCGGCGCTTGCGGTCACTGCCGGCTGCAGCGCGGACGACGGTGACGAGGCGAATGCCGGTGGCACCGAGGAATTGAAGAAAGTGACTTACCTCACTTCCTTCGGTAACTTTGGTCGGGACTCCTACGCCTGGGTCGCCAAGGACAAGGGCTTCTTCGAGGAGGCCGGCTTCGACGTCGAGGTCAAGGCGGGCGCCGGCACCGGCGACAACATCAAGACCGTCGTCGCTGGACAGGCCCACTTCACGCCGATTGACATGACCGGCGGACTGCTGCAGTACGGCAACGGCGAGGCGAAGGACTTCGTCGTGGTAGCCGGCATCCAGCAGCGCACCATGGCCGCGATCATCGCGCTGGACGGCAGCGGCATCACCACCCCCAAGGACCTCGAGGGCAAGACGCTCGCCGACGCCCCCGGCTCGGTGGTGCGCAACCTGTTCCCGACCTACGCCTCGCTGGCCGGCATCGACGAGACCAAGGTCGAGTGGGTCAACGGTGCCCCGCAGACCCTGATGGGCACCCTGGCCTCCGGGTCGGTGGACGGCATCGGCCAGTTCGTGGTCGGCAAGCCCACTGTGGAGACCGTCGCGCAGGGCAAGACCGCCGTGGTGCTGCCGTACAGCGACATCATGACCGACCTGTACGGCAACGTGCTGATCACCTCGACGGCGATCGCCGAGGAGGACCCGGAGATGGTGAAGCGCTTCAGCGCGGCACTGCTCAAGGGCCTGGAGTACAGCATCACCAACCCGGAGGAGGCCGGCGAGATCATGGCCAAGAACGTGGAGGAGGCCAACCCGGCTGCGGCCGCCGCCGAACTGGAGCTGATGGCCGCCTTCGTGAAGTCGACCAGCTCCGGTGTTCCGGTCGGTGCGCTGGACAGCCAGCGGATCGCCCGCAGCATCGCGATCCTGCAGGGCGCCGGGGCAATTCCGCCGGGCCTGGAGCCGGAGCAGGTCGTCAACTTTGACCTGGCCCCGAACGCCGAATCCTGACCGACCCGGGTGCGGGCGGGTGGGCCGCCGGATGGTGATCCACCCGCCCGCACCGGCGGTTCGGCGAACCTGAGGAGTGTCGATGACCGTACTCAAACCGGCGCAGGCGCCACCGGTACGCGCCGCGACCACCGCTCCGGTCCGCCGCCCCGTCAGCGGCCGGGTCGCCGCCGTTGGACTACCGCTGCTCGGCGTGGCGGTGACGGTGACCGTGTGGTGGCTCGTGACCAGCGTGTTCGACCTGGTGCACTCGGTGGTGCTGCCACCCCCGCAGGACGTGTACGCGGCGTTCTCCCTGCGGGTACCGCGACTGCTGGAACACACCCTGGCGACCACCACCTCGACCGTCGCCGGGTTCGCGATCTCCACCGTGGTCGGGGTGCTGATCGGACTGGCGCTGGCCGGATCACAGGTGGCCGAGCGGATGTTCTCCCCGCTGCTGGTGGCGCTCAACGCCGTACCGAAGATCGTGCTCGCCCCGCTGCTCGTGGTCACTCTCGGCTGGGGCCAGCAGTCGATCCTCACCATGGTCTTCCTGCTCTGCTTCTTCCCGATCGTGCTCTCCACTGTGACCGGTCTGACCTCTACCCCTGCCGATCTGGCCGAGCTGGCCCGGTCGCTGGACGCGTCCCGCTGGCAGACCTTTCGCAAGATCCGGTTTCCGGCGGCGTTGCCACAGATCTTCGTCGGCCTGAAGGTCGCGATGCCGTTGGCGGCGATCGGTGCCGTGATCGGCGAGTTCCAGGCCGGTGAGGAAGGCCTGGGCTACATGACCCTGCAGTTCAGCGGGATGGGCGAGAACTCCGCCGCCTGGGCGGCGATCGTGTTGATCGGGTTGATGAGTATTCTGCTCTACTTCGCGCTCGTCGGCTTCGAACGGCTGCTGCTGCCGTGGGTGCGGGAGACGACGTCCGCCCGCTGACGTCTGCCACTATGCCGCGCCCGCGCCGGACGTCGTGCGCCCGCCAGGAATCCTGGCGGGCGCACGACGTCCGGGCCGTATCGGGGTCGTCAGCTGGCCAGCCGCCAGCGGCCACCCCGGGAGACCAGCATGGTCAGTGCCTGGGGCATCAGTCCGGAGTGGTTGTCCGGGGTCATCCGGATCGGCCCGGACAGTCCGTCGAACTGGGTGGTCTCCAGCACCTCACGGATGGCCTCCCGGTTGATCGAGCCATCGCCGGCCGACGTGGCCACCGCGTCGGCGATCAGCTGGACGGCGTCGGCGGCGAACGAAGAAAACCCGTAGTAGCTGCCGAACCTGGCCGTGTAGTCGCGGAACCACTGCTTGCGGGCTGCCTTCGCCGGGGTGTTGGCGATCACGTCGTCGATCACCATGGTCTGGGTGAAGACCAGATTGACGCCCTTGGTGCCGGTGGCCGAGCCACCGGACAGGAACAGGTCCCCGGCGGCGGCGGCGTCGAAGAACAGGGGCCCCGGGTAGTCGGCCTGCGCGGCGCTGTCCGCCGCCAGCGCCGCCTGCTCGGCCGAGGTCCAGACCAGCAGTGCGCCCGGATTCTCGCCGGTCAACGGCTGCGCCAGGGCGGCGACGGCCTGGCTCACGTCGGTGTCGGTGGTCCGCACCTGTTCGGTGCCGACCAGGTTGATGCCGAGCTTGTCCAGTTCGGCGGTGATCACCCGCAGGCCGTCCCGGCCGTACTCGTCGTCGGTGTGCAGCAGGCTGGCCCGCCCGATGTTGCGGCGGCGCAGCTCGTTGGCGACCGCGGCGGCGCTGTCTGCCGCGTTGGGACCGAGCTTGAACAGATAGCGACGCTCGGTGACCGGGGTGGCGACCGCGGTGGCCGGGGCCAGCGAGATGGTCGGCACCCGTTCGTCGTTGATCGTCCGGGCGGCGCCGACCGCACAGTCACTGCAACTGCCCATGATGATCGCGGTCACCGCGGAGTCGCCAGAGAAGTCGCCAACGTTGCGCAGCGACTCGCTCGGGTCGGAACGATTGTCCCGGACGTCCAGCCGGATCGTCCGGTCGCCCAGCAGACCCGATTCGTTGATCTGCTCGACCTTCAGTTCGAGGGCTCGCTGGTAGCCCTTGCCGATGGTTGCGGCGGCACCGGACAGTTCCAGGTCGGCGGCGATGAGGATCTCGCCGCCGTCCCCGCCGGCCGAGTCGCTGGCGAACTGGCAGCCGGTGAGCGAAGAGGCCAGCAATGTGGATGCGAGCGCCGTGAGTAGGGCGGAACGGGTGGGCCTCAAGTCAGTCCTCCAGGTACGCGGCGGATGCGCACCCGGTCGGTGGGCGGCGGCGCGGCTGAGCACGTCCTCAGTAGAAGTAGCGCCGGCGGCATGCCGTACGGTGTGCGCGGAGCCTGCAAACTTGGGAAACCATGCCAATGGGCGGCGTTCTGGTCAAGCGCGCCGGTCGGGGCGTTTCCGGGACTGTCGTCCCACATGTTGGCAACGAGTGCATGTTGCGAGCGTTGACTTTGGCGGGACAACTGACGGTGGAAGTTCCATCCGCGCTGATCAGGGCGGTGTGATGAAGATACTCTCCGGTAACACTGGGGTGATTACAGGTCGTCCGACCGATTTCTGCCCGACTGAGGCTTCCCAAGCGGGTCCACTTCTGGTGAAATCGCGGCCGTGCCGCATGCGGCGCTCACCGCTGCAGCAGGCATCGGTCGGCAGTCCGCGTGTGGAGATAGCGACGGAGGCGATGTCGTGAGGACCGGACCGACGACCCTGCCCGACAACGGCCCGCGGAAGCGCCGCGCGCAGTTGCGTTGGGTGCCGCGACTGAGGGATGCGCGGATCAGGTCCAAACTGGCCCTGATCCTGGTCGTTCCGCTGGCCGCGGTCGCCGCTCTGGCCACGGTACGGCTGGTCGACGTAGGACAGGGAGCCGTCGACGCGCGAATGGTGCGGTCGATGGCCGAACTCTCCGTCGACGTCTCAGCCCTGGCTCAGGACGTCCACAAGGAGCGGATGGCCGCGGTGACCTTCCTCGCCGCCCGCGACGCCGACGCCGAGGCATACAACAGCCGGGTGCGCAGCACCGACGAGCGGATCGCTGCGTACGCCGCCGAACGCGACCGGGTCGGAAACGTGCCGGAGGCGGTCGAGCGGCAGCTGGTCGCCATCGACGACCATCTGGACACCTTGAACGCCACCCGCCAGGAGGTGCTCGACCGGCGGCAGATGCCAGTGCCGGAAGCGGTGCTGCGGTACGGCGTCATCCTGTCCGACCTGGCTTCCTACGGTGAGGTGCTCGGCCAGGTCTCCGGTGACGGCGAGGTGCCGGACAGTCTGCGTGCCGTCTCCGCCTTCGCCCGGGCCAAGCTGGCCACGGCCGAGGAGGAGGCGATCATCTTCGCCGCGCTGTCCACCGGCCGGCTGGACGAGGAGCAGTTCTCGTCGTACCTGGCCACGCTGACCAGCCAGCAGGAGGCGTTGCTGTCGTTCTCGCTGGCCGCGTCGCCGTGGGAGCAGGAGCTGGCCGACAGCAGCGTCACCGGCGACGCCGTCTTCCTGGCCGACCGGGTCGCCACCGAGATCACCCGTTCGGTGGGCCAGCGGGCTCCGATGAGCGCCGCACAGGCCGCCCGAGCCGTGGGCGCGGTCAACGACCTGATGCGGTGGGCCGAGGTCCAGCTGGAGAACCGGCTGCTCGACCGGGCCACCGAGGTGAGCACCAACGTCACCCGGCAGGCGATCATCGAGTCGATCGCGGTGCTGATCGTCCTGGTGCTGGCGATTGCCCTTGCGGTGGTCCTGGCCCGCTCGTTGAACGACTCGCTGCGGCGGCTGCGGGAAGGCGCCATGTCGGTGGCCAGCCGGGACCTGCCGGAGGCGGTGGCCAAGCTCCGCGACGTCAACGACCTCAACGACCGGGGCCCGGAGGAGATCGTCCGCAACCTACGTGACCCGATCCGCCTGCCCAACCGCGACGAGGTTGGCCAGGTCGGCCAGGCGTTCAACGTGGTGCACCGGGAGGCGGTCCGGATCGCCGCCGAGCAGGCCGCGCTGCGGGCGAGCGTGTCGGCGATGTTCCTCTCCCTGGCCCGCCGAAGCCAGACGTTGGTCGACCGGATGATCGGCGAGCTCGACGCGATCGAGCGCGGCGAGGAGGACCCGAAGCGGCTCGCCCAGCTGTTCCAGCTCGACCACCTCGCCACCCGGATGCGCCGCAACGACGAGAATCTGCTGGTCCTGGCCGGTGCCGACTCGACGGCGCCACGCCGGGAGGACGCGCTGCTGGTCGACGCGCTGCGAGCCGCGCAGTCTGAGGTCGAGCTCTACAACCGGATCGAGTTCGGCACCGTCGACACCGACATCCTGATCTCCGCGCACGCGGTCAACGACGTGGTACGTCTCGTCGCCGAGCTGCTCGACAACGCCACCCGGTTCTCCCCGCCGACCACCACGGTCGTCGCCGACGCCCGGCGGCTGCGTGACTACGTACTGGTCCAGGTGGAGGACCGCGGCCTGGGGCTGTCTGAGGAGCAGTTGGACAATCTCAACCGGAGGCTTGCCGAGCCGTCCACGGTCGACGTCTCGGCGTTCCGACTGATGGGTCTCGCCGTGGTCAGCCGGCTGGCCGGCCGGTACGGCATCCGGGTCGAACTGCGGCCCAACCCGGAGGGCGGCACTATCGCCCAGGCCACGCTGCCGAGCAGCATCCTGGTGCTGCCGCAGCGCACCCGGGAGCCAGCGATGACGCGGGGACGCCCGGCCATGGCGGCCGAGCCGATCTCCGCCGCGCCCACGTCAGGCGGGACCTGGTCGCCGATCTCGAGTCCGCCGGCGGCGGCACCCGGCCGTACGGCGACCCTCACGGACCAGTGGCAGAACGCCCGGTCGTCACAGTGGAACGCAGTGGCCGGTGCACCTACCGCCGCCTTCCCGGTGACCACCGGCGGGCAGTCGACGCCGGTGTCCGCCACCCCGATCTCCGCGTCGCCGATGTCCGGCGCTCCCATGTCCGGCGTTCCCATGTCCGGCGCACCGGCTGCCCCGGCCGCCGGCCCGGCCGCGCCGACGTACAACCCGGGGCTGCCGGCGTACCGTCCGGCGGCATCCGCCGCCCCGCCTGCGGCGGCACCGCCGGTGGCCAACGTCGGTACGCCGACCGTGGCCTACCCGACGGTGCGACCGGCCGGTACCAGCGGCCACCCGGACCAGTCGGTCATCCCGGCCACCATGCATCCGCTGGCCCCAGCGGTACGCACCGGCGGCCAGCTGCCGCACGGCCCGATGGCCGGCGGCTCCACCGGCGGCAGTGCGCCCGCAGTGCCCGCCAAGCCCGCAGTGCCCGCCAAGCCTGCAGCGCCCGCCAAGCCTGCAGCGCCCGCCAACCCCGGTGCCCGGCCCGAGGACGCCGCTGAGATGCCCATCTTCCGGGAGATGGAGGCGGTCTGGTTCCGGTCACACGGCTCGGCCGAAACCACCGTCCTGCCGCTGCCGACCGCCGGTCGTCCGCCTGCTGCCGGTGCGCCCGCACCGGCGTACCCGCCGGCACCCGCTCCGACTAGGACACCGCTGCCGGCCCGCAACCCGGGACAGTCGGCTCCACAACCGGCGGCGTACTCTGCTCCGGTGCAGCCGAACGCCGCACCACCACCCCCGGCGGCGCCACCGGCGCCAGCACCGTCCATTTCGGCCGGCGCGGCGACGTCGGCGCTGAATGCCATCCCCCGGCAACGGACCGGCGACTCCGGCAGTTGGCGTACCGCCGCCGACGAGGGCTGGGCCCGGGCCAGTAAGGCCGCGGAGCCGGCGACCGCCGGCATCACCCGCTCTGGTCTGCCAAAGCGCCAGCCCCAGGCACAGCTGGTGCCGGGTGGCGTGGAGGCCAAGCAGGGCCGCGAGCCGACCCGGCGGACCCCGGACGAGGTCCGCGGCCTGTTGTCGGCATATCACCGTGGCGTGCAACGCGGCCGGACCGTCGGCAGCGAGCAGTACCGCGCCAACTCAACCAAGGAGACCAGCGAATGAACAGGCCAGCAGCTATTCAGGACATGGGTTGGCTGCTCAGCAACTTCGCCGACAGCGTGGCGGGGATCGCCCACGTCGTGGCTGTCTCGGCAGACGGACTGCTGCTCGCCTCCTCGCGTGACCTGCCGGCGGATCGGGCCGACCAGTTGGCGGCGATCACCTCCGGCGTGGTCAGCCTCACCGACGGGGCGTCGCGGATGTTCAGCGCGGGTGGCGTGCTGCAGACAGTGATCGAGATGGACAGCGGGTACCTGTTCCTGATGTCCATCAGCGACGGATCGTCGATGGCGGTGCTCGCCGCCCGTAGTTGCGACGTCGGTCAGGTCGGGTACGAGATGGCATTGCTGGTCGAGCGGGTCGGTGCCGCGCTGGTCCCGGCCCCACGGGAGGCCGTGGGCGGCCGACCCTGATCCGAGGCTGAAGTTTCGCAGCGACACAAGGGACCGTCACCGATGACGTGCCAGCAGACCCACGAGGAGGTGACCGCTCAATGGGCCAACCACGACAGGACCCGCGCGGAGCGCTGGTCCGCCCCTATGCGGTCACCCGCGGGCGTACCGAGCCACAGCAGCACATCGCCCTGGAGGCGGTGCTGGTGGCCTCGGCGGCGGCGGTCACCGAGTCTCGTTTCGCCGGGCACGACAAGCATCGAATCGCCACGATCTGCGACAACCGTGCCCAGTCACTGGCGGAGATCGCCGCGTACACCCGGCTCCCGCTGGGCGTCGCACGGGTCCTCGTCGCCGACATGGTCGCCGACGGCCTGCTGGCGTTGCACAGCACCGCTCCGACTGAGACAGAGGGCTACGAGGAGCGAATGGAACTTCTTGAAAGGGTGCTAAGTGGACTTCGCAGGCTATGACCGTCCCGGCGTCCGCCGGGACAAGGGAATCACCTCGGCGAAGATCGTCATCGCCGGTGGATTCGGGGTGGGCAAGACCACCATGGTCGGCGCGGTCTCCGAGATCACGCCGCTGACCACCGAGGCGTTGATGACCTCGGCCGGTGTCGGCATCGACGATCCGTCAAAGGTCCCCGGCAAGGAGACCACCACGGTGGCGATGGACTTCGGCCGGATCACCATGGCCGACGACCTGATTCTCTACCTGTTCGGCACACCCGGACAGACCCGGTTCTGGTTCATGTGGGACGAGATCATCCGCGGCGCGGTCGGTGCCGCGGTGCTGGTGGACACCCGCCGGATCACCGACGCCTTCGCCCCGCTCGACTACTTCGAGAACCGGCAGCTGCCGTACCTCGTGGCGTTGAACTGCTTCGACGGCGCGCCAGAGTACGAGCCGGGGGAGGTGCGGGAGGCGCTGGCTATCGCGCCGCACGTTCCGCTGGTGATGTGCGACGCCCGCAGCCGGGACTCGACGAAGAGTGTGCTGGTCACTGTCGTCGAGCACGCCATGGCGACGCTGCGCGCCGAGCACGGCCGGGGGTATCCGACGCCGGTCGGCTGACCGTACGGCAACACAGCCGGCGGCGCGCTGCGCCGCCGGCTGGCGCGTGCTCAGCCGGCCGTGCGGCCTCAGCCCGCCGGGCGCGGCCTTCCTCAGTCGATCGGCAGCCGGTAGCCGCGTTTGACCACGGTCTGAATCACCCCGGGCGTACCCAGCCCGGCCCGCAGCCGGGCCACCGCCATCTCGACGGCGTGCTCGTCGGCACCTCGGGGCAGGGTGCGCAGCAGCGCGGCCCGGGACAGCACCCGTCCCGGGGTCTGCGCCAGCGCGCGTAGCACCGCCATCGGTGCCGGTGCCAACGGGCGTAACTCACCGTCGATCACTGCGGCGTGTCCGCGCAGGGTGAGCAGGTGTCCGCCGACCTTCAGGTTGACCGCCCGCCGGGGCAGTTCGTCGACGATGGTCCGGACCAGCGCCCCGAGTCGGGCGCGAGCCGGTGCGGTCACCGGCACTCCGTGCCGGCGCAGCGGCGCCGCGGTGACCGGACCGACGCAGGCGGCCAGTACGTCGGTCCGCATCGCCTCGAGCACCGCGTCGGCGTTGGGCCCGGCGGCGCGCAGCAGCGCTCCGACCGCCGGCGCGGAGGTGAAGGTGACCGCGTCGACGAGCCGGCCGGCGACCAGGTCGACCAGCCGGTGCAGTGGTGCCGGGTCGGTCGGCGGCGCCCACCGGTACACCGGCACCTCGATCACGGTGGCGCCGGCCGCCTCGAGCGCCGCCGAACACTCCGGTTGCCGTTCCCCGTGCAGCTGCATCGCGATCACCTGGCCGGCCACGCCGCGGGCCCGCAGATAGTCGGTGACCTCGTCACAGCTCTCCGACGCGGGTGACCACTGGTCGTGCAGGCCGGCTGCCCGGATCGCGCCCCGGGCCTTGGGACCGCGGGCCACGATGTAGGCGCCGCCGAGCACCGCCCGCAGCGGCTCGGCCAAGCCCCACCCCTCTGCGGCCTCCAGCCAGCCACGCATGCCGATGCCGGTGTTGGCGATCAGCACGTCCGGCGGATCGTCCAGGCAGGCCCGGGTCGATGCCCGTAGTTCGGTGTCGTCGGCCAACGGCACGATCCGCAGTGCCGGGGCGAGCACCACCCGGGCACCCCGTCGTTCCAGCAGCGCGGCCAGCTCGTCGCGCCGCCGGTCGGCGGTGACCCCGATGGTGAATCCGGACAGCTCGTCGGACATCACTGGTCCTGCCGCCGACCGAGCACCTCGATCAGCCCGTCCCGACAGCGCAGCCGGTAGGTCGGCACGGCGACGCCCGGCAGATCCAGACATTCGCCGGTACGCAGGTCGTAGATCTGCTTGTGCAGTGGTGACGCCACGGTCGGGATGTCCCCCCGGGTACCGACGATGCCCCGGGACATGACGTGGGCACCGGCGACCGGGTCCTGGTTGCCGATCGCGTACAACGTCCCGTCGTAGGTCCGGAAGACCGCCACCTGCTCGCCGTCGACCAGCGCGGCAACGCCCCGCTCCGGCTCCACCCGGGAGTACGGGCACACCGGTGTCCACTGGGCGGTGACGTTGACTGTCTGCACACTCATCGGCGTACCTCCAGGGTTGTCGGGAGACCGAGCGCGACGGGCCGGCGCTCGCCCAGGGCTGGCACCGGCTGGCCCCGCTCGACCTCGAAGGTGATCGACGGGTCCGGGGTGTCGGGTGCGTTGACGAAGGAGGCGAAGCGGCGTAGCCGTTCCGGGTCGTCGATCGTGTCCCGCCACTCGTCCGAGTAGGACTCGACATGCCGGGCCATCGCCTCGTCCAGCTCGGCCGCCAGCCCGAGCGAGTCGTCGACGATCACCGATCGCAGGTGGTCCAGGCCGCCGTCCATCGCCTCGATCCAGGCCGCGGTGCGCTGCAGCCGATCGGCGGTGCGGATGTAGAACATCAGGAACCGGTCGATGGTACGAACGAGTTCCTCGGTGGACAGGTCACTGGCGAACAGGTCGGCGTGCCGGGGCCGGAAGCCGCCGTTGCCGCCGACGTAGAGGTTCCAGCCGGCGTCGGTGGCGATGATGCCGAAGTCCTTGCTGCGCGCTTCGGCGCACTCCCGGGCGCAGCCGGATACCGCAGACTTGATCTTGTGCGGGGCGCGCAGCCCCCGGTAGCGCAGCTCCAGGGCGACCGCCAGGCCGACCGAGTCCTGCACCCCGTAGCGGCACCAGGTGGAGCCGACGCAGGACTTCACCGTCCGCAGCGCCTTGCCGTAGGCGTGACCGGACTCGAAGCCGGCGTCGACCAGCCGCCGCCAGATCTTCGGCAACTGCTCGACCCGGGCACCGAACAGGTCGATCCGCTGCCCACCGGTGATCTTCGTGTAGAGGTTGAAGTCCCGGGCCACCTCGCCGATCACGATCAGCTTCTCCGGGGTGATCTCCCCACCGGGTATCCGCGGCACCACCGAGTAGGTGCCGTCGCGCTGGATGTTGGCCAGGAAGTGGTCGTTGGTGTCCTGCAGGGTGGCCTGCTCGCCGTCGAGGACGTAGCCGTTGCCCAGCGAGGCGAGGATCGAGGCGACCACCGGCTTGCAGATGTCGCAGCCCCGGCCCCGGCCGTGCTCGGCGACCAGCTGGGAGAAGGTCCGGATACCGCGTACCCGGACGATGTCGAACAGCTCCTGGCGGCTGTGGTCGAAGTGTTCGCACAGCGCCGTTGACTGGGCCACCCCGGCGACGGACAGCAACTGCTTGAGCATCGGTACGCAGGACCCGCAGCTGGTGCCGGCCCGGGTGCACGCCTTGATCCCGGCGACGTCGGTGCAACCGTCGCCGATCGCGCCGAGGATCTGATCCTTGGTGACCGCGTTGCAGGAGCAGACCTGGGCGCTGCCGGGCAGCGCGTCGATGCCGGCCCCACCGGCGGCACCGTCGGACCCGGCCGGGGCGAGCAGCGCCAGCGGCGGGCCCGGCAGCGGCCCACCGACGCTGGCCCGAAGCGTCGGGTACGCCGTCGCGTCGCCGACCAGCACCCCGCCGAGCAGGGTCCGCGCGTCATCGGAGAGCACCAGCTTGGCGTAGACCCGGGTGGCCGGGTCAGTGAATGTCACGTCCAGGCAGTCGGTGGTGGTGCCGTGCGCGTCACCGAACGACGCCACGTCCACCCCGAGCAGTTTGAGCTTCGTGGAGGTGTCCGCGCCGGGGAAGGCAGCGGTGCCGCCGAGCAGCCGGTCGGCGACCACCTCGGCCATCGCGTAGCCGGGGGCGACCAGCCCGTAGCAGCGGCCCGGTTCGCCGTCGACGCTGACCGCGGCGCACTCGCCGACCGCCCAGATGTGCGGGTCGCTGGTCCGGCAGGTGGCGTCGACGGTCACCCCGCCGCGCTCGCCGACGGCCAGCCCGGCGGCGCGGGCCAGGTCGTCGCGGGGCCGGATGCCGGCGGCGACGACCACCAGGTCGGTCTCCAGTTCGGTGCCGTCGGTGAGGGCGGCCCCGTGCGGGGTGCCGTCCGGCCCGGTGCGGATCGCCGACGTCGCGGTCCCCAGGTGCACGTCGACGCCGAGGTCCTCGACGTAGCGGCGCAGCATCGCCCCGCCGGCCTCGTCGATCTGGACCGGCATCAGCCGGGGCGCGAACTCCACCACATGGGTACGCAGGCCGAGCAGCCGCAGCGCGTTGGCGGCCTCCAGGCCGAGCAGGCCGCCGCCGATCACCGTGCCGACCCGCCGGTCGGCGGCCGGATCGGTGGCGAAGTCGCGGATGGCGACCAGGTCGTCCAGCGTCCGGTAGACGAACACCCCGTCGCGCAGGCCGCCGCCGTTGGCGCCGTCGGTGGGGCGGTGTGCGCCGTCGATCGGCGGGACGAACGGGTACGAGCCGGTGGCCAGCACCAGCGCGTCGTAGCCGTACTCGCCGTGGTCGGTGACGACCACCCGGCGGTCTCGGTCGATGCGCCGGGCCGGCTGGGCCAGCCGTAGATCCACCCCGTCGTCCGGGGTGTGCACGCTCAACTCGTCCGGCCCGACGCCGTCGAAGAAGGCCGACAACCGGACCCGGTCGTACGCCGGCCGCGACTCCTCGGCGAGTACCGTGACCTGCCATTCGCCGCCGGTGTCACGGGAGCGGACCGCTTCGACCAGGCGCTGCCCGACCATGCCGTTGCCGATGACGATCAACCGGTTCACGCTGGTACCTCCACGTCGGAATCCACAGATGAGAGCCAGTCGACGATGCCGGTGACCGCGTCGGTGCAGCTGCCGCAGCCGGTGGTGGCCCGGGTGGCGGCGACCACCTCGGCGACCGACCGGGCACCGGCGCGCCAGCAGCGCACCAGCGCGCCCTTGCTGACCGTGTTGCACTGGCAGACGGTCGCCGCATCCGGCATCAGTGCCGGACTGGTCGCCGGCGCCGCGACGGTGCCGCCGACCGCCCGGCCGAGCAGCAGCGCCCGCCGGTCGGCCGGCACCGGACCGCCCCGGTCGAACAGCTGGATGACGGTGCCGACGGCCGGGTTGTCGCCGAGCATGATCGCCCCGGTCAGCCGGTCGTCGCGGATCAGCAGACGGGCGTACGTGCCGCGGGCCGGGTCGGCGAAGCTGAGCTCCTCGGTCTGCCCGTCGGCGCCCGGCCGGGTGTCGCCCATCGCGGCGAGGTCGATGCCGGCGGCCTTGAGGCGGGTCACCGTCGGCAGTGGCCGGTAGCGGGCACCCGGGTCGTCGCCGGCCAGCACCCGGGCCAGCACCTGGGCCTGTTCCCAGGCGGGGGCGACCAGCCCGGTAACGACGCCGTCGTGTTCGGCGCAGTCCCCGATCGCCCAGATGTGCGGGTCGCTGGTGGCCATCCGGTCGTCGACCATCACACCGCGCCCGACCCGTAGCCCGGCCCGCCGGGCCAGGTCGGTGTCCGGCCGGACACCGCAGGCCAGCACCAGCAGGTCGGCGTCCAGCTCCCGGCCGTCGCCGAGCCGCAGCCGGACCCCGTCGGTGGTGGCGGTGACCGACTCGGCGGCGGCGGCCAGCTCGGTGCCGACGCCGAGGCCGGCCAGGGTACGGGCGAGCACCGCGCTGGCGGTGGCGTCGAGTTGACGCTCCATCAGCTGACCGACCTTGTGCACCACCCGTACGTCCAGTCCGCGGGCGGCCAGCCCCCGGGCGGCTTCCAGGCCGAGCAGGCCGCCGCCGAGCACCAGCGCGGTGCGGGCACCGTCGGCGGCGGCGAGGATCCGCCGGCAGTCGTCCAGGGTCCGGAACACCGCGACCCGGTCGGGCAACCCCGCTGGGCCGTCGGTGCCGGTCAGGCCGGGCAGGTCGGGGACCACGGCCCGGCTGCCGGTGGCGAGCACCAGCTGGTCGTACTCGGTGGCGGTGCCGTCGGCGGTGCGCACCGTCCGGGTGGCCGGCTCGATCGCGGTCACCGCCAACCCGGACCGCACGTCGATGCCGTGCCCGGCGGCCTCGGTGAGCGTGACGTCCAGCTCGTCGGCCCGGCCGGCGAGCAGGTTCGACAGCATGATCCGGTTGTACGCCCGGTGCCGCTCCGCCCCGTACACGGTGATCTTGTAGTCGCCGCGCCGGGCGGGCAGCTCGGCGGCGAGCCGGGCACCGGCCATGCCGTGGCCGACGATGACGATACGGTTCACGCTCGCTCCACCCTGACCGCACAGATCTTGAACTCGGGCATCCGGGATGTCGGGTCCAACGCGTCGTTGGTGACCGAGTTGATCCGCCCCGCGCCACCCCAGTGGAACGGGGCGAACACGGTGTCCGGGCGGATCGACCCGGTCAGTCGGGCCGGGGCGCGCATCTCGCCGCGTCGGCTGGTCACCCTGACCGGGTCGCCGTCGGCGACGCCGAGCCGGGCGGCCAGGTCCGGGTGCAGCTCCACGAAGGCCTCCGGGGCGGCACCGCGCAGCGGCGCGATCCGGCGGGTCTGCGCACCGGACTGGTACTGGGCCAGCACCCGGCCGGTGGTCAGGTAGAGCGGGTAGTCGGCGCAGACCTCCTCGGCGGCGGCCCGGTGCTCCACCGGCACGAACCGGGCGCGCCCGTCCGGGGTGGCGAACCGTTCGGTGAACATCCGTGGGGTGTCCGGCCGGTCCGGGTCCGGGCAGGGCCAGAAGACCCCGTCGGCGGTGTCGATCCGCTCCCAGGTGACCCCGGCATAGTCGGCGACCCCGCCGGCTGAGGCCCGGCGTAGCTCGGTGAAGACCTCGGCGGGGTCGGCCGGGAACTGCCCGGCCGGGCAGCCGAGCCGCCGCGCCAGGTCGGCCAGCACGGCCAGGTCGGTGCGGGCGCCGGACGGGGGTGGCCGCAGCGCGTGCCGGCGCAGCACCCGGCCCTCCAGGTTGGTCATGGTGCCGTCCTCTTCGGCCCACTGGGCGGTGGGCAGCACCACGTCGGCCATCGCCGCCGTCTCGGACAGCACGAAGTCGGCGACGACCAGCAGGTCCAGGTCGGCCAGTCGGCGTTGGACCCGGCCGGCACGGGGTGCCGAGACCACCGGGTTGGAGCCGAAGACCAGCAACGCCTTCGGCCCGGCCGGGGTGCCGAGCGCGTCCAGCAGCTCGTACGCGGAAACCCCCGGCCCGGGCAGGTCGGCCGGGTCGACGCCCCACACCCCGGCCACGTGTGCCCGCGCCGCCGGGTCGTCGATGCGCCGGTAGCCGGGCAGCTGGTCGGCCTTCTGGCCGTGCTCCCGGCCGCCCTGACCGTTGCCCTGGCCGGTCAGGCAGCCGTACCCGGAGCCGGGCCGGCCGGGCAGCCCGAGGGCGAGCGCCAGGTTGACGTAGGCGCTGACCGTGTCGACGCCCTTGGCGTGCTGTTCGGCTCCGCGCGCGGTGAGGATGACGACCTTCGCGGGCGGGGCGTCGGTCGCGCGTCGGTCGCCGCCGGCCAGCGCCCGCGCCGCCGCCTCCAGATCGCCGATCGGTACCCCGGCGAGCCGTTCCACCCGGGCCGGCCAGTAACCGGCGACGGTGGCCCGGACGGTGTCGAAGCCGGTGGTCCGCTCGGCGACGTAGGCCTGGTCCACCCAGCCCTCCCGCAACGCGACATGCAGCAGCGCGTTGGCCACCGCGAGGTCGGTGCCGGGGGTTGGCTGCAGGTGCAGGTCGGCCAGGCGGGCCGTGGCGGTGCGGCGGGGGTCGATCACGATCAACGTACCGCCGCGCTGTTTCATCTCGGTCAGGTAGCGGGCGAACGGCGGCATCGTCTCGGCCACGTTCGCGCCGACCAGCAGCAGGGTGTCGGCGGTGCCGACGTCGGCCATCGGGAACGGCAGGCCGCGGTCGACGCCGAAGGCCCGGATCCCGGCGGCGGCCGCCGAGGACATGCAGAACCGGCCGTTGTAGTCGATGTTGCGGGTGCGCAGCGCGACCCGGGCGAACTTGCCCAGCGCGTACGCCTTCTCGTTGGTGAGCCCGCCGCCGCCGAACATCGCGACCGCGTCGCGGCCGTGTGCCTGCGCAATGCCGGTGACGTCGGCGACAATCCGGTCCAGCGCCTCGTCCCAGCTGGCCGGCCGCAGCTCGGCTCCCGGTCGGTCACGGACCAGCGGGGTGGTCAGCCGCTGCGGGTGGTCGAGCAGCTCGGCAGCGGTCCAGCCCTTCTGACAGAGCCCGCCCTGGTTGGTGGGAAACTGCCGGGGCAGCACCTGCACGCCGCCGTCGGCGCTCGCGCGCAGCCGCATGCCGCACTGCAGCGCGCAGTACGGGCAGTGGGTGGCCACGGTCCGGTCGACTGATTCGCCGGTCGGCCCGATGGTCACCTGCACGCTGCCTGGCATGTGCGAAGCGTGCCGGGGGGCGATTTCACCGCGACGTCCCGATTGTTTCCAGCCTGCTAAGAGCAGCTCACACGGACCGTTGTCAGGGGGTTAGCCAGCCCATCTGCTGGGACCTCCGGCGTACCGGTGCCGACCAGGGGTTTTGACCGGCGTGCCGGGCAGCGGGTATCGTCGCCTGCTGTTGTGCGACAACCGAGGGGCGTCCCTCGCCAGACCCGTCACCGTCCCAGGTCACCGTCCGTGGATGTAGCTCACCGTCTACGGGAGGCCCCGTCCGATGATGCCGGGTCAGCCGGGGTATGCTTGTCGTTCGCGCGCGCGTTCTCTGCCAGGTCGCCCGGTTCCGGGTCGCCCCGACGGCCCGCGCGTTACCTGACGACCGACGCGCGACCCCAGACCGACGACGAGACAAGGTAGACCTGTGCGTACGTACAGCCCGAAGCCGGGTGAGATCGAGCGTCAGTGGCATGTGATCGACGCCTCTGACGTCGTGCTGGGCCGCCTGGCCACCCACGCCGCCACGCTGCTGCGCGGCAAGCACAAGCCGACTTTCGCGCCGCATGTCGACACCGGTGACTTCGTCATCGTCGTCAACGCCGGCAAGGTGGCGTTGACCGGCAACAAGCGGCACACCAAGGTGGCCTACCGGCACTCCGGTTACCCCGGCGGGCTGAAGCAGGTCGGCTACGACGAGCTGCTGGCCAAGCGCCCCGAGCGGGCGATCGAGCTGGCCGTCAAGGGCATGCTGCCGCACAACAAGATCGGTGCCAAGCTGATCCGCAAGCTCAAGGTCTACGCCGGCGCCGAGCACCCGCACGGCGCGCAGCAGCCGGTGCCGTTCGAGATCAAGCAGATCGCGCAGTGAGCGCGGGCGAAGGAACAAGCATGACCGAGACCACCGAGGCCAGCCCGGTCGCCGTTGCCGAGACCGAGCCGGCCCCCGCCGTGACGCCCGCGCCAGTGGTGCGCGCGCCGCGCGGCGAGCGCCCGATCCAGACCGTCGGGCGGCGCAAGGAAGCCATCGTCCGGGTGCGGATCGTCCCCGGCTCCGGCAAGGTCACCTGCAACGACCGCGAGCTCGAGGAGTACTTCCCGAGCAAGGTGCACCAGCAGTTGATCCGGGAGCCGCTGGTGACGGCTGAGAAGGCCGAGGCGTTCGACGTGATCGCCAACCTGCGCGGCGGCGGCATCACCGGCCAGGCGGGCGCGCTGCGGCTGGGTATCGCCCGGGCGCTGTGCGCCAACGACGGCGACGACCGCCCAGCGCTGAAGAAGGCGGGCTTCCTCACCCGCGACGACCGGGTCAAGGAGAGCAAGAAGTACGGCCTGAAGAAGGCTCGTAAGGCTCCGCAGTACTCGAAGCGCTAGTCCGATACGGCTGAACGGGCGGCTGGGACACCTCCTTCGTGGGGTTTCTCGGCCGTCCGTGCTTTTTTGTCTAGTTGATGCGGATTTTTCCGTTCATCGGCAGTATCTTCATCGGTTGCCGGCTCGCTCGCCATCGCAGCGGGCGGATCCGTCCCCCCGAGGGGCGGTGGAGCGGCACCGTTAGCGGGACCATCGGAGGATGACAGGTATGGCGCGGCTGTTCGGCACCGATGGCGTACGCGGGCGGGCCAACGCCGATCTCACCCCGGAGTTGGCGCTGGCGGTCGCGGTCGCCGCCGCGCACACCCTGGCCGAGCGGGATCCGAGCCGTCAGCCGCTGGCCGTGGTCGGCCGCGATCCGCGGGCCAGCGGCGAGATGCTGGAGGCCGCCGTCGTGGCCGGGCTGACCAGCGCCGGCGCGAACGTGCTGCGGGTCGGCGTGCTGCCGACCCCTGGCGTCGCGTTCCTGGTCGGGGAGACCAAGGCCGACTTCGGGGTGATGCTCTCCGCGTCGCACAACCCGATGCCGGACAACGGCATCAAGCTGTTCGCCGCCGGCGGGCACAAACTGCCGGACGATCTCGAGATGAAGATCGAAGCCGCGATCGGCGCGGCGATCGAGGGCGACGGCTCGATCGGCCGACGGCGGCCCACCGGGGCCGGTATCGGCCGGGTGAGCGACCTGCTGGACGGAGCCGAGCACTACGTCGGGCACCTGGTCGGCACGGTCGACCACCGGCTCGACGGGCTGCGGGTGGTGGTTGACTGCGCGAACGGCGCGGCGGCCGAGGTCGGCCCGGTCGCGTACCGGGAGGCCGGCGCGGAGGTCATCGCGATCAACGCCGAGCCGAACGGGCTCAACATCAACGACGGTTGCGGGTCGACCCACCTCGACGTGGTCCGGGCCGCCGTCCTCGAACACAGCGCCGACCTGGGGCTGGCCCACGACGGCGACGCCGACCGGTGCCTGGCGGTGACCGCCGACGGCACCGAGGTGGACGGCGATGAAATCATGGCGATCCTGGCGCTGGCCATGCGCGACGCCGGCACGTTGACCGCCGACACCCTGGTGGCCACCGTGATGAGCAACCTCGGGCTGCGGCTGGCCATGTCCCGGGAAGGCATCAAGCTGGTCGAGACCAAGGTTGGTGACCGGTACGTGCTGGAGGAGCTGCGGGCCAGCGGGCTGGCGTTGGGCGGTGAGCAGAGCGGGCACATCGTGATGCCCAGCTACGCCACCACCGGCGACGGCGTGCTCACCGGACTGCAGCTGATGTCCCGGATGGCGGCCACCGGGACCTCGCTGGCCGGTCTGGCGGCCACCGTTACCAAACTGCCCCAGGTGTTGATCAACGTGCCGGTCGGCGACCGGGTTGCCGGTGCCGGCGACCCGGCGGTACGGTCCGCCGCCGAGCAGGCCGAGGCCGAGCTGGGCGGCACCGGGCGGGTGCTGCTGCGCCCGTCTGGTACCGAGCCGCTGGTCCGGGTGATGGTCGAGGCGACGACGGTGGAGACTGCCCGTTCGGTCGCCGAGCGGATCGCAGCTGCTGTCCGCGCGGTCAGCCCGGCCTGACCAGTACGCCGGCAAGCCTGATCGACCGGGCCTGAACCTGCCACCCGGCCTGCTCGGTCAGCCGGCCGGTTGCAGGCCGGCCAGTCGCCGGCTGGCTTCGGCGAGGACCTCGGGACGTTTGCAGAAGGCGAACCTGACCAGCAGCCTGCCGGCGTCCGGCTCGTCGTAGAACACCTGGGTCGGTACGGCGACCACTCCGCAGCGCTCCGGTAGCGACAGGCAGAATTCGATCCCGTCGGTGCCGCCCAGCGGGCTGATGTCGGCGGTGGCGAAGTAGGTGCCCTGCGGCACCAGCACCCGGAATCCGGCCTCGGACAGCCCGGCCACCAGTTGGTCGCGCTGCGCCTGCATGTTCTGCCGCAGCCCGGTGAAGTAGCTGTTCGGTAGGTCCAGCGCCACCGCGACGGCCGGCTGCAGCGGCCCGCCGTTGACGTAGGTGAGGAACTGCTTGACCCGGGCGGTGGCGGTGACCAGCGTGGCTGGCCCACTGGCCCAGCCGATCTTCCAGCCCGTACAGGAGAAGGTCTTGCCGGCCGACGAGATGCGGAGCGTCCGGTCCCGCATCCCGGGCAGGGTGGCGAGCGGGACATGTGGGGTGTCGGCGTCGGTGAAGACGAGGTGCTCGTACACCTCGTCGGTGACCGCCCAGATGTCATGCTCCTGGCATATCGCGGCGATCGCGGTGAGCTCGGCGACGGTGAAGACCTTGCCGGTCGGGTTGTGCGGGGAGTTGAGGAGCACCAGGCGGGTACGTGGCCCGACCGCGGTGCGCAGCGTGGCCGGATCAAAGGCGTACCGGCCGTCCCCGTCGGGGCGTAGGGTGACCGGCCGGCGGACCGCACCGGCGAGCGCGATCGCGGCCGCGTACGAGTCGTAGTAGGGCTCGAAGCAGATCACCTCGTCACCCGGCTCGCACAACGCGAGGATGGCGGCGGTGATCGCCTCGGTCGCCCCAGCGGTGATCAGGACCTCGGTCTCCGGGTCGTAGTCGAGCCCCCAGAAGCGCTGCTGGTTGCGGGCGACAGCGGTGCGTAGCGCAGGGGTGCCGGGACCAGGCGGGTACTGGTTGTGGCCGCCGCGCAGCGCCTGGGTAGCGGCCGCCAGCATCACGGTGGGCCCGTCGGTGTCCGGGAAGCCCTGGCCGAGATTGACCGCGCCGGTGCGGACGGCAAGAGCGGACATTTCGGCGAAAATCGTCGTGCCGAACGGGCGCATGCGGCGGACCAGGGGGTCGATGTCGGCGGGGGTGCCGGGGGAGGTGGCCACCTCGCCACTTTATGCGGTCCATTGAAGCAGATGACGGCGCCCGTACTTTGCACTATAAGGCGGGTTTGATCGGTTACTGCTCAGCGTGCCTGATCGATTGCGGGGGTTATGCGCACCGCCGATGAGCGATCGTGGGCTACGCTACGACCCATGTGTGGAATCGTGGGGTACGTCGGCGCGCGGCCGGCGCTGGGCATCGTGCTGGACGGGCTCCGGCGGCTCGAATACCGGGGTTACGATTCGGCCGGCGTGGCGATCGTCTGTGACGACGAGCTGCGCACCGAAAAGCGGGCCGGCAAACTCACCAACCTGGAGAAGGCATTCGGCGACGAGCGGTTCGGCACCGGCACCGCCGAGGACACCACGACGGTCGACAGCACCTGCTGCCCGGCCACGGTCGGCATCGGTGACGGCACCGCCGGCATCGGCCACACCCGGTGGGCCACCCACGGCGGACCGACCGACCGCAACGCCCACCCGCACCTGTCCCGCGACGGCCGGGTCGCGGTCATCCACAACGGGATCATCGAGAACTTCGCCAAGCTGGTCGCCGAGCTCGAAGCCGACGGGGTCGAGTTCGTCAGCGACACCGACACCGAGTGCGCAGCGCACCTGCTCGCCGCCGCCCTGGCCGACCTGCGTGCGGCCGGCGAGCCGGAAGGGCCGCGACTGCTGGCCGCCGCGATGCGTCGGGTGTGTCAACGCCTCGAAGGCGCGTTCACCCTGCTCGCCGTGGACGCCAGCATCCCGGACGCGGTGGTCGGTGCCCGGCGCAACTCCCCGTTGGTGGTCGGCCGTGGCCCGGGTGAGCACTACCTGGCCAGCGACGTCTCCGCGTTCATCGAGCACACCCGCGACGCCGTCGAGCTCGGTCAGGACCAGGTCGTCCTGATCACCCCGGACAGCATCGAGATCACCGACTTCTCCGGCGCGCCGGCGCTCGGCCGTGACTTCCACATCGACTGGGACGCCTCCGCCGCCGAGAAGAGCGGCTACGACTACTTCATGCTCAAGGAGATCGCCGAGCAGCCGCAGGCGGTCGCCGACACGCTGCTCGGCCGGCTCACCGAGACCGGCGAGATCATGCTGGACGAGGTCCGCCTCACCGACCAGGACCTGCGTGACGCCGACAAGATCTTCATCGTCGCCTGCGGTACGGCGTACCACTCCGGGATGGTCGCCAAGTACGCCATCGAACACTGGACCCGGATCCCGTGCGAAGTGGAGCTGGCCAGCGAGTTCCGCTACCGGGACCCGGTGCTGGACCGGTCCACCCTGGTGGTGGCGATCTCCCAGTCCGGCGAGACGATGGACACCCTGATGGCCCTGCGGCACGCCAAGGAGCAGAAGGCCCGGGTGTTGGCGATCTGCAACACCAACGGCTCCACGATCCCGCGCGAGTCCGACGCGGTGCTGTACACCCACAGCGGCCCGGAGATCGCGGTCGCCTCCACCAAGGCGTTCCTCACCCAGCTGGTGGCCTGCTACCTGATCGGCCTGCACCTGGCCCAGGTGCGCGGCATCAAGTACGCCGACGAGGTGGCCGCCGTGGTCAGTCAGCTGCAGGAGATGCCGGGCAAGCTGCGGCAGGTGCTGGACTCGATGGAGCCGGTCCGCCAGCTCGCCCGGGACCTGTCCACCGCCAACCAGGTGCTGTTCATCGGCCGCCATGTCGGCTACCCGGTAGCTCTCGAAGGCGCGCTCAAGCTCAAGGAGCTCGCCTACATGCACGCCGAAGGCTTCGCCGCCGGCGAGCTCAAGCACGGCCCGATCGCCCTGATCGACCAGGGCACCCCGGTGGTCTGCGTGGTGCCGTCGCCGGCCGGCCGCGGCATGCTGCACGACAAGATCGTGTCGAACATCCAGGAGGTACGGGCCCGAGGCGCCCGTACCGTGGTGATCGCTGAGGAGGGCGACACCGCCGTGGCGCGGTACGCCGACGATCTGATCTACGTACCGCGTACCCCGACGCTGCTGGCCCCGCTGTTGACCACGGTGCCGCTGCAGGTGCTCGCCTGCGAGATCGCCGCCGCCCGGGGACACGACGTCGACCAGCCCCGGAACCTGGCGAAGTCGGTCACCGTGGAGTGACCGCCGCGCCCGTGCCGGGGCGGCTGGCAGCCGGGTTGTTCCCGGCCCACTGACATCCTCGCCGCCCTAAACGACGGCGATTCCAGCCACGCTGCGCGTGACACGCGCAGTGTTCTGGTGGGTTACCGTTCTACCGCGCGGTGCCGGGACGGGTCCCGGTCCTACCCCGCGCTCCACGGTCGTTGACGTCCGCCTGCCCGGCGGCCTTGATGTTGATCGCCGCGTTGACATCCCGGTCGTGGAGACTCCCGCACGGACAGACCCACGACCGGACGTTCAACGCCATCCGCTCGTTGATCCGGCCGCAGTCCGAACACATCCGGGTGGACGGGAGCCACCGGTCCACCCGGCGAACGTACGCCCGCGCCGCCTTGTACTCGACCATGCCGACGAACCACGCCGATTCGACCGTCCCGGTCGATCGCCTGACCGAGCACCCCCGCCGTGGCGACCCAGTCGGCGAGCACCGCCTTGGCCCGGGCCAGCTGCTCGGCGTACCGGCTGAGGATCTGGTCGACGACGCACAGCGCCGGGCCGACGGCGTCCAGCCGGTCACCCAGGCCGGCCAACCGGGTGTCGGCGGCGGTCGCCGCCGGGCCGGACCAGCCGGCGCGCAGCGCCCGGGCCGACCCGGCCACCTCAGCGGCCCGCCGCTCGACCGCTGGTTGCCGCCGCCGCCAGCCGTACGCGGCCCGCTGCCAGGCCGCCGGGTCGGCCCGCCACAGCTGCTGGTACGTGATCACCCGGCCAGCCGGTGGACCGCCAGCCAGTCGGCGGCGTCGTGCAGCACGGCCGGCCGCACCCGCAGCGGCCCGCCGCCGGCCGGGCCCACGTCGTTGCCGGGCAGTTCACCCACGTCGCCTCCGCTCACTCATATCGCCTCCGTCGGCATGCGTCGATGGGCAGACGCTATCCGGAACCGACAGCGTGGCGGGGGACCCTGTGGACAATCGGCGCAGCGGTTACCGTCCCACCGGTCACCACCGCCGGTAGGGTGACCATGGGTGGTGCGCGACGAAGGCGGCGCGGCGGAGGTGCGAGGAATGATCCAGGTGTGGCGGGTGTCCGACGTCCGCAGCGCCGAGCAGGCGCTGATGGCGACCGTTCCACCGGGGACATTGATGCACCGGGCCGCCGCCGGCCTGGCCCGCAGGTGCGCCACCCTGCTCGTCGAGCGCGGCGGGGTCTACGGTGCCGAGGTGCTGCTGCTGGTCGGCTCGGGCGACAACGGCGGTGACACGCTGTACGCCGGAGCCCGGCTGGCCCGCCGGGGCGCCCGGGTCACCGCCTGGCTGCTGCGTCCGGACCGGGCCCACTGTGGCGGGCTCGCCGCGTTGCGGGCCGCGGGCGGCCGGGCGGCCGACGGTCGGACCGCCGACGGTGCCGGCCGGCACGCGGACCTGATCCTGGACGGGATCGTCGGCATCGGCGGCACCGGCGGGCTGCGGGAGCCGGCCGCCGGTGCGCTCGCCCGGGCCGGCGAGCTCACTTCGGCACGTGGCGGTCGGCCGGTGCTGGTCGCGGTGGACGTGCCCAGCGGCGTGGCGGTCGACACCGGCGGGGTGCCCGACGGCGCCGCGGTGCCGTCGACCGGAGCTGGCCTGGCCGGGTCCGGAGCTACCGGGGCCGGGACGGACACCGTGCGGGCCGACGTCACCGTCACCTTCGGATGCCTGAAGCCGGCCCTGATGGTCGGACCGGCCGCCGTCCGCGCCGGCCACGTGGAGCTGGTCGACATCGGCCTGCGACCGTGGTTGCGCGGCACACCCGTGTTCGAGGTGCCCGGTCGCGACGACGTGTCAGCCTGGTGGCCGACGCTGGCCCCGGCAGCCGAGAAGTACACCCGGGGAGTCGTCGGGGTGGCGACCGGATCAGCGACCTATCCGGGCGCGGCGGTACTCTCCGTCGGCGGGGCGGTCGCCGGGCCGACGGGCCTGGTCCGGTACGCCGGCAGCGCCGCCGCCCAGGTGCTGGACCGGTACCCCTCGGTGATCGCCACCGGTCGGGTCGCCGATGCCGGCCGGGTGCAGGCCTGGGTGTGCGGCTCCGGGCTGGGCGGCGGGGAACACGCCGTGACCGAGCTGCGGTCGGTGCTGGCCGCGCCGGTGCCGGTGGTGCTGGACGCCGACGCGTTGACCATGCTGGTCGACGGCAGCTGGGCGGAGCAGCTACGCGGCCGGCAGGCACCCACCGTGATCACCCCGCACGATCGGGAGTTCGCCCGGCTCGCCGGCCAGCCACCCGGCGACGACCGGGTCGGGGCCGCGCTGCGGCTGGCCGCCTGGATGCGGGCGACTGTCCTGCTCAAGGGCGACCGTACGGTGGTCGCCGCCCCGGACGGACGGGCGTACGTGAACGCCACCGGCACCCCGGCGCTGGCCACCGGCGGCACCGGCGACGTGCTGGCCGGCCTGCTCGGCTCGCTGCTCGCCGCTGGGCTGGACCCGCAGCGGGCGGCGCTGGCCGCCGCGTACGTGCACGGCCTGGCCGGCCGGGCCGCTGCCCGCAACGGGCCGGTCACCGCGGTCGAGGTGGCCGCCGCGCTGCGCCCGGTGGTGGCCGACCTGACCGACGGGTGATGGTGGCCTTCCAGCGGGTGACGATGATCTGACCCTGGTCGGTGCCGACCTGACCGGCCGGGAACCTGCCCGATCAGGTGACTGGTCAGTAGGCTGGCTCCATGTGGCAGGCAGAGGTGCGGGTCGACCTGGACGCGATTCGGGAGAACGTGGCCCGGCTGCGGGCCGGCACCAGCGCCGAGCTGATGGCGGTGGTGAAGGGCGACGGGTACGGCCACGGGATGGGGCCGGCGGCCCGGGCCGCTCTCGACGCCGGAGCTGACTGGCTCGGCGTCTGCACCCTCGGTGAGGCGTTGGAGCTGCGCGGCGCGGGGTTGACCGCGCCGGTGCTGGCCTGGCTGATCAGCCCCGGGCTGCCGCTACACGACGCGGTCGCCGCCGACGTCGACCTCGGCGTGGGCAGCCGCGCCCTGCTGTCCGAGGCGGTCGCCGCGGCCCGACTCGCCGGCCGGCCGGCCCGGTTGCACCTCAAGCTCGACACCGGGTTGTCCCGGGGCGGGGCCACCGGCGACGACTGGCCCGAGCTGGTCGAGGCGGCCGCCAAGGCGCAGTCTGACGGCACCGTCGAGGTGGTCGGGGTGTGGAGCCACTTCGTCTTCGCCGACGCGCCCGGGCACGCCACCATCGACCGGCAGCTGGCGGCGTACCACGACGGGCTGGCCGTGGCCAGCCGGTACGGGCTGCGCCCCCGCTACCGGCACCTGGCCAACTCGGCGGCCACCCTGACCCGGCCGGACACCCACTTCGACCTGGTCCGGCCCGGTATCGCCTGCTACGGGCTGTCGCCGGTGCCGGGCGAGACCTTCGGTCTACGGCCGGCGATGACCGTCCGCGCCCGGGTGATGCTGGTCAAGCGGGTCCCCGCCGGGCAGGGCGTCTCCTACGGGCACACCTACCACACCGAACGGGAGAGCACCCTGGCCGTGGTGCCGCTCGGCTACGCCGACGGGGTGCCCCGGCACGCGTCCAACGCCGGTCCGGTGCGCCTCGGCGGCCGGGTGCGGCGGATCGCCGGTCGGGTGTGCATGGACCAGATCGTGCTCGACTGCGGCGACGACGAGATCAACGCTGGGGAGGTGGCCACATTGTTCGGTGACGGACGCGACGGCGGCCCGACCGCCGACGACTGGGCCGACGCGGTCGGCACCATCAACTACGAGATCGTCACCCGGTTCGGTAGTCCCCGGGTGCCCCGGATCTACCAGGACAGCCGGCCATGAGCGGGCAGCGGGCCGGTGCGCAGAAGGTGGCCCGGACCGCCGGCATCGTGGGCGCGGCCCTCGGCGTCGCGGCGGCCGGGGTGACCGCGACGGTCACCGTTGAACGCGCCCTGGTGCGCCGACTCAAGCGGGAGGTGGCAGACCGGTACGCCGACGAACCCTTCGGAGAACTGCCCTATGACGAGACCCGGGTGGTCACCGCCGCCGATGGCACCGACGTGTACGTGGAGATCGTCGAGCCGGACGACGCGGCACCGCCGCGGCCGACGATCGTCTTTGTACACGGCTACTGCCTGGACATGGGGACCTTTCACTTCCAACGCCGGGAGCTGACCCGGCGGGGTGAGTACCGGTTAATCTGCTACGACCAGCCCGGCCACGGCCGCTCCGGGCGGCTGGAGTCCGGCGACTACGAGATCGACGCGCTCGGTGAGACGCTGCGCGCGGTCATCGAGCAGGCCGCTGGCGATGGCCCACTGATCCTGGTCGGACACTCGATGGGCGGCATGACCATCATGGCCCTGGCGCAACGGCATCCGGAGCTGTTCCGTGCCCGGGTGGTCGGCACCGTACTGATGGCGACCTCGGGCAACCTGGCCGACGAGGCCCGGCTCGGCCTGCCGGCGATTCTCAGTCGGGCCGGCTCGCCACTGCTGATGCTGGTCAACAACGCCACCCGGCTGACCGGTTCGGTGATCGACCGGCTGCGAGTGGCCACCGCCGACCTCGCCTGGCTGCTGACCCGCCAGTACGGCTTCGGCACCGACCGGCCCAGCCCGGCGCTGGTCAGCTACGTCGAACGGATGAACTCGCGGACCTCGGCGGAGACCGTCACCCGGTACGTACGGACCCTGCTGACCCACTCCCGGTACCCGGCGCTCGCGGTCCTGGAGAGCAGCCCCACCCTGGTCATCGTCGGCGACAAGGACATGATCACCCCGCTGACGCACTCGGAGGAGATCCTGCGTCGGCTGCCCGATGCCGACTACGTGAGAATCCCCGACGGCGGGCACGTGGTGATGCTGGAACACGCCGACCGGGTCAACGCGGCGCTGTTCGCGTTCCTTGCGAAAATCGCCCGATGACCGTCCGGATCCCGCTTCCCGAACTGGCCGACACCCACGACCTCGGCCGCCGCCTCGGCCGGCTGCTGCGCCAGGGCGACCTGGTGGTGCTGACCGGTCCGCTCGGTGCCGGCAAGACCGTCCTGGTGCAGGGCATCGGCGACGGCCTCGGGGTACGCGGAGACGTCACCTCGCCGACGTTTGTCATCGCCCGGGTACACCAGCCGGATCCGGCCCGCGGCGGCACGCTCACCCTGGTGCACGCCGACGCGTACCGGCTCGGCGACGCACCCGACCCACGGGCCGAGATCGACGACCTCGACCTGGACGCCGACATGGACCGGGCGGTCACCGTCGTCGAGTGGGGCGAGGGGATGGTCGAGCAGCTCGCCGAGGCACATCTGCTGATCCGCATGCACCGGGCCGAGGACGACTCCCGGACCGCCGAGGTGACCGGGCTGGGCCCCGGCTGGTCGGGCCGGCTCGCCGCGCTGGACCAGCCGGCCGGCCATGCTGGACGGTGATGTCGCAGGCCACCCGTAGAGTGCCGGACGGCGCGCAGCTCTCCATGAGGACGGGCGGCGGCCACCACCGAGGCGTGACGAAAGGCTCCCGAGATGCTCGACCTGCTGGCCATGTTGCCTCCTGCCTGGGCCACCGCGCTCACCCCGCACCTGGACCCGGCCGGCACCGCCGCGCTCGGCCGGTACGTCGCCGACGAGTACGCCGACCAGACGGTGTACCCGCCGGTGGAGGACCTGTTCACCGCGTACCAGCTGTGCCCGCCGGAGCAGTGCCGGGTGCTGGTCCTCGGCCAGGACCCGTACCACCGGGCCGGGCAGGCCCACGGGCTCAGCTTCAGCGTCCGCGACGGGGTGCCGGTGCCGCCGTCGCTGCGCAACGTATTCAAGGAGCTGGGCACCGATGTCGGGGTGCCGATGCCACGCAGCGGTGACCTGACCGGCTGGGCGGCCCAGGGCGTGCTGCTGCTCAACGCGGTGCTCACCGTGCGGCAGGGCCGGCCCGGCTCGCACGCCGGCAAGGGCTGGGAGGAGTTCACCGACGCCACGATCGCCGCGCTCGACGCCCGCGACCAGCGGGTCGTCTTCCTGCTGTGGGGCGGCTACGCCCGCAAGAAGCGCGGGCTGATCACCAACCCGGGGCACGTCGTGCTGGAGGCCGGCCACCCCAGCCCGATGAACCCGCGGGGCTTCCTCGGCAGCCGGCCGTTCAGCGCCACCGACAAGGCGCTGGCCGACGCCGGCCTGCCCGGCATCGACTGGAGCCGGACCGGCGGTGCCGGTCAGCCGGTGGCCGGCTGACCGGTCAACCGCTGCGCCCCGGTACCGGCTGACCGCTGCGGCCCGCCCGGTGCCGGGCCAGTAGTCGGGCGACACCCGGATCGGCGATCGCCAGCTCGGCCAGCGGCACCACCGGGTAGTGCCGCTCACCGTGCCGTACGTCGATTGACTCGGGGAGTACGTCGCACATCCGGGCGTGGGTCTCACCGCCCGACCGGCGGCACGGGCGCGCCGAGGGCAGCCAGGAGCCGGACGCGGTGTCCGGTTAGGGTGCATACCGTGCTGGTACTGGTGCTGGATTCGTCGACTCCCGCGGTGACCGCCGCGCTGGCCGAGATCACCGACGACGTACGTCTGCTGGCAAGCCGACGTACGGTCGACGCGCGGGCGCACGGCGAACTGCTCTCCCCGCAGATCGCCGCCTGCCTTGTCGAGTCCGGTGCGACGGCGGCGGACCTGACCGCGGTGGTGGCCGGGGTCGGACCCGGGCCGTTCACCGGACTGCGGGTCGGTCTGGTCACCGCCGCCAGCGTGGCGCATGCCCTCGACATCCCGACGTACGGCGTCAACTCGCTCGACGCGCTCGGCTACGCCGCCGGGACCGACCTCGCCGGCACCGACGCCGCGACCGGCCGGGTGCTGGCTGCTACCGACGCGCGGCGCCGGGAGATCTACTGGGCGGTGTACGCCGCCGACGGTCGGCGGCTCACCGACCCGGCGGTCGGCGCACCGGCCGCCGTCGCCGAGGCCCTGCCGGGTCTCGGCGTAACCACGGCAGTCGGCGACGGTGCCCTGCGGTACGCCGAACTGCTCGGCGTACCGGTGCGACCCGAGCCCCGCTACCCGGACGCGCTGCCGCTGGCGCGGTTGGCGGCCGACCGGGTCCGCACCGCCGTGCCCACCGAGCCGTTGACCCCTTGCTACCTGCGCCGGCCCGACGCGGTCGCGGCGGCCGGACGCAAACCGGTGCTTCAGTGACCCAGGTCGGTGGGCAGCTGCGGACCGTCCGGTTCCGCTGGTGGCACATCGAACAGGCGGTACCGATTGAAGCCGACCTGTTCGGTGCCGAACAGTGGTCGGCCGAGATGTTCTGGAACGAGCTGGCCAACGGGCACCACTACCTGGCCGTCGTCGACGGCACCGACCAGCTGGCCGGGTACGCCGGGCTGGCACTGGCCGGCGACCCGGCGACACCCGACGAGGCGTGGGTGCAGAACGTCGCGGTACGCCGGGACCAGCAACGGCGCGGCGTGGGCCGGACCCTGCTGGTCGGCCTGCTCGACGAAGCCACCCGGCGCGGGGCCGGCCGGACCTTCCTGGAAGTCGCGGTGGACAACGCACCCGCGCAGCGGCTGTACGCGGCGTACGGTTTCGAACCGGTCGGCGTACGCCGTGGCTACTACCAACCCAGCAACACTGACGCTCTGGTGATGATGCGAGATGGCTGACGAACCTCTGGTCCTCGGGATCGAGACCTCCTGCGACGAGACCGGGGTCGGCATCGTCCGCGGGCACACGCTGCTCGCCGACGCGCTGGCCTCCAGTGTGGCCGAACACGCCCGGTTCGGCGGCGTGGTGCCGGAGGTGGCCAGCCGGGCCCACCTGGAGGCGATCGTGCCGACGATGCGCCGGGCCCTCGACGACGCCGGCGTCACCCTGGCCGACATCGACGCGATCGCGGTGACCGCCGGCCCCGGTCTGGCCGGTGCCCTGCTGGTCGGTGTCGCGGCGGCCAAGGGCTACGCGATCGCTACCGACAAGCCGGTGTACGGCGTCAACCACCTCGCCGCCCACGTGGCCGTCGACACCCTGGAGCACGGTCCGCTGCCGGAACCGGCGATCGCCCTGCTGGTCTCCGGCGGGCACTCGTCGCTGCTGCTGGTCGACGACCTGACCGCCGGAGTCACCCCGCTCGGCGCCACCATCGACGACGCCGCCGGCGAGGCGTTCGACAAGGTGGCCCGGCTGCTCGGTCTGCCGTTCCCCGGCGGTCCGCCGATCGACCGGTCGGCCCGCGACGGTGACGCCGCGGCGATCGCGTTCCCCCGTGGACTCACCGCGCCGAAGGACCTCGCCGCGCACCGGTTCGACTTCTCCTTCTCCGGGTTGAAGACTGCGGTGGCCCGCTGGGTCGAGGCCCGGGAACGGGCCGGTGAGCCGGTGCCGGTGGCGGAGGTCGCCGCGTCGTTCCAGGAGGCGGTCTGCGACGTGCTGACCGCCAAGGCGGTCGACGCCTGCCGGGACCGGGGCGTCGAGACCCTGGTCATCGGTGGTGGGGTGGCGGCCAACTCGCGGCTGCGGGCGATGGCCGAGCAACGCTGCGAGCGGTACGGGATCCGGGTCCGGGTGCCCCGGCCGAAACTCTGCACCGACAACGGCGCGATGGTTGCGGCGCTCGGTTCGCATCTGGTCGCCGCCGGGGTACCGGCCAGCCGGCTGGACCTGCCGGCCGACTCCGCGCTGCCGTTGACCACGGTGAGCGTGTAATGTCCGGCGACGTGATCGTGCGGATGTGGGAGGCGAAGGCCGAGCCGTCCCGCCTGACCGAGTTGCTCACCTGGGTCTGTGACACCGCGCTGCCGGAGATCGAACACAGCCCGCTGCACCTGGCCAGTGAGGTCTTCTCATCGACCGATGACCGGCTGGTCGTCATCTCGAAGTGGCGCAGCAGCCCGTTGTCGTTGCCGGAACCACCGCTGCGGCTGGTCACCCGTGCACCGCACAGCTGGGACTTCACCCAGGTCGACCGCTGAAGCCGCCGCCGACCGACCGGCGGAAATGGAAAATCGGTGGATCGGCCACGCAATGTAGCCGTACGGTCACGATGTCATGTGGACCCTGCCCGTCGCCGATCCCGGCGTAGCCGATCACCGGTCAGCCCTGCGTCTGCTGCGCTGGCTGGCCGGACGCGCCGGGGCGTCCGTGGCCTGGGGATCGGTGCTCAGCGTGGTCTGGATGGGCAGCCAGGCGTTGATGCCGGCGGTTCTCGGGCGCGCCGTCGACGTCGGCCTCACCGCCCGCGATCCGCAGGCGCTGCTCGGCTGGTCGGCGGTGCTACTGGGGCTGGGGCTGGTCCAGGCGACGGCCAGCATCAGCCAGCACTGGTTCGGCGTGTTCAACTGGCTGTCCACCGCGTACCGCACGGTCCAGCTCACCGTACGGCAGGCCAACCGGCTCGGCGCCACCCTGCCGAAACGGCTGGCCACCGGCGAGGTGGTGAGCATCGGGACCGCCGACATGGGCAGTCTCGGCGGCGCGGTGGAGGTCGTCGCCCGGGCGGTCGGTGCGGTGGTGGCGATCGTCGTGGTCGCCGCGATCCTGCTCGGCACCTCCGTTCCGCTCGGGCTGGTGATCGTGATCGGGGTGCCGGCGCTGATGGCGGCCGTCGGGCTCGGCCTGCGGCCGCTGCACCGTCGTCAGCAGACGTACCGGGACCAGCAGGCCACCCTGGCGACCCTGGCCGGCGACACCGTGACCGGCCTGCGGATCCTGCGCGGCGTCGGCGGTGAACCGGCCTTCGCCGGCCGCTACCGGGACCAGTCGCAGGAGCTGCGGCGGCGCGGTGACCGGCTGGCCCGGGTCGAGTCCGTCCTGGAGGCCGGCCAGCTGCTGCTGCCCGGGATGTTCCTGGTGCTGGTGACCTGGCTCGGGGCGCGGCTCACGCTCTCCGGCGAGCTGACCGTCGGGCAACTGGTCGCCGCCTACGCGTACACCGCGTTCCTGACCGGTCCGATCCGGACGCTGACCGAGTTCCTGCACACCATGACCCGTGGCCACGTCGCCGCCCGGCGGGTCGCGGGCCTGCTCGCCATCACGCCGGAGTTCACCGACCCGGCGTGGCCGCGCCGACTGTCGGACCGCGACGGCGAACTGGTCGATTCCACGTCCGGCCTGCGGGTGGCCCCGTACCAGTTGACCGCCGTCGCGGCCACCGCGCCGGAGGACGTCGCCGGGCTCGCCGACCGGCTGGGGCGCTACCGCGACGCCGAGGTCGCCCTGGCTGGCGTACCGCTGCGGGAGCTGGACCTGGCCACGGTCCGGCAGCGGATCCTGGTGACCGACAACGACGACCGGCTGTTCACCGGCCGGCTGCGCGACGAACTCGACGGCACCGGGCGGGCCAGCGACGACGCGATCCGGGCGGCGCTGGTCGCGGCCAGCGCCACCGACATCGTCGATGCGCTGCCGGACGGTCTCGATGCCGAGGTCGCCGAACGTGGCCGGGAGTTCTCCGGCGGTCAGCAGCAGCGGCTCCGGCTGGCCCGGGCGCTGCTCGCCGACCCGCCGGTCCTGGTGCTGGTCGAGCCGACCAGCGCCGTGGACGCGCACACCGAGGTGCGGATCGCGGCCAGGCTGAGGGCCGCACGGACCGGCCGGACCACCGTCGTCTGCACCACCAGCCCGCTGCTGCTGGAACACGCCGACCGGGTGGTGTTCGTCGACGCCGGCCGGGTGGTGGCCGACGGCAGTCACGCCGAGCTGCTGCGCACCGAACCCGGGTACGCCGCCCTGGTGACCCGCGCCGAGCTGGCGGCATCCACCGAGCCGGCGGCGTTGAGTGAGGTGGCGTCGTGACGGCGTTGCCGGTCGCGGACCGGGCCGAGGTCCGCCGGTACGCCCGTGTCCTGGTCCGCCGGCACCCACGGATGCTGGCCGGTGCCCTCGCGCTGCACGTGGGTGCTGCGGTCGCCGGGCTCGCCGCGCCCCGGCTGCTCGGCGGCCTGGTCGAGACGCTCACCACCGGGACGGCGGCGATCGCCGCCGTCGACCGGACCGCCCTGGCGATCGCCGGGTTCCTGGTCTTACAGGCGGTGCTCGCTCGCTACGCGCACGTGGCGTCCGCCCGGCTCGGCGAGCGGGTGCTGGCCGCGTTGCGCGAAGAGTTCATCGGCCGGGTGCTGTCCATCCCGCTGTCGACGGTGGAGAAGGCCGGCACCGGTGACCTGCTCACCCGGACCTCGCACGACGTCGCCGTGCTGTCCAAGTCGGTGCGGTTCGCGGTGCCCGAGACGCTGATCGCGATCAGCACCGCGACCTTCATCTTCGGGGCGTTGCTGCTGGTCGCCCCGGTGCTGGCGGTGCCCTGCCTGATCGTGGTGCCGCTGCTGTGGGCAGGCACCCGCTGGTATCTGCGCCGGGCACCGGACGGCTACCTGGCCGAGAGCGCCGCGTACTCGCGGATCACCGACGGGCTCAGCGAAACCGTCGACGGTGCCCGGACCGTCGAGGCGCTGCGCCGGCAGGAGCACCGGCGGCGGCGTACCGACACCGACATCGCCCGGCAGTACGCGGCCGAGCGTTACACACTGTGGCTGCGTACCGTCTGGTTCCCGCTGATCGAGATCAGCTACGTGGTGCCGGTCGCGGCGACCCTGGCGGTCGGCGGCTGGTGCTACCTGCGCGGCTGGGTGACGCTCGGCCAGGTCACCGCGGCGGTGCTCTACGTGCAGCTGCTGGCCGCCCCGCTGGACCGGCTGCTGAACTGGCTGGACGAACTGCAGCTCGGTGCCGCGTCGCTGGCCCGGCTGCTCGGCGTCGCCCAGCCGGACCGGCCCGCGACCGCGGTGCCCCGCGCGCCGGCACCCGACGGCGTACGCGCCGCCGACCCGGTCGCGGCGGTCGACGTCCACTTCAACTACGTCGACGGGCGGGAAGTGCTGCGCGGGGTCACCCTGGTGCCCCAGCCGGGGGAGCGGATCGCCATCGTCGGGCCGTCCGGCGCCGGCAAGTCCACCCTGGGCCGGCTGCTGGCCGGGGTGCTGCGGCCGACCGCCGGCTCGGTCACCGCCGGCGGCGTACCGCTGACCGACCTCGCCCCGGACCAGCTACGCGGCCGGGTCGCCCTGGTAACCCAGGAGCATCACGTCTTCATCGGTACGGTGCGCGACAACGTCGCGCTGGTCCGGCCGGACGCCACCGACGCCGAGGTACGCGACGCGTTGGCCGCCGTCGACGCACTGGACTGGGTGTCCGCCCTGCCGGACGGGGCGGCCACGGTGGTCGGTGCCGGCGGCCACCCGGTCGGTCCGGACCAGGCCCAGCAGCTCGCCCTGGCCCGGCTGGTGCTGGCCGATCCGCAGACCCTGGTGCTGGACGAGGCGACGTCGCTGATCGACCCGCGTACCGCCCGGCGCACGGAGCGGTCGCTCGCGGCGGTGCTGCACGGGCGTACGGTGATCGCGATCGCGCACCGGCTGTACTCGGCGCACGACGCCGACCGGATCGCCGTGGTCGAGGACGGGCTGATCACCGAGTTCGGCTCGCACGACGAGCTGGTCGCCGCCGACGGTCCGTACGCCGATCTGTGGCGCACCTGGCAGGGCCTCGGGTCGGCGCAGGCGGTCGGCTGACCGGGTCAGCCGGCCACCGCGTCGAGCGGGTCGGCGAGCAACTGCTCGAAGGCCAGCTCGGCGGCGCCGAGCAACGGGGCGTCGTCGCCGAGTTTCGGGGTACGCAGCCGGACGTGTTCCCGGCAGGCCGGTAGCCCGTTGGAGTTGAGCCGACTGCGCACGTGCGCGGCCGCCGCCAGGTAGACGTCCCGCAGCGTACCGCCGAAGATCACCGTCTCCGGGTTGAAGATGTTGACCAGGTTGGCCACGCCGAAGCCGAGCCAGTTGCCGACCTGGCGGACGGCGGCCTGGGCCTGGCTGTCGCCCCGGTCGGCCGCGTCCACCACGGCGAGCACCGCCTCCCGGCCGACGACTTCCCCGCTGCGGCCGGCTGCCTGGATCAGCGCGTGTTCGCCGATCTCGGTTTCCCAGCAGCCGCGAGATCCGCACAGGCAGGGCCGGCCGCCGGGGTGCACTACCATGTGGCCGACCTCGCCGCCGTACCCGCCGTGTCCGGTGACCCGCCGGCCACCGGCGATGATCCCGGCGCCGACGCCGACGTCGCCGTACAGGTAAATGACGTGTTCGCAGCCGACCGCCGCGCCCCGGGTGTGTTCGGCCAGCGCGCACACGTCGGAGACGTTGCCGACCAGCACGCCCCGGTCGTCGCCGAGCGCCTCGGCCAGGGCCGCGCCGAGCGGCTCGTCGACCCAGCCCATGGTGGGGCCGAGCCGGACCATGCCGTCGTCGCGGCGGACCATGCCGCAGACCGCGACGCCGCTGCCGACGCAGACCGCGCCGGCCGGCACCGCCTGGTGCAGCTCCTTGACGAAGCCGGTGAGTGGGCCGACCGCCTCGGCGGCGAGGGTGCCCCGGGGTCGGTCGCCGGTGCGCGTGTCGAGGATCCGGCCACCAAGTCCGACCCGGGCGGCCCGTAACCGGTCGACCTCGATGCTGAGCGCGTACGCGTACACCCGCTCGGACGCGGGCCGGACGACCAGCGACGGTCGTCCGGCCCGGCCGGTTTCCCGGGCACCGCCCTCGCTGACCAGGCCGGCGGCGGCCAGGTCGGCGGTGAGCGCGCCGATGGTGCTGCGGTTGAGCCCCAGCGTGGTGGTCAGTTCGGCGCGTGAGGTGGCACCGTGCACGTGCACGTGCCGCAGCAACGCGCCGAGGTTGTGCCGGCGGATCTCCTCCTGGCTGGGTCCTGCCCGCATCGGATCGTCGTCTCCGCAGTCATCGTGACCCGGCGGCGGCGCGACGACGGGACAGCGCGTCGACGCTGGCGGCCAGCAGCAGGACCAGACCGGTGAAGACGAACTTCACCCCGGAGCTGACATTCATCAGCCCCATGCCGTTCTCGATGACCGCGACCACGGCGCCGCCGAGGACCGCGTCGAGGACCCGGCCCTTGCCGCCGAACAGGCTGGTGCCGCCGATCACCGCTGCGCCGACGGCGAACAGCAGCACGTTGCTGCCGCCGGTGTTGGCGTCCACCGAGTTGGCCCGGCTGGCGGCCACGATGCCGCCGACGGCGGCCATCGAGGAGCAGATCATGAAGGCGGAGATCCGGATCCGGTCGACGTTGATACCGGCCCGGCGGGCGGCCTCCCGGTTGCCGCCGACGGCGTAGATGTGCCGACCGTACGCGGTGCGCCGCAGCACGAAGGTCCAGAAGATCAGCAGTACCACGATGACCGGTACCACGATCGGCACCCCGCGCAGCGAGGTGATCAGCGGGTTGATGCTGCGCTCCTGGTTGAGGATGTAGACAGCGGCACCGGCGATCGCGATCAGCACGCCGATGCGGGCCAGCACCACCACCATCGGGTCGGTGACCAGGCCCTTGGCGGACCGGGTGCGGTAGCGCAGCAGTTGGATCAGCGCGAACCCGGCCACCCCGACGCCGAAGATGGCCCAACCGACGACCGGCGGGACGTTGCGGTTGACGATCGCGATCAGCACGTCGTCGCGCAGCGAGACGTTCTTGCCGCCTTCGATCAGCAGCAGCACCGTGCCCTGGAAGGCGAGGAACGCGGCCAGGGTGACCACGAACGACGGGATACCGACCTTGGCGACCAGGAATCCGAGGACGGTGCCGATCAGGGTTCCGGTGGCCACCGCTGCCAGCACCGCCACGTACCAGGGCAGTCCCATCTCGGTGGAGACGACCGCCAGGATCGCGGCGCAGACGCCGCTGGCGAAGCCGGCGGACAGGTCGATCTCACCGAGCAGCAGGACGAAGATCAGCCCCATCGCGATCAGGGTGACCGCTCCGCCCTGGATGAACAGGTTGGCGAAGTTGCCGGCGGTGAAGAAGTTGGGCCGCACGATCGAGAAGACCGTGCAGAGCACGATGAGGCCGAGGATCGCGGGCAGTGCGCCGAGGTCGCCGCCGCGCACCCGGGAGAAGTAGTTGCGCAGGTGTTCGCCGACGCCGGGCGAGTCGGCCGAGGCGGCGGGCCGCTGGACTGTTGAGGTGGCGGTGCTCATCGGTCGGCTCCCGGTCCGGTGGTGGCGGCGTACTCGGTGCCGTTGTCGGCCGGCAGGCCGAGGTCACCGCTGCGGCCGGCGGTGATCAGCTCCACGATCTGCGCGTGGGTGATCTCCGTGCTGCGGACCTGGGCGACCATCTGGCCGAGGTACAGCGCGGCGATCCGGTCCGACACCGCGAAGACGTCGTTCATGTTGTGTGAGATCAGTACGACGGCGAGGCCGTTGTCGGCGAGCCGGCGGACCAGTTCGAGCACCTGGGCGGTCTGGGCGACGCCGAGCGCCGCGGTGGGTTCGTCGAGGATGACGACCTTGCTGTTCCACAGCACCGCCTTGGCGATGGCGACGGTCTGGCGCTGGCCGCCGGAGAGGCTGGCGACGAGTTGCCGCAGCGACTTGACGGTCCGGACGGAGAGCCCGGCGAGGGTGTCCGCGGCCATCTGCTCCATGGTGGTCTCGTCCAGGACGATCCCGGTGCGCTTCTCCCGCCCGAGGAACATGTTCTGCACGATGTCGAGGTTGTCGCAGAGCGCGAGGTCCTGGTAGACGACCTCGATGCCGTGCGACGCGGCGTCGCGCGGGTTGTGGATGTGCACCCGGCGGCCGTCGACGACGACCTCGCCGCGGTCGATCGGGTGGATGCCGCTGATGCATTTGACCAAGGTGGACTTGCCGGCACCGTTGTCACCGACGAGCGCGGTCACCTCGCCGGGATAGACGGCGAAGTCGACGTTGCGCAGCACCTGGACGGGGCCGAAGTTCTTGTCGATCCCGCGCAGTTGCAGCAGGGGGGTCGCGGACACGGGTGGTCTCCTTCGTAAGGGTGCCCGGCCGGCGCCGGTTCCGCCGCCGCGGGTGTCACCCGGCGATGGTGCTGCCGGGCGACACCCGCGCGGCGGGGCTACCGGTGGGTCGCCGGTACGCCGGTCAGCTGATGCCGGCCTCGACGCAGAGCTCGGCGAACTCGTCGGTGCAGAGCTCTTCGGCGGTGACGTAGCCGTCGTTGACCACGTCGGCGACGTTCTCCTTGTAGATGGCCTGCGGGGTGAGCAGCACCGACGGCACCTCCCGGTTGGTCTCCGGGTCGGTGACGGTCTGCGCGACCTCCTTGCGCTCACCGTTGGCCAGCGCGACCGCCAGGTCGGCGGCGGCCTGCGCCTCGGCCTTGATTGCCTTGTAGACGGTCATGCACTGATCGCCGGCGAGGATGTTCTGCAGGCCCTGCGGGGTGGCGTCCTGCCCGGTGACCGGCACCTGACCGTTGAGCTCGTTGCGCTTGAGCACCGAGATCGCCGCGTTGCCGAGGCCGTCGTTGGCAGCCAGCACGCCGTCGATCTCGCCGCCGGTCTGGGTCAGCATCTGCTCGAACAGCGTGGCGGCCTGGGTGTTGTCCCAGTCCGGCACCCAGCGGTCCGGGCCCTTGACGTACTCGCCGGACTCGTACAGCGGGTCGAGCACGCCGTCGTAGCCGGCCTTGAACAGGGTGGCGTTGTTGTCGGTCTCGGAGCCGTTTAGGGTGGCGATGGTCGGCTTCTCCACGCCGGCGTCGGTCAGGCACTTGACCAGGCCCTCGCCCTGCAGTTGGCCGACGGCCTCGTTGTCGAAGCTCACGTAGTACTCGGCGGAGCCGCCCAGGGTGAGCCGGTCGTAGTCGATGGTGGCGACGCCCTGCTGCTTCGCCTTGTCCAGCACTGCCTTGCCGGTGCCGGAATCCAGGTTGACGATCATCAGGACGGTGGCCCCGTCGGTGATCATCTGGTCGGCGAGGGTCTGGAACTGGGCCTTGTCGCCCTGGGCGTTCTGGATGGTGGCGTCGACGCCGGCGGCGTCGAACGCCTCCTGCAGGAAGCGCCGGTCGGCGGTCTCCCAGCGGTCGGAGGAGGCGCTGTCCGGCAGGATCACGCCGATCTTCGGAGTCGGCGTGTCGCCGCTGCCGGTGTCGCTGCCGGTGTCGCTGCCACAGGCGGTCAGGCCGCCGGCGAGCAGGACGCCGGCGGCGGCGGTGCTGAGGATCCCTTTGCGCATCGCTCGGGTCCTTTCGAAGGGTGATGTTCCGCGTACAAGGGGTTTGTGCTGGTGCGAGTCGTGCGGTCTCGGGCGTGGGCTCGCGGGGCGCTGGTGGGCTCCGGAGGCCCGGCCGGCGACGGCAACGGCCTGGGGCTGAGCTGGGCCATCGCGGTTTTTGTTGTGTCCGGCAACGTATTAGGACTGTGGTGCCGAGCACAAGACGGTGACGTCACCAGTTTTGTTGCCTGCGATAACAATTCAGCAACGCGGTGGACATCTGCCCGTCGACTGACCGGATCAGTGGGCCGCGATCGGGGCGAACCGGGCGCCAGCCACCGCTGCGAGGTCACCCGGAGTGATACTCAACTGCAACCCGCGACGACCGGCCGATACGTACACCTCGGCGTACCGCTGCGCCGAGGCGTCCAGCACCGTCGGCAGGCGTTTACGCTGCCCGATCGGGCTGATGCCGCCCCGGACGTACCCGGTGGTCCGCTCGGCGAGCACCCGGTCGGCGAGCACCGCGCGCCTGCCGCCGAGCGCCACCGTCAGAGCCTTCAGGTCCAGCTCCCCGGTGACCGGTACGACGCCGACGGCGAGTGCCCCGTCGACCTGCGCCACCAGCGTCTTGAACACCTGCTCGGCGGCGACGCCGAGGGCGGCCGCGACCGCCGCGCCGTAGTCCGGGGTGTCCGGCGAGACCCGGTACGGGTGTAGTTGGAAGGTGATCCGCCGCTTGGTCAGCAGCGTCGTCGCCGGGGTCGCGGTACCTGCCATGCCGCGCGACGTTACCGGCCGGGCGCCCGCCGTCGGCCGCGTGCGGTCACCGGCCGGGTGCCGGCACCGGGTGGGCGAGCAGCGCCGTCGGGGCGCCGGCCACCCGGGTCAGCACCAGACTCGCCGCCACGCCGGCCCCGGAGGCGGTACGCAGCCGCAGATCGCGGCGCAACTGGGCGGGGTCGAGCGGGGAGCCGCGTTTGAGGATCTCCAGCCGGGTGACGCCGCGTTCGCGCAGCAGCGCCCGCAGCCGCTTCAGCGAGAACGGCAGCACGTCGGTGACCTCCAGACATCGGCCGTACGGCGTGTCGGTCGGCGCGTCGGCGTAGACGTAGGCGATCGACTCGTCGGCGAGGGTGCCGTCGACGGTCGCGGCGAACGCGGCGACCAGGTGTGAGCGGACCACCGCCCCGTCCGGGTCGTACAGGAAGCGCCGGACCGGGCCGACGTCGACCGGCTCGTCGCCGTCGCCGACCAGGTCCGTGGCCGGCTGTCCGGTACGCAGCAGGGTGGCCCGGCGCGGGGTGTCGGCCAGCGGGCCGCACCAGAACGCCGCCTCGACCACCTCCCGGTCGACGCTGACCCACTCGGCCTCGGCTCCCGGCGGGATCAGCGCGTGGTCGATGCCCGGTGCCACCTTGAGCACGGTGCAGGGCACCCGGGCGACCAACGACCGGACGAAGTCCCACGGCGGGGAGTAGCTGTCCGGGTCGAAGGTGCGCCGACCGCTGCCGGACCGGCGGGCCGGGTCGCAGAAGACCGCGTCGTAGCCGGAGACGTCGACTCCGGTGGCGTCGGCGCAGACCACGTCGACCAGGTGGGCCAGCCCGGTCGCCGCGACGTTGGCGGCGGCGATCGCGGCGGTGGCCGGGTCGGCCTCCACCGCGTACACCCGGATGCCGGCCCGGGCGGCGGCGAGGGTGTCCGCGCCGAGACCGCAACCCAGGTCGGCGAGGTGGCGCACCCCGGCGGCGCGCAACCGGGCGGCGCGCCGGTCGGCGACCACCGACCGGGTGGCCTGCTCCAGGCCGGCGCGGGTGAAGAACATCCGGGCGGCGGCCGGGCCGAACTTGCCGGCCGCGCGGGCGCGCAGCGCGGCCTGGGTGAGTGCGGCGGTCGCCAGCGGTGCCGGCACCCCGGCGGTACGCAGTGCGGTCGCCGCCGCGAGCGGATCCGCCCCGCCCGGCGCGGCCAGCACCTCGGTCGCGGCAACCAGCGCGGCCGCGCCTTCCGGGGCGCGCAGGGCGGCCAGTTCGTCCGGGTGCACCGCGACATTGTCCATGCTCGGCCATCGGGCTAGCACTCCGCACAGGCGACTGCTAATCTGCGGTTAGCACTCTCGGGTCGAGGGTGCCAGCTCGCCGGCTCCCGCCGGTGAGCGAAACGCCAGGCGGTCCGGCACCCGCGACGACGGATCCGCCCGGTGGACATGAGGCAGATTGACGCCGGTTACCCACGTGGCCGGCACCAAAACCAGATACCCCAGGAGGGTATGCCCGTGACTACCGCGACCAAGGTTGCGATCAAGCCGCTCGAGGACCGGATCCTGGTCCAGGCGAACGAGGCTGAGACCACCACGGCGTCGGGCATCGTGATCCCCGACACCGCCAAGGAGAAGCCGCAGGAGGGCACCGTCCTCGCTGTCGGCCCCGGCCGCGTCGACGACAAGGGCAACCGGATCCCGGTTGACGTCAACGTCGGCGACACGGTCATCTACTCGAAGTACGGCGGCACCGAGGTCAAGTACGCCGGCGAGGAGTACCTGGTGCTCTCCGCCCGCGACGTCCTCGCGGTCATCGAGAAGTGACCTACTGCCAGTGCTGAACGCCCCGAAGCCCCAGCCCGGGGCTTCGGGGCGTCGCCCGTTGGCCGGTGCCCGGCAGCCGCCGGCCGGCCGACGGCTAGTGCCTGTGAAGGGAATGTCATGGCGAAGATCCTGAGTTTCTCGGACGACGCCCGGCACCTCTTGGAGCACGGCGTCAACACGCTCGCGGACACGGTCAAGGTCACCCTCGGCCCGCGCGGGCGCAACGTCGTGCTGGACAAGAAGTTCGGCGCTCCGACGATCACCAACGATGGCGTGACCATCGCCAAGGAGATCGAGCTCACCAACCCGTACGAGAACCTCGGTGCGCAGCTGGTCAAGGAGGTGGCGACGAAGACCAACGACGTCGCCGGCGACGGGACCACCACCGCCACCGTGCTCGCCCAGGCGATGGTCCGTGAAGGTCTGCGCAACGTCGCCGCCGGGGCCAACCCGGCCGGCCTCAAGCGCGGCATCGACGCGGCCGCGCAGAAGGTCTCCGACTCTCTGCTGGCCAAGGCGGCAGAGGTGGCCGACAAGGGCTCGACCGCGCAGGTCGCGACGATCTCGGCCCAGGACGCCACGATCGGCGAGCTGATCGCCGAGGCGATGGAGCGGGTCGGCCGCGACGGCGTCATCACCGTCGAGGAAGGCTCCACCCTGGCCACCGAGCTGGAGGTCACCGAGGGCCTGCAGTTCGACAAGGGCTTCATCTCCCCGCACTTCGTCACCGACGCCGAAGCGCAGGAGGCGGTGCTCGAGGACGCGTACATCCTGATCACCACCCAGAAGATCTCCTCGATCGAGGAGCTGCTGCCGCTGCTGGAGAAGATTGCCCAGGACGGCAAGCCGCTGCTGATCGTCGCCGAGGATGTCGACGGGCAGGCGCTGTCCACCCTGGTGGTCAACGCCGTACGCAAGACCGTGAAGATCTGCGCGGTCAAGGCCCCCGGCTTCGGCGACCGGCGCAAGGCGATGCTGCAGGACATGGCGGTCCTGACCGGCGCCGAGCTGATCGCCCCTGAGCTGGGCTACAAGCTCGACGCGGTCGGGCTGGAGTCGCTGGGCCGGGCCCGGCGGATCGTGGTCGACAAGGACACCACCACGGTGGTCGACGGTGCCGGCAACGACTCCGAGGTCGCCGACCGGGTCACTCAGATCCGCAAGGAGATCGACGCGTCCGACTCGGACTGGGACCGGGAAAAGCTCGCCGAGCGGCTGGCCAAGCTCTCCGGTGGCATCGCGGTGATCAAGGCCGGGGCCGCCACCGAGGTGGAGATGAAGGAGCGCAAGCACCGCATCGAGGACGCCATCGCCGCGACCAAGGCCGCGGTCGAGGAGGGCACCATCCCCGGTGGCGGCGCGGCGCTGAGCCAGATCGCCGCCGTGCTCGACGACGACCTCGGCTTCGACGGCGACGAGAAGGTCGGCGTGTCGGTGGTCCGCAAGGCGCTGCACGAGCCGCTGCGGTGGATCGCCCAGAACGCCGGCTACGACGGGTACGTCGTGGTCGGCAAGGTACTCGAAGGCGACTGGGGCCACGGTCTCAACGCCGCCACCGGTGAGTACGTCGATCTGGCCGGGGCCGGCATCATCGATCCGGTGAAGGTGACCCGCAACGCGGTCAGCAACGCCGCGTCGATCGCCGGGCTGCTGCTCACCACCGAGAGCCTCGTGGTGGAGAAGCCGGAGAAGGCCGAGCCGGCCGCCGGCGGCCACGACCACGGGCACGGCCACCAGCACGGTCCCGGTTTCTGACCGGAAGTTTTACCTGCTCCACCCTGGATCCGCGTGATCAGTACGGCCGAGGGCGCACTCCGCCCGAGGTTTCTGATCACGCGGATTCTGCGTATCGTCGGCGGTACCAATGCGCCGTCGACCCGTACGGTGCCGGACAGATGGGTTGGACGTGATGACGCCGGAGCCGACGGTGCCGGACGCGACAGGGCCGGAGCCGACCGGGCCAGCTGCGCCGACCGAACCGCCGGGCCGCCTGCCCGGGCCGCTCGCGGCGCTCGCCGGGGTGGCCGCCGCCGCGCTCGCCCTGGGCCTGGCCGAGCTGGTCGCCGTCGGCACCGGCGCCCGCTCGGCACCGCTGGTCGCGGTCGGCGGGGTGGTCGTCGACACCGTCCCCGAGCCGCTGAAACAGTTCGCCATCGACGTGTTCGGCGTACACGACAAGACCGCGCTGCTGGTCGGCACCGGCGTACTGCTCGCCGGGTTCGCGGCCGTGATCGGGGTGCTGGCCGCCCGCCGGCTCGCCGTCGGCTTCGCCGGCATCGCGGTCTTCGGCGTGATCGGCGCGGTGGCCGCGCTCACCCGGCCCGGCGCCGGGCCGGCCGCCGTCCTGCCGGCGGTGATCGGCGTGTCCGCCGCCGCGCTGCTGCTCTGGGCGTTGCTCGCCGGCCCGCTGCGGCCGGCCGCAGCCGCGTCGCCCGCCGAACCGGCGTCGGTACCGGTGCGGCCCGGTGCCGGCACCGCCGACCGGCGCCGGTTCCTGTCCAGCGTCGGCGTGTCGGTCGGCGCCGCCCTGATCACCGGTGCCGGCGGTCGCTGGCTGGCGCAACGCCGGGGGGTGGCGACCGCCCGGTCCGCCGTGACGCTGCCCGCCCCGGTCGACGCCGCGCCGCCGCTGCCTTCCGGTGTGGATCCGGCGGCGCCGGGGCTGAGCCGGTACGTCACCACCAACCGTGACTTCTACCGGATCGACACCGCGCTGGCCGTTCCCCAGGTCGACCCGGACGAATGGCAACTGCGGATCCACGGCCGGGTGACCAACCCGATCACCCTGAGCTACGCCGACCTGCTCGGGATGGGCCTGGTGGAGCGGTACGTCACGCTGGCCTGCGTCTCGAACGAGGTGGGCGGGGATCTCATCGGCAACGCCCGTTGGCTCGGCGTACCGGTGCGGGACCTGCTGGTCGAGGCGGGCCCGCTGCCCGGAGCCGACCAGGTCGTCGGCCGGTCCGTCGACGGCTGGACCTGCGGCACCCCGACCGAGGCGCTGCTGGACGGGCGGGACGCGCTGCTCGCGGTCGGGATGAACGGTCAACCGCTGCCGGTCGAGCACGGTTTCCCGGTCCGCATGGTGGTGCCCGGCCTCTACGGCTACGTCTCCGCCTGCAAGTGGGTCACCGAGCTGCAGTTGACCAGCTTCGCCGACTTCGACGCGTACTGGGTGCCGCGTGGCTGGGCGGCGGAGGGTCCGATCAAGACCCAGTCCCGGATCGACACCCCCCGGGTCCGCGCCGAACTGTCCGCCGGCACCGTGCCGGTGGCCGGGGTGGCGTGGGCCCCGCACCGGGGCATCAGCGGCGTCGAGGTACGGGTGGACGACGGCCCCTGGCGGCCGGCCGAGCTGGCCCCGGCGGTCTCCGCGGACACCTGGGTGCAGTGGGTCTGGCAGTGGCCGGCGACCTCGGGTGAGCACCTGCTGCAGGTCCGGGCGACCGACGGGACCGGCGCCACCCAGCCCGAACTACGCCAACCGGTCGCCCCGGACGGGGCGACCGGCTGGCACTCGGTCCGCGTCACAGTCCAGTAGGGATGTTCGAAACCGTGGCCGTGGTCAGGCGGCGGTGGCCGAGTCCGCCGGCTGCGGCCTGACGGCGGTCGATTCCGGCCGGCGCTGAGCCGGTACGGTCGACTTGTGCGGCCGGCCCAGCCGGGCCTCCAGCCGTTGCACGTCGACCCGGCCGCCGCGGCGGTCAGCGAGATCTTCCCAGCCGAGGGCGATCAGCCGGAGCCGTTCCGACTCGCTGAAACCGCCCCACACCCCGTACGGCTCGCGAACCGACAGGGCGTGCGCGGCGCACTCTGCGCGGACCGGGCAGGTCCGGCAGACCGCCTTGGCTCCCGACTCCCGGCGGTTGCGTGACGACCCTCGCTCACCGTCGGGGTGGAAGAACTGGGCGCTGTCCCGGCCACGGCAGGCACCAAGAATCTGCCACTCCCACAGGTCGACGATCGGTCCGGGCAGTCGGCGTACATCCGACATCTGCACCCCTCCTTCCGCGCGGCTCCTGCGGACACTTCGTGGTAGGACCAGGCGGCCGGCCGCGCAAGCGCTCCGGTCCTTCGTGTCACCGGGGTACCCGGGAGTCCCACTGCTCAATCACCCGTGCCGGAACGGGTGGGATCACCCGGGTCGGAACCTGCGCGCGATAGCCGGTCGGCGACGTGGCCACCGGTCCTGAACTTTCATCTTTTTTCGTGGCGAAGCGCATGAGTGAGCGTGCCTCGCGTGATCTGCTGCTGGCGGGAGAGGGGAGTCACAAGTGCGCAAGGTGCTCGTGTGTGTGCGAACAGTAGTTGCAGCTCAGAACATCACCGCCGCTGCCGCCCGGCTCGGTCTCTCCGCCGCAGTACGAACAGCGGTCTCTGAACCGGAGGTGATGCTGCGGCTCGCCGAACGCCCAGCGGAGATCGTACTCGCCGACACCGCCCTGGCCCGTCCGGACAGCGCCAGCTTCACCCGCCGGGTACTGGCCCGCTCGCCGGGCAGCGTGATCGTGCTGTTCGGCGGGGAGGACCCGCAGGTGGCGTCGGCCGCGCTGGCCGCCGGCGCCCGCGGGCTGCTGCGCGGCACCGACGACCTGGTCACCGCCGTGGCGAAGACCCTGCTGCTGCTCGCCGCGCCGGGCCGCCGTACGCCGGCACTGCTGACCGAGCAGTCAGCAGCCGCACCGGCCCCGGCGGTGACCGCCACTGTTGGTGCCGCTGGCGCGGCGACTCATCACCCCGGGGCCGCCGCCGCTGGTACCGACTCCGCCGGACAATCGGTCACCGGCGCCGCCGAGCAGACGGCTGCGGCCGCTGCCGGCGTGGATCCGGCCACCGGCCCGAACGTGGTGCCGAACCAACGCGACGACGCAGCCGCGACGGCACCGGCCGCCGACACCGCCGACGCACCGGCGCCCGTCCCGCACCCCGACGGCGCGTCGACCGACAGCGCACCCAACGGCAGCGCACCCAATGGCGGCGTGGCGCACGGTGCCGGACCGGACGGCGCCCAGCCGTCGGACGGTCGAGTCACCGCACTACGCCGGATCGGGCTCACCGAACGCGAACTCCAGGTGCTACGCGGGATGGCGGAAGGCAAGAGCAACGGCGAGATCGGCCGCGACCTGTTCGTCTCGGAGGACACCGTCAAGACCCACGCGCGACGACTGTTCCGCAAGCTCGGCGCACGGGACCGGGCGCACGCGGTGGCCACCGGATTCCGTACCGGACTGGTCGCCTGACCGACCTTAGCCCGGCCGGCCCTGGACGTCGTCCGCCTCGTCCCGCAGGGTGTCGTGCACGCCGTCGGCGTACCCCCGGGCGTACTCCCAGCTCACGTAGTGGTCCGGGTCGGGGTTGAAGGCCGGCTCGTGCACCCTCGGCCGGCCGGAGTCGAGCAGGTGGCGCAGATTGCCGCGCAGCAGGTCCCAGTCGAAGTAGTGCGGCTCCCGGCAGTCCTCGCAGTCGATCACCAGCCCGCGGATCCCGACCGCGCCGAGCAGCGCCCGGTAGACCTCCAGGTCGGCGAGGTCCTCCAGCACGTCCTGCCGTTCGGCGGGCGTCAACGAATCCGGCTCGCCGGCCTCGGCGGGATCCTCCAGCCCGGCTGCCGGATCGGCGGGGTCGCCGCTGAACGGATCGATCGGCTCTTCGTGCACCCCTCCACCGTAGTCCCACCCGTACCGGCTGCGTGGGCCCCACCCGGTCTGGCTGGCCGCGCAGGTGGCGCGCCCGGCCGGTCCGGCGGTGGGTACGATGAACCATCGCACCGCAAGACGGGGCGAGCCGGTCAACCGCCACCCACGCCGGGCCGCCTGCCGACCCGGCGCCTGGGCATCAGCCGCCGCCGGCCGCAGGCGAACCGTCCGACCAGCTCAGGGGAAAAGTCGTGGAAAACTCGCCCACCCACCAGCCCGTCGTCGACAGCACCGCCAACGGCGGTCACGTGCCCCCGGTCCCCGCCGCGTTCGGCGGCCACGTGCCGGAGATGCCCGCCGGGTCGGCCCGGGCGGTGCCGCTCGGGTTGACCTTCGACGACGTGCTGCTGCAGCCCGCCGAGTCGGACGTCATCCCGAGCCGGGTCAACACAGTGACCTCGATGACCCGCAACGTGCAACTTTCCGTACCGCTGCTGTCCAGCGCAATGGACACGGTGACCGAGGCGCGGATGGCGATCGCGATGGCCCGGCAGGGCGGCATCGGCGTACTGCACCGCAACCTCTCCGCCGACGACCAGGCGATCCAGGTCGACCTGGTGAAGCGCTCCGAGGCCGGCATGATCACCAACCCGGTGACCTGCGGCCCGGACGACACCCTGCGGCACGTCGACACGCTGTGTGGCCGGTACCGCATCTCCGGTGTCCCGGTCGTCGACGAGCAGGGCGCCCTGGTCGGCATCATCACCAACCGCGACATGCGGTTCGAAACCGACCAGAGCCGCCCGGTACGCGACCTGATGACCTCGATGCCGCTGGTCACCGCCCCGGTCGGGGTGGCCAAGGCGGACGCGCTGGCCCTGCTGCGCCAGCACAAGGTGGAGAAGCTGCCCCTGGTCGACGACGCCGGCCGACTGCGCGGGCTGATCACCGTGAAGGACTTCACCAAGAGCGAGCAGTACCCGGACGCGACCAAGGACGACGCCGGCCGGCTGCGGGTGGCCGCTGCGATCGGCGTCGGCGACGACTCGTACAAGCGGGCCCGGACCCTGGTCGACGCGGGCGTCGACGTACTGATCGTGGACACCGCCCACGGCCACCAGCGCGGGGTGCTGGACATGGTGCGGGCCCTGAAGCGGGACACCGAGGTCGACGTGGTCGGCGGCAACGTCGCCACCTACGCCGGTGCCCGCGCGCTGGTCGAGGCCGGCGTGGACGCGGTCAAGGTCGGGGTCGGCCCGGGGGCGATCTGCACCACCCGGGTGGTCGCCGGGGTCGGTGTACCGCAGGTCACCGCGATCATGGAGGCGGTCCGGGCCTGCCACCCGGCCGGCGTTCCGGTGATCGCCGACGGCGGCATCCAGTACTCGGGCGACATCGCCAAGGCGCTGGTCGCGGGTGCGCACACGGTTATGCTGGGCAGCCTGCTCGCCGGCTGCGAGGAGAGCCCCGGCGAGCTGCTGTTCATCAACGGCAAGCAGTTCAAGTCGTACCGGGGTATGGGGTCGCTGGGCGCGATGCAGTCCCGTGGCCAGGCCCGCTCCTACTCCAAGGACCGCTACTTCCAGCACGACGTGCTCAGCGACGAGAAGCTGGTCCCGGAGGGTGTCGAGGGCCAGGTGCCGTACCGTGGACCGCTGGCCACCGTCGTGCACCAGCTGATCGGCGGGGTCCGGCTGGCCATGGGGTACGTCGGCGCCGAAGGCATCGACGACCTGCACCAGCGCGGCCAGCTGATCCGGATCACCGCGGCCGGTCTGAAGGAGAGCCACCCGCACGACATCCAGATGACCGTCGAGGCCCCCAACTACCACACCCGCTGACCTACGCCGTCGACCTGCCCGCGCGGTGGCCGAGCCGCCGGGCGGTCGACCTGTCCATGACGGAGATATGCCATGCGTGACGTGGTCGAGATCGGGCTGGGCAAGACCGCGCAGCGCGGCTACCACCTGGACGACATCGCCATCGTGCCGAGCCGGCGGACCCGGGACGTCGACGACGTCTCCACCGCGTGGCAGCTCGACGCGTACCAGTTCAAGATCCCATGCGTGGCGCACCCGTCGGACGCCACGATGAGCCCGGCCAGCGCCGCCAAGTTGAGCGAGCTCGGCGGGCTCGGTGTACTCAACGTCGAAGGGCTGTGGACCCGCTACGAGGACCCGAGCAAGGTGCTCGGCGAGTTGGCCGCGCTGGACGACGACGACCCGGCGACCCAGCGGCTGCAGGAGGCGTACGCCGAACCGATCCGCCCCGAGCTGATCGCCGAACGGGTCCGGCAGATGCGGGCCGGCGGCGGTACGGTCGCCGCCCGGGTGTCACCGCAGCACACCCTGGCGCTGGCCCCGGTGGTGCTGGACGCCGGCGTGGACATCCTGGTGATTCAGGGCACCCTGGTGTCTGCGGAGCACGTCTCCACCACCGACGAGCCGCTGAACCTCAAGGAGTTCATCGCCGACCTGGACCTGCCGGTGGTGGTCGGCGGCTGCACCGACTACAAGACGGCGCTGCACCTGATGCGTACCGGCGCGGCCGGGGTGATCGTCGGAATCGGCGCGGACGAGTGGTCGACCACCGACTCGGTGCTCGGTATCCGGGTGCCGATGGCCACGGCGATCGCCGACGCGGCCGCCGCCCGCCGCGACTACCTGGACGAGACCGGCGGCCGGTACGTGCACCTGATCGCCGACGGAGACCTGCAGACCTCCGGTGACATCGCCAAGGCGCTGGGCTGCGGTGCCGACGCGGTGATGCTCGGTGAGCCGCTGTCGCTGTGTGCCGAGGCCCCGGCGGCCGGGGCGTGGTGGCATTCGGTGGCCAGCCACCCGAAGCTGCCGCGCGGCGCGCTCGGGGTGGCCGACGAGCCGCTGGGCACCATGGAGCAGTTGCTGTTCGGGCCGGCCGACTCCCCGGACGGCCAGCAGAATCTGTTCGGCGGGCTGCGCCGGGCGATGGCCAAGTGCGGCTACCGCGATCTGAAGGAGTTCCAGCGGGTCGGTCTGGTCCTCGACCGGTGACCAGCCGCCGTCCGTCGTTCGCGCTGCGGCGGCGTACGTCCGGTGTCGCCGCGCTGCTCGCGGTGGCGCTGGCCACCGGTGCTGGCTGCGGCGTACTGCCGGAGCCGGTCGACCGGGGCGACGACAGCTCGACGGGTGGTTTCCAACCCGGCGCGGCCGGCATCGGCGACCCCTACTTCCCGACGTACGGCAACGGTGGCTACGACGTGGCCGGCTACCAGTTGACACTGCGCTACGACCCGGACAGCGAGCGGCTCGACGGCACCGCCACGATCACCGCCACCGCCACCACGGATCTGTCCCGGTTCAACCTTGACCTGGCCGGGCTGGTCGTTGACGCGGTCATCGTCGACGACACCCCGGCCGGGCACAGCCGCGACGGCAACGAGCTGGTCGTCACCCCGGCCACCGGGCTGGCCGACGGTACGCAGTTCACCGTGGTCGTCGACTACGGCGGCCGGCCCGAGCTCCTGACCAGCCCGGACCTGGGCGCGGGCGGCTTTCACGTGACCGACGACGGAGCGATCGCGCTCGGCCAGCCAGAGTCGGCCAGCACCTGGTTTCCGGTCAACGACCACCCGCTGGACAAGGCGACCTTCGACATCGACGTCACCGTTCCGGACGGGCTGGCCGCGCTGAGCATCGGCGTACCGGGGCCGACCAGCAGCGCCGACGGCTGGACCACCTGGACCTGGTCGGAGTCCACCCCGCTGGCCAGCTACCTGACCACCCTGGTGATCGGCGACTACCGGGTGGAGCGTGGCACCCACGCCGGTCGGCCGATGGTGACTGCCGTTTCCGCCGATCTGCCGGAAGGTGGCCCGGCCGAGCAGGCGATGGCCCGCACCGGTGAGATCGCCGACTACCTGGAGTCGGTGTTCGGTCCGTACCCGGTCGACGCGTACGGCGGCGTGGTGGTGAACGACGACCGGATCCGCTACGCCCTGGAGACCCAGTCCCGGCCGGTGTACGGCGATGTGTTCTTCGACTCCGGGCCGGTCACCTGGGTGGTCGCGCACGAGTTGGCCCACCAGTGGTTCGGCAACAGCGTGTCGATCCGGCACTGGCGGGACATGTGGCTGAACGAGGGTTTCGCGACGTACGCGGAGTGGTTGTGGTCCGAGCACGACGGTGCGGCCACCGTCGACGAGATGTTCGACCGCGAGTACGAGCGGATCGACTGGGCCAGCCCGGCCGGTGACCCCGGCCCGGCGGGGATCTTTAGCCAGTCGGTGTACAAGCGGGGCGGGCTGACCGTCCACGCGCTTCGACGGACCATCGGTGACGACGCGTTCTTCCGCCTGCTCCGCACCTGGACGGCCGAGCGCCGCAACGGCAACGCCAGCACCGAGGAGTTCGTTACGGTCGCCGAGCGGGTTTCCGGCCAGCCGCTGCGGGAATTCTTCGATGCCTGGCTGCAGGGCGACACCGCTCCGGCCAAGCCCTGACAGCTGATGGACGGGCGGGCCGGGCGGGCAGCCGGGCTCGCCCGTCATCAGAGTCCTTCCGTGGATACTCCGGCGTTGCGGCCGGGGAGGAAACGGAACCCCCGCGGAGCGGGACAGGGAAAGTCGATCCGCGGCCGAGGCGGATCGGTGTCCACCGCACACCAACCCCACGGTTCACGACCGAATCGCTAGGCTGTCGACTGTGTCCAGGACCGTGAAGCGGGCGTTCAGGTTCCGCTTCTACCCCACCCCGGAGCAGGCGGCCGAGCTCGCCCGGACTGCGGTGTCTCACTGTGCAGCCGCCGGAAGTGGGACGCGAGGCTGTCACGGGCGTCCTGCGGGCGTCGTCCTCGGAAACCGCCGATACCGGGTCGTCCCGATGCTCGATCTTGATCAACAGGTGCTCAGGCACCTGGTTGGCGGCATAGACCATGTGCGCATTGTGATGGCTCGATCGCTGGACCGCAGCCCTGCCCCGCCGGGATCGGCCCGCACGACGGTCGATCCGTCTCGGTGCGGCCCTACTGGCCGTTCGGGTCCAGGCTCTGCTGACCGTTCGGGTCCAGGGCAGCACGCGCCTTGTCGCGGCTGGGGTACCCGCAGAGTTCGACGAGGTTGCCGGTCGTTGCGACGAAGGCCTCGTAGATGTCGTCGTCGAAATGGTTCAGCCAGTCACCGGCCTTGCCCTTGCGGTAGTGCGCCGTCGGCCCGGTCTCCAGGCGATTCTTGCGCATCCGGGAGAACCCGTGCCGGTCGAGCAGCGCCGCCAACTCGGCCGGAGGTAGAGCAATCCCGCAGTGCCGCATCAGCTCCGCCACCTCGTCCGCCTGTCGCTCGCCGGTCAGATTCTCGTATCGGAAGAGACGGAACGTCTCGGCGCTGGGTGCGACCACCCACGACCGCAGCGCGGAGAAGAGGTTTTTCTCCGCGAGGTGGTTGATGACGTACAGCAGGCCTTCCTTGCGGGGCTTCTCTCTGAGAATCTTCCGATGGTGCAGGACGTCACCCATCGGGGTGTGCGAGTTCCGCAGCGAGAAGTAACTGGAGACGACGATGTCGCGCGGGTCCCGCATCACAAAGATGGCCCGGTACCTCTCCGGCTTGGGGATCGCTTCGAAGCGTTTGTAGCCGACGAAGAGCGACGAGGCCACCCGGCCGGGCGGGATGGCGTCAGGGTAACGCCGCCGGTGGACTCGCTGATCGAAGGGCAGCAGACCGGAATACTGATACACGACCGGGTCGCTGAGGATGGCCTTCACCCACTGGCTGCCCGTCTTGCGGACCGTGCAGTGGTAGATGTTGTCGTATTCGCAGCGGGCGACCACCGGGATCGTCAGCCGGCTTCTCACGATCCGCGTCTCGAGCATCGTCCACCGCACCGCCACCCGCACGTTGCTGGGCGTGTGGTGCTTGGCGAAGGTGAAGGTCCGTTTGATCAGTGTCCTAGCCCTGTCTCTGCCCGCAGCCGGTCCCTGCCCGAAGCGGATCCTGCCCGAAGTGGACGACACGCATCAGCGGATGCCGCGCATCTCAGCCTGAGATGATAGTACGCACCCCAGCCTGAGATGATGATGGACGTGGACCGCCCGGTCAACCTCGGAGCTGCCCGTGAATCTCTTCATGCTGAGCGTGTCGACCCGGGAGTGGGCAGCGGAGGCCGATGCCGGACCGGGCACGCGGCGCAGCTCGCTTGTAGCAAGCGGTCACACAAGCGGGCGGCCTGGCCCACCCTGCCTGTACTGCGCACTCGATACGCGAGCTCGAGGTGGCCGGGCTGGTGACCTCCCGGCGTGGCGGCGGCACCCGGGTCGCGGCCGCGCCGCCCGCCAGGCCCGGTCCGGATGAGATGCTGCGTCACCACGCTGCCGCGTTCGTCCACGAGACGCGTCAACCCGGCGGGGACGACAGTCAGATCATCTCGGCGGTCGCCCGAGCGCTGGAGGCTTAGACGCATGACCTCGACGCGCAGGTCCGGTAGTCTGCCGCCCAGGAGTTGGGCCGGCTCAAAGGACGTCGAGAACGGCGCGTAGCAGCCGGTTGACCTCGACCAACTCGGCTGGGCTCAGCCGGCCGACGCGCTCGCCGATCGCCTTCTCGGCGTCAACGGCACGCAGTTGGTCCAGCATGAGTCGGGTTGGCTCGCCGCGCACGGTGACCTCGGGCCGGAACACGTACGGGTGGGCTGAGGTGGAGGTAGGAGCGACGATCGTCGTTGACAGGTTGAGATCGTCGGACTGCACCACCACGGCGTACCGCGCTCCTTTTTGCTCGTGACCGACGGCGTCGCGGGGTGCGCGCAGCCGGTAAACGTCACCACGCACTGAGCTCGTCCATCTCAGCCTGTACCCGGCGAACCTCCGCGAGGTCGTCGATGTTGCCACGAGCGTGCTCCGCGTCGGCCCGCATCTTCGCCCTCAGCGCCTGGTCGGCGTGCTCATCTAGAAGCCGCGTGATGACCTCGTCAATCGGCGCGTCACCGAACTCTTCCGTGCGGGTCCGCATCAGCCGGTCGCGAGTGGCCGTGCTGACCCGGATCGTCGTCGTCGCCATGCAGAGAATTCTACGTATCAGGCTACTTCTCGTCTACACCACAGGTCTACTTCCTCCGGCTGCTTGCCGATCCGCTAGCGGATGGATCGGCGGGTCGGCTGGTGGTGCAGCGGTTACCAGGCGGTAATGATGGCGGGATGCGGTACGACGTAGTCGTGATTGGGTCTGGGTTCGGCGGCAGCGTCGCCGCGCAGCGGCTCGCCGAGAAGGGCTACTCGGTGCTGGTGCTGGAGGCCGGTCAACGCTTCGCCGACCACGAACTGCCGCGCACCTCTTGGCGGGTGCGACGGTTCCTGTGGATGCCGGCGCTCGGCTGCTACGGAATCCAGCGCATCACCCTGCTGCGCCCGGCCGCCCGACGCGGAGCAGCCCGGGTACGCGCAGGAGGAACAGGTACAGGGGAGACACCTACGGAGGAGAGTAGCGGCCGGGCCGGGGTGCTGGTGCTGTCCGGAGCCGGCGTCGGCGGCGGGTCGCTGGTGTACGCCAACACGCTCTACGAGCCGCCGGACGACTTCTACGCCGACCCGCAGTGGTCCGGCATCACCGACTGGCGGGCCGAACTCGCCCCGCACTACGCCCGCGCAAAGCAGATGCTCGGCGTCGTCGACTATCCGCGTACCACCGCCGCCGACGGGGCGATGCGGGCGGTCGCCGACCGGATGGGCGCCGCCGACACGTTCCGGTCCACCCCGGTCGCCGTCTACCTCGGTCGTCCCGGTGAGCGGGTCGCCGACCCGTACTTCGGTGGGGCCGGGCCGGACCGGGTCGGCTGCACCCACTGCGGTTCCTGCTTGACCGGTTGCCGGGTCGGTGCCAAGAACTCGCTGCCGAAGAACTACCTGTGGTTCGCCGAACGGGCCGGAGCGCACATCCGGCCGCTGACCACGGTCGTCGGGCTGCGGCCGGGTCCGGACGGTGCCGGCTACCTGGTCGACGTACGCCGTACCGGTGCCTGGGTCGGCGGCCGGCAGACGATCACCGCCGACCAGGTGGTGCTCGCCGCCGGGGCGCTCGGCACCCAACGGCTGCTGCACGCCGCCCGCGCCACCGGCGCGCTGCCGGCGATCTCCGCCCGGATCGGCACCCTGACCCGGACCAACTCGGAGGCGATCCTCGGCGTGTCTGTCCCCCGCCGGGCCGCCCGCCGCCGCGCCCTCGACTTCACCGACGGGGTGGCGATCACCAGCTCGTTCCACCCGGAGCCGGGCACCCACGTCGAGCCGGTGCGCTACGGCGAAGGGTCCAACCTGATGGGGCTGCTGCAGTCGGCGCTGGTGGCCGGCGGGCCGCGCCGGGTACGCCGCTGGCTGGCCGCGCTGGCCGGCCGGCCCCGGGAGACGGCGCGGCTGCTGTCGGTACGGGACTGGTCGCGGCGGACCATTGTGGCGCTGGTGATGCAGTCGGTGGACAACTCGCTGACCACATACCTCCGACGCGGCCGGCTGGTCGCCGGGCACGGGCACGGCCGACCCAACCCGAGCTGGATCCCGACCGGTCACCGGGCGGTGCGGCTGCTCGCCGACGAGATCGGCGGCATCCCGGGCGGCGCGGTCACCGAGCCCTTCGACGTGCCGATGACCGCCCACATCCTGGGCGGGGCGGTGATCGGGGCCACCCGCGCGGACGGCGTCGTCGACGCGTACCACCGGGTTTTCGGTTGTCCGGGCCTGCATGTGGTCGACGGCGCGGCGGTGCCGGCGAACCTGGGGGTGAACCCGTCGCTGACCATTGTCGCGCTCGCCGAGCGGGCGATGGCCCACTGGCCGGTCAAGGGCGCACCGGACCGCCGCCCGCCGGCGAGCTGAGCCGCGACCCTGAACCATCGTCGGGACGGTTCGGCGACGGTCGGTAGGCTCCGGAGCATGAGCACGCCGCGTCCGGTCCTGGTGGTGGACTTCGGAGCCCAGTACGCCCAGCTGATCGCCCGTCGGGTGCGCGAGGCCAAGGTCTACTCGGAGATCGTCCCGCACGACATGCCGGTGGCCGAGATGATGGCCAAGGAGCCGGCCGCGATCATCCTGTCCGGCGGCCCGGCCAGCGTCTACGCCGACGGTGCCCCGCAGGTCGACCCGAAGCTGTTCGACGGTGGGGTGCCGGTCTTCGGCATCTGCTACGGCTTCCAGGCGATGGCGCTGGCGCTCGGCGGCACGGTCGCGCACACCGGCAACCGGGAGTACGGCGGCACCCCGCTGGCCGCCCGCCCCGAGGCCGCAGTGCTGCTGCGGGAACTGCCGACCGAGATCCCGGTGTGGATGAGTCACGGTGACTGCGTGACCGCCGCGCCGGAAGGGTTCACGGTCACCGCCGGTTCGGCCGGGGCGCCGGTCGCCGCGTTCGAGGATCTCGCCGGCCGGCGGGCCGGCGTGCAGTTCCATCCGGAGGTGGGGCACACCGCGCACGGCCAGCTGATGCTGACCCGCTTCCTGTACGACATCGCCGGCATCGAGCCGACCTGGACGCCGCAGAACATCATCGACGAGCAGGTGGCCCGGATCCGCGAGCAGGTCGGTGCCAAGGAGGTCATCTGCGGGCTGTCCGGCGGGGTCGATTCGGCGGTCGCCGCCGCGTTGGTGCACCGGGCTGTCGGCGACCAGTTGACCTGTGTCTTCGTCGATCACGGGCTGCTGCGGGCGGGGGAGGCCGAGCAGGTCGAGTCGGACTACGTCGCCGCGACCGGGATCAAGTTGAAGGTGGTCGACGCCACCGACCAGTTCCTCGGTGCGTTGGCCGGGGTGACCGACCCGGAGCAGAAGCGTAGGATCATCGGTCGGGAGTTCATCCGGGTCTTCGAGGCGGCGGCCCGCGAGGTGGCCGCCGCCGGTGACGTCGAGTTCCTGGTGCAGGGCACCCTCTACCCGGACGTGGTGGAGTCCGGCGGTGGCACCGGCACCGCCAACATCAAGTCGCACCACAACGTCGGCGGGCTGCCCGACGACCTGCAGTTCGCCCTGGTCGAGCCGCTGCGCACGCTGTTCAAGGACGAGGTGCGGGCGCTCGGCCGGCAACTCGGCCTGCCGGAGGCGATGGTCTGGCGGCACCCGTTCCCCGGCCCGGGTCTGGCGATCCGGATCATCGGCGCGGTCGACCGGCCGCGCCTGGACCTGCTGCGCGCCGCCGATCTGATCGCCCGCGAGGAGCTGACCGCCGCCGGGTTGGACCGTGACGTCTGGCAGTTCCCGGTGGTGCTGCTGGCCGACGTGCGCAGTGTCGGGGTGCAGGGCGACGGGCGCAGCTACGGTCACCCGGTGGTGCTGCGTCCGGTGTCCAGTGAGGATGCGATGACCGCCGACTGGTCCCGGCTGCCGTACGAGGTGATCGGCCGGATCTCCACCCGGATCACCAACGAGGTGCCCGAGGTGAACCGGGTGGTGCTGGACGTGACCAGCAAGCCGCCGGGCACCATCGAGTGGGAGTGAGCTGACTGGTCAGTCGGTGGGACCAGCCCTGTGCGGCCGGGTCGGTTCGGTGCCGGGCCAGGGTGGCGCGGTCGGCGGCTCCTCCGGCATCAGGAACCAGATCACCGGGTAGGTCAGCGCGGCCAAACCGCCGGTCAGTACGGTGGCCACCGCGAAGATCACCCGGACCAGGGTGGGGTCGGTGTCGAAGTAGCGGCCGAGGCCGCTCGCGACACCGGCGATCATGCGGTCCGTGGTGGGTCGCCGAAGCTGCTTGTACGGGGCCTGAGCTGTGGGGTTCTGGGAGGTCGTCATGCTTCAACGGTCCGCGCGGCGGTCCTCGGCGACCTCGGTGACCTCCCGGATCAATACCCTGATCCGTCCCGGAATGCGGCTCTAGGTAGTCAAGCAGTTACCTAGAATACTGTCGCCAATCTGACAGTCGTCCGCGCCGACTGGCCACTTGCGGGCAGAATTCTGACTCGTGACTCCCGCCCTAGAGCCGCTTCGCAGGATCGCGGCATACGCTGTCTGTGCCGATTCGGAGGACCGGGTTCTGCTGGTCCGCGCCTCTCCGCGCTCCGGTACACCCGGGGTGTGGTCGCTGCCGGGAGGAGCAGTGGACCACGGGGAGGATCCCAACCACACCGTCGTCCGGGAGACCGCCGCGGAAACTGGCATTTCGGTCGCGGTCACCGGGTTGCGGGACGTCCTCGCCGACATGCGCTCCCTTCCCCGGCGCGGCATCACCCTGCACACCGACCGGTTGATCTACGACGCGTCGATCCGTGGCGGACAGATCTGCCACCGGATCAACCAGCCCACCGACCTCGCCCGGTGGTGCAGTCTGGACGAGGCGAAACAGTTGCCGCTGCGTCCGTTCACCGCCAGCGCTCTCGGCCTGCCGCCGGAGACGATCGACCTGCGGCCGGACACCGCTCCCGACTTCCCGTCGTTCTACGCCGTACCGGGGCCGGACGGGCTGCACCGGGCGCAACGGTTCGCGGCGTACGCGGTCGCCACCGACCCGGCCCGGCGGGTCCTGCTGACCCGGATCGCGCCCGGCTACCCGGGTGCCGGTCGGTGGCATCTGCCCGGCGGTGGCACCGACTACGGCGAGCAGCCCGGCACGGCGCTGATCCGCGAGCTGGTCGAGGAGACCGGCCAGCGTGGCCGGCTGGTCCGGCTGCTCGGCGTGGCCAGCCACCGGGACGCGGCTTCGCTCGGTCCGGAGGGTTACCCGATCGACTGGCACGGGGTGCGCGCTTTCTACCAGGTTGAGGTGGACCGCCCGTCCCTGCCGATCGTCACTGACATCGGTGGGTCGACCTCGGAGGCCCGCTGGTTCGCCCGGACGGATCTGGCAGCCATCCGACCGGAGCTGACCGAGGTGACCGCCGAGGCGGTCGGAGCCGCCCGGCTGGTCTGACCCTGACCCCGGCGGTGCCTCCGACGCTCGGCGGCGCCGCCGGGAAGGCGTGGTCGTGCTGGCTCCAGCTAGCACTGCTTGCTTGAGCTAGCGTATCGCAGTGAGTAGGTGACCGGTTTGGCCCGGACGAACCGGCATAACTCAGACTGATCTCTCGCCATCCCGCGTCGGCTGTGCAATGGTGTAGGCCGCATAATCGGGCGTCCGGCGCAAGTTGCGCGGGACGACCGACCGATGATGGAGGGATCCGTGGCGAGAGCCCCGTGGCGGCGGCGGCGCACGACTGACAGTCCCCGGCCGGCAGGACGTCGATGGGCGGGCCGGGGATGGACCGGTCCGCTTCGTCGTAGTGGCAGTCTGGCCCGCCAGGTCCTGCTGGTGCGGGTCGGCCGAAGCGGCCGCGACCGGCTCCGGTTCGGCCGGCGGTCGGCGGACTCCGTCGGACGATACCGGGTCGACCCGCTGACGGCGGCCGAGATCGCCACGATCGCTCCGCTCAGCCCGGCGGTCGGTCCGGTCGGTCCGGCACCTGCAACCGGCGTCGAGCACCACCCGATCACCCCCGCCGACCACACCGCCACGGCGGTCAGCCGGCCCAGCGGGCTGCGGCCGGCTCCCGTACCGCTGCTGCCCGGCACCCCGACAGCGGCCCGGCGGGCCGGATTCGTGCTGGTCAACTCGACCACGCTGGCCAGCCTCACGCTCGGCCTCACCGCCATCTTTCTGGCCATGGAAGGCGATGTCCGCACGGCTGCGGCCTGCCTGATCGCCTGCGTGGTCTTCGACGGACTCGACGGGGCGCTGGCCCGCCGGCTTGGGGTGGCGAGCCCGTTCGGCGCGCAGATGGACTCACTCGCCGACATGTGCTCGTTCGGGCTGGCCGCCCCGGTCGTCGTCTACGCCTCGCTGGCCGGCTCGGTGTCCACCACCGCCGCGGCGGTCGCCTGCGCCCTGGTCGCCGGCTGCGCAGCGATCCGGCTGGCCCGGTTCAACGTGTCGCCGTGCGACGGCCGGTTCTTCACCGGCGTACCGACCACACTGGCCGCCGCCGTCCTCGGTCTCGGCGTGCTGATCGACGTCCCGATCCCCGGCGGTGCGCAGTTGGCGGTCGTGGCGCTGCTGGCCTTCGCGATGGTCTCCAGTTTCCCGTACGCGAAGCTGGCCCGGCTGATCAAGCTGCCGCCGTGGCTGTGGGTCGTGCCGGTGGTCGGCGCGTTGATCGACGCGCGGCTGACCTTCGGCCTGACCGTGCTCGCCTACCTGGTGAGCGGGCCGTTGCTCTGGCTGCACCAGCGGCGGGCCACCTGACCCAGGGTCAGCGCCAGCGGGCGATCACCGAGCTGCCACCGGCCACCCGGTCACCCGGCCCGACCAGCGCCTCGGCGGCGTCCGCCGGCAGGTAGACGTCGGTGCGTGAACCGAACCTGATCAGCCCGAACCGCTCACCCTTGGCGAGCAGGCTGCCAACCGGGGCGCGGTGCACGATCCGTCGGGCCACCATCCCAGTACGCTGCGCAACGATCACCCGCCCACGGGGGGTCTCCAGCACCGTGTACGCGGCGACGTTGTGCTCGGCGGCCGGCTGCATCGCGGCGGCGAAACCTCCGTCGGTGACGAAGTGGTCGACCACCCGGCCGGCGACCGGACTGCGGTTGACGTGCACGTCGAGCACCGAGAGGAAGACCGCGATCCGTAGGAACCCGGTGGCACCGAGCCGTTCGTCGTGCACCCGTTCCACCGACAGCACCCGGCCGTCGCTCGCCGCGACCACGGCGGCCGGGTCCTCCGGTACGTCGCGTTGCGGGTCGCGGAAGAACGCGGCGACCGGACCGGCGGCCAACGCCGGCAGCAGCCAGAGCCGGCTCTTCGGCCGGGCCAGCCGGGTCGCGGCGGCCAGCCCGAGGGCGATCCCGGCGGCGGCCACGCCGCTGGAGTCGATGTGCATCCCCCGGGTCAGCGGAACGCTGCTGGTCCGGAACGCCGGCCCCAGCTTGGCGGCCCGGTCGACCGGTGCCGGGGTGAATCGCAGCCGGTGCACCCGCAGCGGCGGGACGTTGCGCAGCACCAGGTCGCTGCCGACGCCGAAGAGCGCCGCCTGCCGATCCAACTCGGCGGCCGCACCGGAGGTGCCGCCCGGCAGCGCCGCGGCGGCCACGGACAGTACGGCGCCTTCGGCGAGGTACTTGCCGTAGCCGTCGATCATCGTGCGGGCCTGTTCACCACTTCCGGTGAGGACGGCTCCGACGATCAGCAGATCGGCCGGGTCGGCGGCCGACACCGTCTCGATCACCCGGACCCGTTCGTCGACCCACGGGCCGTGACCGGCGATCTCCGCCCGCAGTTGTGCCGTCTGGTCGACGCTGCCCGGCACCACGGTCATCGTGTCGCCGGGCAGCAGTGCGTCGATGGCGGCGTCGACCACCCTCGCTCCCGGAACCACCCCGACCAGCAGGACGTGCTTCGCCACGTTGTCCCGGGCGAGTTCGGCGGTCAGCGCCCGGGCGGCGCGCTCGCCGATGTCGAAGCGGGTGCGAAGCACGGAAGCGACTGGTACGGGGGTATCGGACATGGCGGACGGGCTCCTCGCGGCAATGGTGGGACGCGGACCCAGCATAGGTGCACCACCGGTGGGCTGCAGCGGGCCGTCAACCACCCGACCCGCTGGGCCGGGTGGCCGGCTCGGCGGCCGTCGGGGAATCGGACGTCGGCTCGTCGGGCGCGGGCTCGCCGGGCGCGGCGGTGACGGGCGTCCGGGCGTGGGCGTCCGCCGGTCCGGCGCTGTGCTCGTCAACGTCCGCCGGCCCGTTGTCCTGGCCAGCGGTGCCAGCGGGAGGTTCGCGGCGGCCGGACCGCAGAGCACCGACCAACCCGAGTACGCCGATCAGGATCAGCCCGCCGGCGACGATCCAGCCGACTCGAGGCAGCGGTACGTTGACTGACTGGGCGATCAACCACCAGCCGGCGATCAGGAGGAAGATCAGCCCGAAGGTGAGGGAGACGCCGTCGGTGCGATGCCGTTTCATCGGATGACCTCCAAGTCGCCAGCGTTGATTTCGATCCGCAGGGTGAGCCGGCCGCCGCCGGTGCCGTCCGATCCGAGGTCCTCCACGACGCGGCTGCCCTGCTCGAAGCCGTCCCAGCGGTGGCCGAGCACGGACGCGTTGCCGGCGTTCATGTCGGTCTCGGTCCGGACGTCGACCTCGTCCGGCAGGTAGACGCGGAGTTTGCCGAACGACAGCGAGACGGTTAGGTTCTTCTGCCGGTCGGTGAAGTCCACGTTGCGCAGGTCCAGTACGGCGTCGCCGAATGTCGCCGCGTACCGCGAATCCACCTGGCCGTAGGATGCCGGTTTCCACACCACCGGCTCCGACGTGGCCTCCTTGGCCGACTCGACGAGGCTGGAGACACCGACTGCTGCGGCAGCCGTCAGACCCAGCGCGATGAGCCAGCGGGCCCGGCCGATCCAGGCCCCGACCAGCAGCCCGACCGCGATCGTGGCGAGTACCGCCGCGAAGTAGGCCGAGGGTGGCGTAGGCGCCAGGTCGGTCAGGTCGAGCGCGGCGACCAGCCCGAGCACCACGAAGATCATCGAAAAGGTGATGGTGCCCAGCCGGGACCGTTCCTTGCGGGGCCGTGGTGCGGCCGCTGGCGGTGGTGGCACTGGGTACGGCGGAACCGGAGGCGGTGGGGGGAACTGCCCTGGTGGCCCGCTACGACCGGCGTACGGGCCGTAGGGCGCGAACGGGGCCCGGTAGCCCCCGGCCGGTGGTGGCGGACCAACCGGCGGGTACACCGGCAGCGGGCGGGTCGGTGGGTCGTCCGGCCGCGGCTGGGCCAGCTGCCCGGCGGCGACCGGTACGGCTGCTCCAGCTGCTCCCGCTACCGGCGCGGGTGGCGGTGGTGGGCCGTACCCGTGCGGTGGTGGTGGGCCGTATCCCGGCGGTGCCGGCGCCGGGGGTCCGGCCGGTCGCGGGCCGTTCTCCCGGAAGCTGCGGTTGAGCAGCAACGCGCCGCCGATCAGCACCGCCGAGCCGAGCAGGACGGCCCGGAACCCGTCGGTGACGATGAAGCCGAACATGACAGCGGCGAGGATGCCGATCACCAGTACGACGACCGGTGAGGTGCTCGACCGGCCCCGGCCCAGCAGCCCTTCCACCGGCGAGGTGCTGTCCCCCTCACTCGGGGTGGCCAGCCACACCACCAGGTACACCAGGATGCCGATGCCGCCGAAGAAGCCGAGCACCGCCAGCAGCACCCGCCACAGGACCGGGTCGGTGTTCGTGGCCCGGCCGATAGCCCCGCACACCCCGGCCAGGTACCGGCCCTGACGCGGCCTGATCAATCCGTACCGCGAGGCGAGGGCCTCGGCCTGTGGTGGCGGTGGCGGCCAGCTGTACCCGGGGGCGTCCGTCGGCGGGGCCGACGCGGTCCCGTCGGCCGACTCGCCCGCTGTGCCGGGCTGCTGTACCGACTCGTCCGCCGGGCCGGGTTGCTGTGCCGACTCGTCCGCATGGTCGGGCGGCTGAGCCGGTCTGTTCGCTGGGTCGGGGGGCTGAGCCGGTCCACCTGGCTTGGTCGGGTCGTCGGTCATACTTGTGATCCTCCGTGCCCGGCTGTCCGCCCCGCCTCGGGAATCGACCCTGACGCCACCCTGACTTTCCAGACGGTGGTTGTCCGGGACGTCCCCGTGGTCGCGCGGGTCGTCGCCGTGTGACGATCGAATCCACCGGCCGAACTCGCCGGCCGAACTCACCGCCACCGGGCGCCGGCCGGATCGGCCGTCAGATCGTCCACGTCCCATCCGCCGAGGAGGCAGCGATCACTACCGCGATCGAGCCGCCACGTCTGTATCGCAGTCGCGAGCAGCGGGTGGTCGCCGGAGTCGCCGCCGGGATCGCCCACCACCTGCGACTGCCGGTGGTCGGCGTACGGGTGGCGTTCGTCGTACTGATCGGGTTCAGCGGACTCGGCGTGCTGCTCTACGCGGCGTTCTGGGCGGTGGTGCCACCAGCGACCGCCGGACCGCCGAAGCGTCGCGACCTGGGCGAACTACTGCCGTTCGTGGCGATCGGCCTCGGTATCATCCTGATCCAGGTGCTGGTCTTCGAGTCCAGCGGGGTGAGTGCCACCGCCGGCTGGCTGGTGGCGGTCATCGCGGTCGGGACCGGGATTATCTGGCACCAGTCGGCACCGGAACGGCGGCGCGCCTGGCGGGAGACCCTGCCGCAGGTGCCGTGGCTGGGTGCGGTGGTCGACGAGAGTGACCGCCGGGCCTTCCTGCTGCGGTTCATCGGCGGCGGGCTGCTGGTGGCGGTCGGCGTGATCGGGGTGGCCGCGGTGTATTCGCCTCGGGGCGACTTCGCCGCTGTCGTCAACGGCGTCATCTTCGCCCTGGTCGGTCTCGCCGGCGTCGGGGTGGTCACCGCCCCGGTGCTGTGGCGGACGTTCAACCAGTTGCGCGCCGAGCGGGAGGGCCGGGTCCGGGAGCAGGAGCGGGCCGAGCTCGCCGCGATGATCCACGACCAGGTGCTGCACACCCTGGCACTGATCCAGCGCAACGCCGGTGACCCGAAGACCGTGCAGCGGCTGGCCCGGGGCCAGGAGCGGACTCTGCGGAACTGGCTTTACAAGCCGACGGCCTCGCCGACCGAGCGGTTCGCGGCGGCGTTGGAGCAGGTCGCGGCCGAGGTGGAGGACACTTTCGGATTGTCCGTCGAGGCGGTCGTGGTGGGTGACCGGGGCACCGACGAGCGGGTCGGAGCGTTGGTGGCGGCGACCCGGGAGGCGCTGGTCAACGCGGCGCGGCACGCCGGGGTGCAGACCGTGTCGCTGTACGCGGAGGTGGAGCCGGAGCAGCTCAGCGTCTTCGTCCGGGACCGGGGCGCGGGCTTCGACCCGGCCCGGGTGGGGGAGCACCGGCACGGGGTGCGCGGCTCGATCGTCGGCCGGATGCGCCGGCACGGCGGTCGAGCCGAGATCATCAGTACGCCGGGGTCGGGCACCGAGGTCCGGCTGACGCTGCCGGTCGGGCCGGAGAGCCGGCAACCTGGAGAGGATGGCAGACATGAGTGAGCCGACCGGCCAGCCGGCGGCGGGTGGGGCACCGGGGCAGCCGGACGGACGGCGGTTGCGGGTCTTCCTGGTCGACGACCATGCGATGTTTCGCACCGGGGTCCGCGCCGAACTCGGTGCCCACGTGGATGTGGTGGGCGAGGCGAGCACGGTGGCCGAGGCGGTCAGCGGGATCGCCGCGGTCGGCCCGGACGTGGTGCTGCTCGACGTACACATGCCTGATGGTGGGGGACGGGCGGTGCTGGACGCGGTGCTGCGGGGCTCCGGCGTGGCGCGGCCGTCGGTGCGGTTCCTGGCGCTGAGCGTCTCGGATGCGGCGGAGGACGTGATCGGGCTGATCCGGGCGGGCGCCCGTGGGTACGTGACGAAGACGATCTCACCGGACGATCTGGCGGCGGCGATCCAACGGGTGGCCGACGGGGACGCGGTGTTCAGCCCCCGACTGGCCGGGTTCGTGCTGGACGCGTTCGCCTCCCGGTCGGACGCGCCGGTGGTGGATCCGGAGCTGGACCAGCTGACCAACCGGGAGCGGGAGGTGCTGCGGTTGCTCGCCCGGGGCTACGCCTACAAGGAGATCGCCAAGGAGCTGTTCATCTCAATCAAGACGGTCGAGACCCACGTCTCCAACGTGCTGCGCAAGCTGCAGATGTCGAACCGGTACGAACTGTCCAGATGGGCGGCGGACCGGCGGCTCATCTGACCGACCAGCGGACTTGCTCTATCTCCCGGATGGTGGGAACCTGGTTGGCGACCCATTCGGAGTCAATCAAGGCGGGCCTGGTTGTGGCCTCGCGGTGGGTCTGCTGCGGACTGATGGTAATCCTGAGGTTACGAGCCGGCAATTGCCGCCAATCCGGCATCCGGGCACCTCGGACAAGTGGTGGCTAATCGTATTGACTTGACATCCGAACGTGATGGAGGGGTCGCGGGGAAGGTCACACGAGGGCGTTTCTACTCTGCGGTAACAAGGGTTGTACAGTGGTTAGATGCCCAGGTCAGGGCGGTTCCGAGCGACGGTTGAGTGATCTTGACTGGAGTATCGGGGCCGTCCCGTCCGCGTATCACCTTGATAACGGCACCTTCACGCAACGGGCTACCTGGTGTCACAGTGTCAGTCACCTCACACCCCCCCGTGAGCGCCCTGAGGAGGCTCTCCCATGCGTGGGAAAACCCTAAAGATGGCGGTCGCAGCGACCGCCATCGCTCTGTTCGCCACCGCTTGCAGTAGCGACGGCGAAGACACCACGGAGAACAACAACTCCGGCGGTACGCTTCGCATCTATGCCTCGGAGCCGGCGTTCCTGCTGCCGTCCGCTGGTGACGACGAGCCGTCCATCCTGGTCATCCGCCAGCTCTACCGCGGTCTGGTCAAGTACAACGCCGAGACCGGTGAGCCGGAGAACGACCTCGCCGAGTCGATCGAGTCCGAGGACAACAAGACCTGGACCGTCACGCTCAAGGACGGCCACACCTTCGACAACGGTGAGCCGGTCAACGCCGACGCCTTCATCCGGGCGTGGAACTACACGGCGTACGGGCCCAACGCCCAGAACAACGCGTACTTCATGAAGCGCATCGTCGGCATCGACGAGGTCAGCGGCGAGGAGCCGGCGGCCGAGGAGCTCTCCGGCCTGCAGAAGGTCGACGAGCTGACCTTCGCCGTCGAGCTGAAGGAGCCGTTCGCCGGCTTCCCGGCGATCGTCGGCTACTCCGGGTTCTTCCCGATGGCCGAGGCCTGCCTCGCGGACACCGACGCCTGCAACGAGACCCCGATCGGCAACGGTCCGTACCAGATCGAGGGCAGCTGGGAGCACGACCAGCGGATCCAGCTGGCGCGCAGCGAGACCTGGGCCGGTGAGGACAAGGGCGCGGCCGACGTCCTGGACTACAAGATCTACGCCGATGTGGACGCCGGCTACGCCGCCTTCCAGTCCGGTGAGCTGGACGTGATGTACACCATCCCGCCGGCGCGGTACCAGGAGGCCAAGCAGCAGTACGGCGACCGGATGTACGAGGCCCCCGGCGACAGCTTCACCTATGTCGGCTTCCCGACCTACGACGACCGCTTCGCCGACAAGCGGGTCCGGCAGGCCTTCTCGCTCGCCATCGACCGGCAGGGCATCATCGACGCCGTCTTCGACGGCCGGTTCACCCCCGCCGAGGGCGTCGTGGCACCGACCTTCGACGGCTACCGCCCGGGTGTCTGCGAGTACTGCACCCAGGACGTCGACCGGGCCAAGGAGCTGCTGGAAGAGGCCGGCGGATGGGACGGCGAGCCGCTGGTGCTGTGGGCCAACGCCGGTGCCGGTCACGAGCAGTGGCTGCAGGCGGTCGGCGACCAGCTGAAGGCCGCGCTGGGCATCGACTACGAACTGAAGGTCAACCTGCAGTTCCCCGAGTACCTGGCGACCGCCGACGACAAGAAGTTCACCGGCCCGTTCCGGCTCGGCTGGGGCCCGGACTACCCGGTGGTCGAGACCTACCTCTACCCGCTCTACGGCTCCGGTTCGGACAGCAACAGCTCGGGCTACAACAACCCCGACTTCGACGCGCTGATTGCCCAGGGCGACGCCGCGGCGGACCTCGAGGCGGCCATCCCGTTCTACAACCAGGCCGAGGACCTCATCGTCGAGGACATGCCGGTCATCCCGATGTGGTTCAGCAAGATCGCCGCGCTGTACGGCGAGAACGTGGACGAGTTCCACTGGAACAAGATCTCGGACGCTGAGTACGGCAAGATCACTCTGAAGAACTCCTGACCTGCGAGTCTGACTGATCAAGTCGTAACGCGACGTGGCGGCAACGGGAACTCCCACGAGGGGGCCTGTTGCCGCCACGTTTAGCGCCGAGAGGAGACCCCCCAGATGGGGCGCTACGTCATCCGACGGTTGCTCCAGTTCATCCCCACCGTGCTGGGCACCATGTTCCTACTGCACTACGTCACGTCGCTGGGCATCCAGTTCAGCGGCAACCCGGTCCGGGCGATCTTCGGCGACCGCAGGCCGACCGAAGCGCAGCTCGCCGCCATGACCGAGAAGCTCGGCTTCGGCGACCCCTGCCTGGAGCAGCCGGGCAACCCGTGCTTCGGTCTGTTCCTCGACCGCCTGCAGGACATCTTCCTGCGCTTCGACTTCGGCATCAACCTGCAGCAGGAGCCGGTCACCGAACTGGTCTCCCGGGCCCTGCCGCACACCCTCAAGCTGGTGCTCATCGCCATCGTCTTCGAGGCGGTCATCGGCATCTTCGCCGGCGTCCTGGCTGGCCTGCGTAACGGCAGCTTCTGGGACTACCTGGTGAAGATCTCCACAGTCTTCATCATCTCCGTGCCGATCTTCGTCCTCGGCGTCGTGGTCCGCCAGTACGTCGGCGTCGAGTTCGGCAACGTCCTGCGCGGGCAGGACTGGATACCGGAAGTGATCTCCCGTGGCGTCTTCGGCGCCGGGTTCATCGCCGACTACCCGACCGCCAGCCTGGTCATCCCCGGCATGGTGCTCGGCGCGGTCTCCCTGGCCACCACCGCCCGGCTCACCCGGACCAGCATCATGGAGAACATCCGGGCCGACTACGTGCGTACCGCCAAGGCCAAGGGTCTGGCGAACCGGCGGGTCATCGGCGTGCACACGCTGCGCAACTCGCTGATCCCGGTGATCACGTACCTCGGTGTCGACATCGGCTCGCTGATGGGCGGCGCGGTGGTCACCGAGCGGATCTTCAACGTACGCGGTATCGGATCGTTGGTAGCCCAGGCCGCCACCTCCGGTGAAGCCTCGGTGGCGATCGGCGTGGTGACCATGCTGGTCATGGTCTTCCTGCTGGTGAACCTGCTGGTGGACCTGCTTTACGCGGTCCTCGACCCGAGGATCCGCTATGAGTGATCGCAATGGACCGAACATCCGGCCCGGTGCCGTGTTGATCCACGGCGGACCGAGCGTAGCGAGGTGCCACCATGAGTGACCCGACCCATCCCACGGCCCCCGCCGGCGGCACCGAGGTGGCACCACCGCCACCCGACCCAGCTCCGGCTCCGGCCACCACCGAACGCAACGCCAGCCTGTGGGCCGACGCCCGGCGGCAACTGCTGCGTGACCCGGTCTTCATCGCCGCGTCGATCTACGTGCTGCTGGTCGCGTCGATGGCCGCCTTCCCCACCCTGTGGACCCGGCAGGACCCGCGCGCCTGTGACGTCCAGCGGACCCGGATCGCGCCCAGCTGGGAGCACCCGTTCGGGTTCAACAACCTGGGCTGCGACTACTACTCGCACGCCATCCACGGGGCCCGGCCGTCGCTGCAGATCGCGATCTTCGCCACGCTGGGCATCGTCCTTCTCGGCGGCACCGCCGGGCTGCTCGCCGGCTACTTCGGCGGCTGGGTGGACGCGATCATCTCGCGGATCACCGACATCTTCTTCTCGCTGCCGTTCCTGCTCGGTGCGATCGTGTTCCTGACCGTGATCAAGCAGCAGAACGTCTGGACGCTGGCCGCTGTCCTGATCGTGCTCGGCTGGACCACCATCGCCCGGATCATGCGGGGCAGCGTGCTGTCCTCCAAGGGCCTGGACTACGTGCAGGCGGCCAAGGCGATGGGGGCCGGGCACGGCCGGCTGATGTTCCGGCACATCCTGCCGAACGCGATCGCCCCGATGGTCGTCTACGCGACGATCACCCTCGGTGCGTTCGTCTCCGCCGAGGCGACGCTGACCTACCTCGGCGTCGGCCTGCAGCCACCGGAGGAGTCCTGGGGCATCATGATCTCCCAGCACCAGGTCTACTTCCTGGACCACCCGTGGCTGCTGCTCTTCCCGTGCGGGCTGCTGGTCGGCACGGTGCTCTCCTTCATCCTCATGGGCGACGCGCTGCGCGACGCCCTCGACCCGAAGCTGCGGTGAGGTGAGCCATGGCGACAGACAGAGACATCACCGCCACCATCGACGCACTACCCGGGCTCGACGCCAGCGCACCGCCGCTGGAGGTCAACGACCTGCAGGTCGAGTTCCGCACCCGCAACGGCATCGCCCGCGCGGTCAACGGGGTCAGCTTCTCATTGCAGGCCGGCGAGACCCTGGCCATCCTGGGTGAGTCCGGCTGCGGCAAGAGCGTCACCGCTCAGGCGATCATGGGCATCATCGACTCGCCGCCCGGGTTCGTCACCGGCGGCGAGATCAAGTACCGGGGCGTGGACCTGCTCAAGCTGCCCGAGTCGCAGCGGCGCAAGATCCGGGCCAACCGGGTCGCAATGATCTTCCAGGACGCGCTGTCGGCGTTGAACCCGGTGTTCACCGTCGGCTTCCAGCTCTCCGAGCTGTTCCGCAAGCACCGGGGGATGTCCCGGGCCGACGGAAGGGCCCGGGCGGTCGAACTGCTCGACCTGGTGAAGATCCCGGCCGCCAAACAGCGGATCAGCGACTTCCCGCACCAGTTCTCCGGTGGCATGCGCCAGCGGGTGATGATCGCCATGGCGTTGGCTCTCGACCCCGAGGTGCTGATCGCCGACGAGCCCACCACCGCCCTCGACGTCACCGTCCAGGCCCAGGTGATGGCCCTGCTCGCGGAGCTGCAGCGGGAACGCAACATGGGCCTGGTGCTGATCACCCACGACATGGGGGTGGTGGCCGACGTCGCCGACCGGATCTCGGTCATGTACGCCGGTCGGGTCGTCGAGGAGGCGCCGGTGCGGGACATCTACGCCTCGCCGGCCCACCCGTACACCAAGGCGCTGCTGGAATCGATCCCCCGGATCGACCTCAAGGGCCAGGAGCTGAACGTCATCAAGGGCCTGCCGCCCGCGTTGACGAACATCCCGGCCGGCTGCTCGTTCAACCCGCGCTGCCGGTACGCGCAGGATGTCTGCCGGGCCGACCCGGAGCCGCCCCGGTTCGCGCTGGCCCCGAGCCGGACCTCCGCCTGCCACTTCTGGAAGGAGGTCAAGGGCGATGAGTGACGTTGTCCTGGAGACCAAGGACCTGGTCAAGCACTTCCCGCTGACTCAGGGCATCCTGTTCAAGCGGCAGATCGGCGCGGTCCGCGCGGTGGACGGGATCAACCTCCAGCTGCACCGGGGCGAGACGCTCGGCATCGTCGGCGAGTCCGGGTGCGGCAAGTCCACCCTGGCCAAGTTGCTGGTCGGGTTGGAGACCCCGTCGTCCGGCTCGATCATGGTGCACGGTGCGGACATCGCCGGCCGCAGTGGCACCGAGATGCGCCGGGCCCGGCGAAACATCCAGCTGGTGATGCAGGATCCGTACACCTCGCTGAACCCGCGGATGACGGTCGGTGACCTGATCGGTGAGCCGTTCGAGATTCATCCGGACGTGGCGCCGAAGAGCGACCGTAGCCGCCGCGTCCAGGAGCTGTTGGAGCTGGTCGGCCTCAACCCGGACCACATCAACCGCTACCCGCACCAGTTCTCCGGCGGGCAGCGGCAGCGGATCGGCATCGCCCGGGCGCTGGCGCTGCGCCCGGAGATCATCCTCTGCGACGAACCGGTCTCCGCGCTGGACGTGTCGATCCAGGCTCAGGTGATCAACCTGCTGGAGCAGCTGCAGAAGGAGCTGGGGCTGTCGTACATCTTCATCGCCCACGACCTGTCGGTGGTGCGGCACATCGCGCACCGGGTCAGCGTGATGTACCTCGGCAAGATCGCGGAGATCGGCACCGAGGAGGAGATCTACGAGCGGCCGACCCACCCGTACACCCAGGCGTTGCTCTCCGCGGTCCCGCTGCCCGACCCGACGGTACGCGGCCTGCGGGATCAGATCGTGCTGGAAGGCGACGTGCCGTCACCAGCCGACCCGCCGTCGGGCTGCCGGTTCCGGACCCGCTGCTGGAAGGCGCAGGACATCTGCGCCGCCGAGGAACCGACCCTGACGGTACGGGCGACTTCGGCGCACCCCAGTGCCTGCCACTTCGCCGAGGTACGCGACGTCGTGCACGTCACCGAGTAGTCCCGGCGCCGGCCCGCTCGTCGCCTCACGTCACATCGACGCCTGGCAGGAGCGGGCCGGCCGGCCTTCGTGGGTCCCGGCCGGTGTTTCACAGCGGGCCGCGGCCTGCCCGCAGCACCAGCAGCGCCAACTGGGTGCCGTCGGCACCCAGCTCCGACCGGTAGCGGTCGACAATCTCACGTTCCCGGGAGAGCACCAGCCGGGTGCCGCCTGAGGCGATCCGCACCGCGCCCACCTGCTTCGACAGCTCGGCCCGTTCCTGCCAGAGCGCGATCAGAGCGTCGTCGATCTCGTTGATCCTGTTCCGGATGGCCAGGATGCGATCGGCCGCCTCCGGCGCGTCCGTCCCGGTCTGGTGCCGACCGTCGGATCGCCCCGCCGAGCCGGTCGCGCCCGGTTGGCTCGCCTCCTCGGCGGTGCCGGCCGGTGGCGTCGCGCTGCTGTCGGCGGTGTGCGCAACGGCGTTGGTCCCCATGTCCTGCCTCCTGGACTGTCCGGCCCCGGTGGACGCGGAGCCGGAACGCGAAGTGCCCCGGGCTCTCGCGAGAGCCCGGGGCACTTGTAGGTCTGATGATCAGGCGCGACCTACGGCAGCCGGACTCCCGGAACCGTAGCTAACGAAAAATCGTGCCTGGCGGATCACGCTACGAGTATGCCCAGGCCGGTGACGCCAGCGCAAGAATCCGCCATCCTCTGGGAAGACACCCAGCGCGCCGACGGCCTGAGCGTGGCGGGCCTGAGCGTGCGATCCGGGCTGGCGGGCGGCGCGGGCGGCGCAGGGCTGTCGGTCGTGCGGCATAGACTCGCCGTGCGATGCATCCACTCTTCGAAACCCCAGCGGCCCCATCCGCACCTACCCCAGATCGGGACGGTCCGTCGGCCGGACCGCCCCCGGTCGAGCCCGGTGTGGCCGGCCGAGGGCCAGTTGAGCCAAATTTGGCCGGTGCCGCGCTGCTGACCGGGCTCAACGGCCCGCAACGGGAGGCAGTCACCCACGCCGGTGGCCCGCTGCTGATCGTGGCCGGTGCCGGTTCCGGCAAGACCAAGGTGCTCACCCACCGGATCGCCTACCTGCTCGCGGCCCGGCAGACCCACCCCGGTGAGGTCCTGGCGATCACCTTCACCAACAAGGCGGCCGGTGAGCTGAAGGAGCGGGTCGGCAACCTGGTCGGGCCGCGGGCCCGGATGATGTGGGTCTCCACCTTCCACTCCGCCTGCGTGCGGATTCTGCGGGCCGAGCATGGGCACGCCGGGCTGAAGTCGACGTTCTCCATCTACGACGCGGACGACTCGCGGCGGCTGATGCAACTGGTCGCCCGGGAGCTCGACCTCGACCCGAAGCGCTACCCGGCCCGGGGGCTGGCCACCCAGGTGTCGAACCTGAAGAACGAGCTGGTCGACCCGGAGACGTTCACCGACCGGGCGGCCGGCCCCAACGAGCGGGCCCTGGCCGAGGCGTACACGCTCTACCAGCGCCGGCTGCGCGAGGCGCACGCGCTCGACTTCGACGACCTGATCATGACGACGGTGCACCTGCTGCAGGCCCACCCGCACGTGGCCGGCAGCTACCGGCGGCGGTTCCGCCATGTGCTGGTCGACGAGTACCAGGACACGAACCACGCGCAGTATCAGCTGGTCAAGGAGCTGGTGGGGGACGGTTCGGACGACGTACCGCCGGGGGAGCTCTGCGTGGTCGGCGACGCCGACCAGTCCATCTACGCCTTCCGGGGCGCCACCATCCGCAACATCCTGGAGTTCGAGCGGGACTTCGCCCAGGCCCGCACGATCCTGCTGGAGCAGAACTACCGCTCCACCCAGACGATCCTGACCGCCGCCAACGCGGTGATCACCAACAACGCCGGTCGCAAGCCGAAGCGCCTGTGGAGCGACCAGGGCGACGGCGAGCGGATCGTCGGCTACGTCGCCGACACCGAGCACGCCGAGGCGGACTGGGCGGCCCGGCAGATCGACCGGTTGTGCGACGACGGCGCGGCCCGCCCGGGCGACGTGGCGGTCTTCTACCGCACCAACGCCCAGTCCCGGGTCTTCGAGGAGGTGTTCATCCGGGTCGGCCTGCCGTACAAGGTGGTCGGCGGGGTGCGCTTCTACGAGCGCAAGGAGGTCCGCGACGCGCTGGCCTATCTGCGGGCGGTGGTCAACGCCGACGACACGGTGAGTATCCGGCGGGTGCTCAACACGCCGCGTCGGGGCATCGGCGACCGGGCCGAGGCGTGCGTCGAGGCGCTGGCCGCCCGCGAGCGGATCTCGTTCGGTGCCGCGCTGCGGCGGGCGACCGAGGCACCGGGGATCTCGACCCGGGCGGCGAACGCGATCGCCGACTTCGTGGCGCTGCTCGACGGGGTACGGGAGCAACTGGCCACCACCACCCCGGAGGAGGCGTTGGAGTCGGTGCTGCTGCGCTCGGGTTACCTGACCGAGCTGGAGGAGAGCCTGGATCCGCAGGACGCCGGCCGGGTGGAGAACCTGCAGGAGCTGGTCAGCGTGGCCCGCGAGTACACCGAGCGGGTCGAGGCGTCCGACGAGCCGGCGACTGTCGCCGGCTTCCTGGAGCAGGTCGCGCTGGTCGCTGACGCCGACCAGGTGCCCGACGACGACCCGGACCACCAGGGTGTGGTCACCCTGATGACCCTGCACACCGCCAAGGGCCTGGAGTTCCCGGTGGTCTTCCTGACCGGCCTGGAGGACGGCGTCTTCCCGCACCTGCGGGCTCTCGGCGACACCGGGGAGCTGGAGGAGGAGCGGCGGCTGGCGTACGTGGGGATCACCCGGGCCCGGCAGCGCCTGTTCCTGTCCCGGTCGGTGACCCGGGCTGCGTGGGGGCAGCCGGCGTACAACCCGCCGTCGCGGTTCCTCTCCGAGTTGCCGGCCGAGCTGGTCCGCTGGGAGCGGACCGAGGCGGCGTACACCTCCTGGTCGGGCACGGGTGGCGGGGTCGGCGGGCGGTCGGCCGCCGCGGACCGGTCGCCGGTCGCGCGCGGCGGCGGCTTCGCCGGCGGTACGCCGAAGGCCGCCCGCCTCGCTCAGCGACTCGGGGTGGATCCGAGCCGGCTGAGCACCGCCAGCGAGCTGCCCACCGCGCCCAAGGTGACGGTGGGGGAGCGGATCAACCACCAGCGGTACGGGCTGGGCCGGGTGCTGGCGGTGCAGGGGCACGGGCCGGGAGCCAGGGCCCAGGTCGACTTCGGTGACCAGACGATGTGGCTGGTGCTGCGGCACGCGCCGATCGAGAAGATCTGACCCGGCCCGTACCGCAGCGGTCAGCAGCCCAGGTCGACGCCGCGTTCCCGCATCCACGGGGCCGGGTCCACCTGGCTCCACAGCCCGCCGACGTGCACCTCGAAGTGCAGGTGCGGGCCAGTGGAGTCGCCGGTGGAGCCCTCCGCGCCGATAGTGTCCCCGGGGGCCACCTGGTCTCCGACGGCGGCGCTGGTCGCGGAGAGGTGCGCGTAGTGGGTGAGCACACCGCCGCCGTGGTCGATCACCACCGAGATCCCGTACCCGGTGTACGCCCAGCCGGCCACCTGCACCGTTCCGGCGCCAGCGGCGAGCACCGGGGTGCCGGCCGGCAGGGCCAGGTCGATCCCGGCGTGCAGCACGCCCCAGCGCTGGCCGTAGCAGGAAGTGATCTGGGCGCCGGGCATCGGGGTGACCCAGTCGGCCGCGCTGGCCGCTGTACTCGGCTGCGCCGCTGCGGTCGTGGCCGAGTCACTGCCGTCACTGCCGTCGCTGCCGGCGTCGTCGGTCTGCCTCGCGGTCTCGTCATCGGTCCCGGTCGGCGCGGCGCCGTCGGCTGCTTCGGTCGGGTCCGCCGGTTGCTCGGTCTCCTCGGCGCGGCTGGTGCTGCTGTCGGTGGGCGCCGGGCCGAAACCGGTCTCGTCCCCGACGCTTTCCGGGGTGGCCGTCGGCTGACGGGTGCTCCGGTCGGCGCGTCCCGCCGAGTCGGCCCGGTCGGCGAGGATCGAGGTCGTCGCCGGATCGGTCGCGGTGGCGTCGGGGGCGGAGTTGAGTGCGGCGGCCGCGCCGCCGATAGCGAGGGCCACGACGGCCAGCACGGTGAGGGCGGTGGTACGGGTCCGGCGGCCGAACTCCGCCACCTGGGCGTGCTTGCCGGGCGGAACCAGCCGGTGCAGCCCTGGTGACCGACGCTGGGTCGAGGGCTCGCTGCGCTCCGTGGGCTCAGGGTGCGACACGGGGGTGACCTCCGTGGTAAGGGGCACGGACCCGGAAATGGTGGTGTGCCAGGCACAGAGGGTGGGTACCGGGTAGCCGGAGAAGTCGGCGGGGACCGCCCGGAGGCCGGACTTTCGTGACTCTCCGTGGTCGGATGGGCTATTTGCTGGCCCGACCGAAAGTGGTGCGGATCACAAGATCCAGTGTGACGCAGGGCACCTTTTCGCTGATCTGAGTGACCGACTGCACAAAAAACCGCTCAGACCGTACAGTCTGAGCGGTTTTCGTCCAGTCACCTGGAGTGTCAGGGCTCGACGACGCCACCGTAGATCGCCTCGACCTGCAGCTTGAGGTCCACTCCCTTGCCCCGCAGCCAGGTGATCGGGTCCTGCGGCTCCGAGTCCACGTGCACCTCGAGGTGCAGGTGGGCACCGTAGGAGTGGCCGGTGTTGCCGACGTCGCCGAGCAGATCACCGGCTTCCACCCGCTGACCGGCGGTGACCCGCAGCCGGGACGCATGGCCGTAGACGGCCTCGGTCCCGTCGTCGTGCTTGACGATCACGCAGTAGCCGTAGCCGCCGTTCCAGCCGGCGAGGGTGACCGTGCCGGCGTGGATCGAGTGGAACGGGGTGCCCTCGGCGGCGGCCAGGTCGACGCCAGCGTGCAGCTTTCCCCAGCGCATGCCGTACGGGGAGGTGAAGGTGTAGCCGCGCAGTGGCAGCATCCACACGTCCGGAGCGGCCTGGGTCATCGAGGTGGCCGGGGTCCGGTCGGCATCCCGGGAGGCGCGCTCGGCATCCTCGGCCCGCTCGCTGATCTGGCTGTCCAGGTCGAGGGCCTGGTCGTCGATCTCCAGGGCCTGGTCGCTCAGCGCGACGCTGTTCTCCAGGTCGGCCAGGGCCGACGGGCTGAGCGTCTTGGCGTCGGGCATCGCGCTCGCCCCGAGGGCGACGACACCCGCGCCGACGACGGCGGTGGTCATGACCGCCGCGTAGCGGCTACGGGGTGGAGTCGGTACGCGGCGACGACCCCGATATCGATCGGGCTCTGACGACAGGCGCTGGCGCACGCACACCCTCCATTGGCGGGTAGTTCGGCGGCGGTGCGAGCATCCGGGGACCTCACTGCGGAACCTGGGATTAACGCTCGTTGGCCGGGTTGGTTCTGGCCGGAGCCAGAGGACAACCGTGGACACGGTAGCCAACCCCTAGGGTCGCCACAACCCGACTCGCGAAAAATTGTTGACGTCCTGCGACCGTCCGTAGTGTATTGCCCGATTTCGTAACCTTTTATCAGGCCGTTCGTTGGTAACTGCTGGTTACATTGAGCAATGCTTATCGTGCGTTCAGTCAGGGTGGATTCGGGGTTGTGGCTCAGGGTCGGCCGGGCTGCCGGCGATGTGCCGAGGTTGGTTAACCTTCGTTAAGGATCGACCGGTCGGCAGGAGGCGCGCAGCGATGGAGACTCGGATCCGGGTGGTGGTGGCGAAGCCTGGTCTCGACGGCCACGACCGAGGCGTCAAAGTGGTGGCCAGGGCGTTGCGGGACGCCGGCATCGAAGTCATCTACACCGGTCTGCATCAGACACCGGAGCAGATCGTCGAGACCGCCATCCAGGAGGATGCCGACGCCATCGGGCTCTCCGTGCTGTCCGGCGCGCACCTGACGCTGTTCCGCGGAGTGCTCGACCTGCTGCGCGAGCGGGATGCGGAGGACATCGTGGTCTTCGGTGGAGGCATCGTCCCCGACGAGGACATCGCGGCACTCAGTGCGCTCGGCGTGGCCAGGATCTTCACCCCCGGGGCGAGCACCGCCGACATCGTCGACTGGGTCCGCGGCAACGTCCCCGCCCAGTGAAGAGGGTGAGAGGCCGGACGCACCCCTCACACGTCCGGCCTCTCCATGCACGATGCCCCGCCGCCACCCCTCGACCGACAGGGCATCGGCCGCTTCCGTCGGCCCCGCGCTGCGTTTCCGACACCTCACTCAACGACACCTGTCACCGGGGGTTACGTCGCCGGCACACCTTATTTTCGGGGCGTGCCGGTGGTCGCGACCGGGTCGCCGTACGGCTGGGTGGGCGGCACGCCGGATGTGTGCAGTTGCGCACACCGCCCGCCCGCCTACTGGCGTCCCAGGGCCGGGTGGTTAGGCTGCGCCAATGGCCGGTCACCGCTCGTGACCGGGAAATCATTTGATTCTGCACGCTGGCGGCGGCGCGACGGCGCGCCGCGGAGACGGAACGGGACGCGCAAACGTGGACCTGTACGAGTACCAGGGGCGCGAGCTGTTCGAGCGACACGGGTTGCCCGTGCTCGCCGGCGGCGTCGCCACCACCCCGGAAGAGGCCCGCGCGATCGCCGAGCGCCTCGGCGGCCGTGTCGTGGTCAAGGCCCAGGTCAAGGTCGGTGGTCGAGGCAAGGCCGGCGGCGTGAAGCTGGCCGAGGACGCCGACGAGGCGGTCAGCCACGCCACCAACATCCTCGGTATGGACATCAAGGGGCACACCGTCGGCAAGGTGATGCTGACGGTGACCGCCGACATCGCCGACGAGTACTACCTGTCGTACCTGCTGGACCGGGCCAACCGTACCTTCCTCTGCATCGCCAGTGTCGCGGGCGGGATGGACATCGAGCAGGTCGCCGCCGAGACACCGGACCGGGTGGCGAAGATCGCGATCGACGCCAACGTCGGGGTGGACGAGGCCAAGGCCGCCGAGATCGTCACCGCCGCCGGCTTTCCGGCCGAGCTCACCGACCAGATCACCGAGATCGCGGTCCGCCTCTGGCAGGCGTTCATCGCCGAGGACGCCACCCTGGTCGAGGTGAACCCGCTGGCCCGGACCCCCGAGGGTCGGGTGCTCTGCCTCGACGCCAAGGTCACCCTGGATGAGAACGCCGGTTTCCGGCACCCCGACCACGAGGCGATGGTCGACCAGTCCGCGGTCGACCCGCTGGAGCAGCGGGCCAAGGAGAAGGACCTCAACTACGTCAAGCTCGACGGCTCGGTCGGCATCATCGGCAACGGGGCCGGCCTGGTCATGTCCACCCTCGACGTGGTGGCGTACGCCGGCGAGGCGCACGGCGGCGTCAAACCCGCCAATTTCCTCGACATCGGCGGTGGCGCCAGCGCTGCGGTGATGGCCAACGGGCTGGAGATCGTGCTCTCCGACCCGGACGTGCGGACCGTGTTCGTCAACGTCTTCGGCGGGATCACCGCCTGCGACGAGGTGGCCAACGGCGTCGTCCAGGCGCTGGCCCTGCTCGAACAGCGCGGAGAGACGGTGACCAAGCCGCTCGTCGTCCGGCTGGACGGCAACAACGCCGAGGCGGGCCGGGCGATCCTCGACTCGGCCGCCAACCCCCTCGTCGAGCGGGTCGACACCATGGACGGAGCGGCCGAGCGGGCCGCACAGCTCGCCGCAGCGGCGTCCGGCCGCCCGGAAGGACAGTGATCGAGATGGCGATCTGGCTGACCAAGGACTCCAAGGTCATCGTGCAGGGGATGACCGGCTCCGAGGGCTCGAAGCACACCCGGCGGATGCTCGCCGCCGGCACCACCGTCGTCGGCGGGGTCAACCCGCGCAAGGCCGGACAGCAGGTCGAGTTCGGCGACACCCGGCTGCCGGTGTTCGCCAACGTCGGTGAGGCGATGAAGGAGACCGGGGCCGACGTCACGGTCATCTTCGTCCCGCCGGCGTACTGCAAAGCGGCGGTGATCGAGGCGATCGACGCCGAGATCCCGCTAGCCGTGGTGATCACCGAAGGCATCCCGGTGCACGACTCGACCGCCTTCTGGGCACACAACACGGCCAAGGGCGGCAAGACCCGGATCATCGGTCCGAACTGTCCGGGCATCGCCTCCCCAGGGGCCTCGAACGCCGGCATCATTCCGGCGGACATCACCCCGGCCGGCCGGATCGGCCTGGTCAGCAAGAGCGGCACGCTGACCTACCAGCTGATGTACGAGCTGCGTGACATCGGCTTCTCCACCTGCGTCGGTATCGGCGGCGACCCGGTCATCGGCACCACCCACATCGACGCGCTGGCCGCCTTCCAGGACGACCCGGAGACCGACACGATCGTGATGATCGGCGAGATCGGCGGCGACGCCGAGGAGCGGGCCGCTGAGTTCATCAAGGCGAACGTGACCAAACCGGTGGTCGGCTACATCGCCGGATTCACCGCCCCGCCCGGCAAGACGATGGGCCACGCCGGTGCGATCATCTCCGGCTCTGCGGGCACCGCCGACGCCAAGAAGGTCGCGCTGGAGGCGGCCGGAGTCAAGGTCGGCCGTACGCCGAGCGAGACCGCTCGGCTGATGCGTCAGGTGATCACCGGCGGCTGACCGGCCACAGCCGACACTGAGCGATCACAGCCGACACAGGGCCGTCGACCGGGAGACCGGTCGGCGGCCGTCGTCGTCTGGTCAGCCGATCGGGTAGTTCCCGGTCGCCCAGAGACTGGCCCCACCGATGATGTTGAGCACGCTCAGCACGATCGCCACCCAGCCCAGCACCGGGGACTTGCGGAAGCGGTTGGCGTCGCGGATCGACAGTGCGCCGAAGACGATGCCGAGGATGCCGCAGCAGAGCAGGCCGATCACGATACCGAGCACGCCCCACAGGGTGCTGCGGTCGCTGCCGGCCGACGCCGCGGCCGGTGGGTACTGGGTCATCGGCAGGGTCCCCCGTCAACTCGACAACCGCCGTCGTCGACGGCGCGGTCCAGCACCGAGCGTAAGGCCAAATGACCGGAATGTCGGCAGGTTCGGTAGGTGACCGGCCAGGCCACGGCGATATTGCCGCCGGATCAGTGCGCCCACGTGCCAAAGTAGGCACGATGGCAGCCCACCCCCCGGACCCGCCACGACCGCCGGACGGTACCGCGTCGGTCGACGCCGTTCGGCGCTCAGGCCCGGGCCGCGTCCCCGGTGCTGCCCGCCGTGGCCGGGCCCCGCTGGCCGTCGCGGCCTCGGTGACCACCCTGTGGGCCGCGGTCGTGTCCTACCTGCCGGTCGCGGTGGTGATGTGGCTGATCCGGCTCGCCGAAGGCGACTCGTCGATCCTCGGCGCGGCCCGGATCGGTCTGGCCGCCTGGCTGCTCGGACACGGCGTACCGCTGGACACCTCGACCGGCCCGCTCGGGCTGCCGCCGCTGCTGCTCAGCGCGCTCGCCGCCTGGCGGATCTACCGGGCCGGCGTGCACACCACCCGGGCGGTCGGTGCCCGGCAGCGCGGATCCGCCGGCCGGGCGATCGTCGTCGCGTTTGCCGTCGCGACCGCGTACGGCGCGCTCGGTGCCGCCGCCGCGCACGTCGCGAGCAGCGCTACCACGGCGGTCGAACCGCTGCGGGCCGGGGCCACGCTGGCGGCGTTCGGCGTGGTCGGCGCGTTGCTCGGGGCCGGCCAGACCACCGGAACGCTGCGCCGACTGACGGCGCGCTGCCCCGACCTGCTGCGGCACGCGGCGCGGGCCGGGCTGGTCGCCGCGCTGCTGGTGCTCGGCGCCGGCGCCGCCGTGGCCGGGTTGTCCGTGGCGATCAGCGGTGGGGACGCCGCCGACACCATCGGGGTGTACCGGGCCGGGGTGGCCGGGCAGGCCGGGATCACGCTGCTCAGCACCGCCTACGCACCGAACGCCACCATCTGGGCGACCGCCTACCTACTTGGGCCGGGCTTCGCGCTCGGATCCGACACGGCGGTACGGACCACCGAAGTCACCCTCGGCAGCCTGCCAGCGATCCCGTTGTTCGCCGGGCTGCCCAACGGCCCGGCCGGCGGGCTCAGCGCGGCGCTGCTCGCCCTGCCGGTGCTGGCCGGGATGACCACCGGGTGGGTGCTGGCCCGCCGCTGGTCGGCGGGGTCCGACCGGGGTGGTGCCGGGCTGCCCGGCTGGCCGGTGCTGATCGGCGCTGCCCTGCTCAGCGGGCCGGTGGCCGGACTGTTCCTGGGCGGTGCGGCGGCCGCGTCCGGCGGTCCGCTCGGTGCCGGGCGGCTCGCCGACGTCGGGCCGGTCGCCTGGCAGGTGGCGGTGGTGTCGAGCGCGGTACTCGCGGTCGGGGCGGTGGTCGGCGCGGCGGCGGCGCGGGCGGTGGCGGCACCTCCGGCGGACCGGTCCGCGCCCCGCCAGCGGCGGTCCGCCGCTGCTCGGTCCGCTGCCGCCGCCCGGTCCGGTGCCGGGCAGGGACATCTGGGCAACGGCACAGGGCGCCCCGGACGATCCGGGACGCCCTGACCGGGTCGCGTCACAAAGCCTGGCTCAGATGCTGTTGAACCCGCTGCCGACATCCAGCAGAACGCCGAGGATCGAGTTCGCGATGCCGAGCACCACCCCGATCGCGCCGCAGATCAGCCCGGCCATCGCCTGGCTGCGGTTGTCCGCCAGCCCCTGGTCGACCTTGTTCTTGCCGAGGAAGCCGAGCACCGCGCCGGCGATGCCGACCGGGATGCCGAGCAGCGGGCAGCACACGGCCAGCACCAGCGAGGCGATGCCGACGATCATGCCGATCAGGCCCAGGTTGTTGTCCTTCTGCTGGCCCGGCATGCCGTAGCCGCCGGCGGGGTACGGCTGGCCCGGCACCGGCTGCTGCGCGTACGGGTCACCGTAGGGCTGCCCCGGCGGCTGCTGCGGGTACGGCTGCCCCGGTGGTTGCTGGCCGTACGGGTCCGAGTAGGGCTGCCCCGAGGACGGCGGCTGGCTGTAGCCGGGCTGACCGTACGGGTCGGAGGGTGGCGACGAGGTCGGGTCCTGGGGCTGCTGGGGCTGCTGGCCATACGGATCTTGGCCTGGGTAGCCGGGCTGCACAGAGAGCTCCTTCATGGCGACGACGCTCAGGGCGGTCGGAGATCGTGTTCTTGCCCGAGCGTCGGGCAGCGTATCTGGTCAGCGCAAATCCTGCCGCCCGTCGCGCCCGCCCGTTCCGTTGGGCGCGACCTGGGCGGGACCTGGACGGGGCCTCGTCGGCGGCCGGGTAGGGTGCTCGGGTGACCTCGTCTCCGGCCAGACTCGTGGTGCTCGTCTCCGGTTCCGGCACCAATCTGCAGGCGCTGCTCGACGCCACCGAGGACCCCGCGTACGGCGCGGTCGTCGTCGCTGTCGGCGCGGACCGGGACGGGATCGCCGGGCTGGACCGGGCCGAGGCCGCCGGGGTGCCCACCTTCGTGGCCCGGGTCGCCGACCACGCCAGCCGGGCGGACTGGGACGCCACGCTGACCGCCGAGGTCGCCGCGTACCAGCCGGATCTGATCGTCTCCGCCGGCTTCCTGAAGCTGGTCGGCGCCCGGTTCCTGGCTGCCTTCGGGGACCGCTACGTCAACACCCACAACTCGCTGCTGCCCGCGTTCCCCGGCATGAACGGACCGCGTGACGCCCTCGCCTACGGGGTCAAGCTGGCCGGTGCCACGCTCTTCTTTGTCGATGCCGGCGTCGACACCGGACCGATCGTCGCGCAGGTCGCGGTCCCGGTCGAGCCGGACGACGACGAGGCCAGTCTGACCGAGCGGATCAAGGAAGCGGAACGGGCGCAGCTCGTCGAGTACGTCGGCCGGTTGGTCCGGCACGGCTGGACCATCTCGCATCGAAAGGTCACCATCCGATGAACCCGAGCATCGACGGCCGCCGCCCGCTGCACCGGGCGTTGATCAGCGTCTACGACAAGACCGGCCTGGTCGAGCTGGCCACCATGCTGCACGCCGCCGGGGTGGAGATCGTCTCCACCGGGTCGACCGCGACCACCATCGCCGCCGCCGGCGTGCCCGTGGTCCGGGTGGAGGACGTGACCGGCTTCCCGGAGTGCCTTGACGGCCGGGTCAAGACGCTGCACCCGCACGTGCACGCCGGGCTGCTGGCCGACCTGCGCTCTGCCGACCACACCACGCAGCTGGCCGAGCTCGGCGTCGCTCCGTTCGACCTGCTGGTGTCCAACCTGTACCCGTTTCAGCAGACCGTGGCCTCCGGCGCCGACCCGGACGGCTGTGTGGAGCAGATCGACATCGGTGGCCCGGCGATGGTGCGGGCGGCGGCGAAGAACCACGCCAGCGTCGCGGTGGTCACCTCGGTGTCGGCGTACCCGCTGATCGAGCAGGCCCTCGCCGAGGGTGGCTTCACCCTGCGGCAGCGGCGCGCCCTCGCCGCCCGCGCGTTCGCCGACATCGCCGAGTACGACGTCGCGGTCGCCGACTGGTGCGCCCGGACCCTGGTCGGCGCGGACACCGACCAGCCGGTGGACTGGCCGGAGTTCGCCGGTACCGCGCTGCGCCGGGCCGCTGTGCTGCGCTACGGCGAGAACCCGCACCAGCGGGCGGCCCTCTACCTGGACCCGGCGGTACCGGCCGGGCTGGCCCGGGCCGAGCAGTTGCACGGCAAGGAGATGTCGTACAACAACTACGTTGACGCCGATGCCGCCTGGCGGGCGGCGAACGACTTCACCGCCCCGGCCGTGGCGATCATCAAGCACGCCAACCCGTGCGGCATCGCGGTCGGTGTCGACGTCGCCGAGGCACACCGCAAGGCGCACGCCTGCGACCCGGTCTCCGCGTACGGCGGGGTGATCGCGGTCAACCGGCCGGTCACCGTCGAGCTGGCCAACCAGGTCGCGGAGATCTTCACCGAGGTGGTGGTGGCCCCCGGGTTCGACCCGGCCGCGGTCGAGGTGCTGGCCCGGAAGAAGAACCTGCGGCTGCTGCTCGCCCCGGCGTGGCAGCCGGCGGCGGTTGAGTGGCGGCAGGTCACCGGCGGCCGGCTGGCGCAGACCGCCGACCGGATCGACGCCGCCGGCGACGATCCGGCGAGCTGGCGGCTGGCCACCGGTGAGCCGGCCGACGCGGACCTGCTGGCCGACCTGGGCTTTGCCTGGCGGGCGGTACGCGCGGTGAAGAGCAACGCGATCCTGCTGGCCCGCGACGGTGCGACCGTCGGGGTCGGGATGGGCCAGGTCAACCGGGTCGACGCTGCCGAGTTGGCGGTACGCCGGGCCGGTGCCGGCCGGGCCGCCGGTGCGGTGGCCGCCTCCGACGCGTTCTTCCCGTTCCCGGACGGCCTGCAGGTGCTGATCGACGCCGGGGTACGCGCGGTGGTGCAGCCCGGTGGTTCGATCCGGGACGACGAGGCGACCGCGGCGGCGAACGCCGCCGGGGTCGCCATGTACCTGACCGGCACCCGGCACTTCTTCCACTGACCGGCTGGCCGTCGTCGTGTCGCTGCAGCAGCGCGTCGAGGAGCGGATCGTCGGGGCCGACTGGGCGCTCGACGAGTTCGACCGGGTGCACTTCGACCGCTGTGAGCTCGTCGACGTCGACCTGACCGAGGCGGTGCTGACCGGCTGCGTCTTCACCAACTGCGTACTGGCGAACGTGCGGGTCAACGCGGCCCGGCTGACCCACTGCGCGCTGCTGCACTGCGTGATTCGACGGTCGTCGTTCTTCGACGCGACCTTTGCCGACTGCAAGCTGACCGGCACCCAGTTCCTCGACTGCACGCTGCGCCCGCTGCACGTTGACGGCGGGGACTGGGGGTTCGTGCTACTGCGCGGCCAGGACCTGACCGGGACGAAGCTGTCCGGGCTGCGGCTACGGGAGGCCGACCTGACCGAGGCGGACCTGAGCCGGGTGGATCTTTCCGGGGCGGACCTTGGCTATGCCCGGTTGACCAGCGCGAAGCTGCGCGGCACGGATCTGCGTGGGGCGGATCTGGCCGGGGTCGAGCTGCGCGGCCTCGACCTGACCGGGGCGCGGATCGACCTGGCCCAGGCGGTGCAGGTCGCGGCGGCGTACGGCGCCGACGTGCGGCCCTGACCGGCTGGTCCGCGCGAGGTGCCGACCGGGGTGGATCGGGCGACGTGAGACGATCGGTGACGTGACGGCGACAATTCTGGACGGCAAGGCGGCGGCTTCCGCCATCAAGGACAACCTTCGTGCCCGGGTCAAGGCGCTCGCGGAGCAGTCGGTGGTGCCCGGTCTCGGCACCGTGCTGGTCGGTGAGGATCCCGGCTCCCATGCGTACGTCAACGGCAAGCACCGCGACTGCGCCGAGGTCGGGATCGCCTCGATCCGGCGGGACCTGCCCGTCGACGCCAGCCAGGAGCAGGTGGAGGCGGTGGTCGCCGAGTTGAACGCCGACCCGGCCTGCCACGGCTACATAGTCCAGCTGCCGATGCCGAAGCAGATCGACACGCAGCGGGTGCTGGAGCGGGTCGACCCAAACAAGGACGCCGACGGGCTGCACCCGGTCAACCTGGGCCGGCTGGTGCTCGGCTTCGACGCGCCGGTCGCCTGCACTCCCCGGGGCATCGTCGATCTGCTGCGTCGTAACGAGATCCGGCTCCGGGGTGCGGAGGTGGTGGTGATCGGTCGGGGTACCACCGTCGGCCGGCCGCTGGGGCTGCTGCTGACCCGGCGCAGCGAGAACGCCACGGTGACGCTGTGCCACACCGGCACGCTCGATCTGGGCGACCACACCCGGCGGGCGGAGATCGTGATCGCCGCCGCTGGCGTGCCCGGTCTGGTCACCGCTGAGATGATCACGCCGGGGGCGACGGTCATCGACGTCGGCATCACCCGGGTGCTCGGCGAGAACGGCAAGGGCCAGTACACCGGTGACGTGGCACCGGACGTGGCCGAGGTGGCCGGTGCGCTGGCACCGGTGCCCGGCGGGATCGGCCCGATGACCCGGGCGATGCTGTTGACCAACGTCGTCGAGCTGGCGGAACGCGGCCTCGCCGACCGGTGAGCCGGTCGGCCAGTCGACCGGTGTGGCGGGCGGCGACGTCGGCGTGGCGGGCGTGAGGTGGGTCTCCGGGCGCGCCCCTGACCCGCTCCGCCGTTACCTGGCTGATACGGTCCCGACAAATTCGCCCGGTAGCAGGGAGTGAGACGACAATGGGCAAGAAGGTCACCGTCGTCGGGGCCGGCTTCTACGGCTCGACGACCGCGCAGCGCCTGGCCGAGTACGACGTCTTCGACACCGTCGTGCTGACCGACATCATCGAGGGCAAGCCCGAGGGACTGGCCCTCGATCTCAACCAGTCGCGGCCGATCGAGGGCTTCGAGACCAAGGTCGTCGGTGCGACCACCGGGGTGGACGGCTCCGGCTACGAGGTGATCTCCGGCTCGGACGTCGTCATCGTCACCGCCGGCCTGCCGCGCAAGCCGGGGATGAGCCGGATGGACCTGCTGGAGGTCAACGCCAAGATCGTCCGCGGCGTCGCGGAGAAAATCGCCCGGTACGCCCCGGACGCGGTGGTCATCGTGGTGTCCAACCCGCTCGACGAGATGACCGCGCTGGCGCAGATCGCCACCGGGTTCCCGCGCAACCGGGTGCTCGGGCAGGCCGGCATGCTGGACACCGCCCGGTTCTCCCACTTCGTCGCCGAGACGCTCGCGGTACCGGTGGCGACCGTACGCACGCTGACCCTCGGCTCGCACGGTGACACCATGGTGCCGGTGCCGTCACGGTGCACCGTGAACGGCAAGCCGCTGACCGAGCTGCTGCCGGCGGACAAAATCGAGGAACTGGTGGTCCGGACCCGCAACGGTGGTGCCGAGGTTGTCGCCCTGCTCAAGACCGGGTCGGCGTACTACGCGCCGTCGGCGGCGGCGGCCCGGATGGCCAAGGCCGTGGCCGAGGACTCCGGCGCGGTGATGCCAGTGTGCGCCTGGGTCACCGGGGAGTACGGAATCGACGGCGTCTACCTGGGCGTGGAGGCTGAGCTCGGGGCCGAGGGCGTCCGTCGGGTGGTGACCACCGACCTGACCGGTACGGAACTGGCCGCGCTGAAGGAGGCTGCCGAGGCGGTCCGGGCCAAGCAGGCGGACGTGGCCGACCTCTGAGCCGTACGGGCGTGACGATCGGGGCGGGCATCCAGGTGCCCGCCCCGACGTGTGCCGCGCCTCGTTCGTCCCGCCCGCTGCGCACCGGGTTCGGCAATCCAGTACGCTCGTACTGCTAATACGAGTTTCCGAGAGGAGCGCCGGTCGATGGCGAAGATCAAGGTAACCAACCCGGTCGTCGAGCTCGACGGCGACGAGATGACCAGGATCATCTGGAAGCAGATCCGGGAGCAGTTGATCCTGCCCTACCTCGACGTCGACCTGCACTACTACGACCTGTCGATCCAGTACCGCGACGAGACCGACGACCAGGTGACGGTGGACGCCGCGAACGCCATCAAGCAGCACGGCGTCGGCGTCAAGTGCGCGACCATCACCCCGGACGAGGCCCGGGTCGAGGAGTTCGGCCTGAAGAAGATGTGGCGCTCCCCGAACGGCACCATCCGGAACATCCTCGGCGGCGTGGTGTTCCGCGAGCCGATCATCATGTCGAACGTCCCCCGGCTGGTGCCCGGCTGGACCAAGCCGATCATCATCGGCCGGCACGCGCACGGCGACCAGTACAAGGCCTCTGACTTCGTGGTGCCCGGGCCGGGCACAGTGACCATCACCTACACCCCGGCCGACGGCAGCGCCCCGGTCGAGATGGAGGTCGCCAACTTCTCCGGCGGCGGCGTCGCGATGGGGATGTACAACTTCGACGAGTCGATCCGTGACTTCGCCCGCGCCTCGCTGCGCTACGGTCTGGACCGCGGTTACCCGGTCTACCTGTCGACCAAGAACACCATCCTCAAGGCGTACGACGGTCGGTTCAAGGACATCTTCGCCGAGGTGTACGAGGCCGAGTTCGCCACCGAGTTCGCCGCCGCCGGGATCACTTACGAGCACCGGCTGATCGACGACATGGTCGCCGCCGCGCTCAAGTGGGAGGGCGGCTTCGTCTGGGCCTGCAAGAACTACGACGGTGACGTGCAGTCGGACACCGTCGCCCAGGGCTTCGGCTCGCTGGGGCTGATGACGTCGGTGCTGATGACCCCGGACGGTCGTACGGTGGAGGCGGAGGCCGCGCACGGCACGGTCACCCGGCACTACCGGCAGTGGCAGAAGGGCGAGAAGACGTCGACCAACCCGATCGCGTCGATCTTCGCCTGGACCCGGGGCCTGGCCCACCGCGGCAAGCTGGACGGCACCCCGGCGGTGACCGAGTTCGCCAACACGCTCGAGCAGGTCTGCATCGAGACCGTCGAGGCGGGCCAGATGACCAAGGACCTGGCGCTGCTGATCGACCGCAACGCTCCGTGGCTGACCACCGACGAGTTCATGGCGGCTCTCGACAGCAACCTGGCCAAGCGGCTGAGCGCCTGAGTAGCTGAGCGCCTGAGCTCGCGGCCGGCACCGTCACCGGTTCCTCCGGCGGATCGTTGAACAGGGTGGACGTGGTGCCAGTCGCGTCCAAGGGGATCTTCCGGTGGCGGTCGCCCTGAGCAACATGACGCCAACGGTCGATCCTCGGCTGTGAACCAGCAGCCTGCCGTCCCTTCCCTGCGGGGGGTCCTGTCCCGGGCCCCCCGCAACCATGTCCGGTCTGGTCAGGCGTCGCGCAACAGTGCCGCCGCCTGTTCGGGCCGGACGTCGTTGATGAACACACCCATCGCCGATTCCGAACCGGCCAGGTACTTCAGCTTGTCCGCCGCCCGCCGGATGGTGAACACCTGCAGATGCAGGTAACCCAGCTCCCGTTCGTGACGTACCGGGGCCTGATGCCACGCCGCGATGTACGGTGTGCCCTGCCGGCTGTCGAAGAGCCGGTCGAAGCGGCGCAGCACGTCCAGGTAGAGCGGCCCGAAAGCGTCCCGTTCGGCGTCGTCCAACGCGGCGATGTCCGGCACCCGGCGGTGCGGTGCCAGGTGCACCTCGAACGGCCAGCGCGCTGCGGCCGGCACGTACGCCGTCCACCGGTCGTTCGCCGCCACCACCCGCACCCCGGCCGCCCGCTCGGCGGCCAGCACGTCCGCGTACAGGCTCCGCCCGCCGGTCGCCTCGGCGTGCCGTCGGGCGGCGGCCAGCATCGACCGGGTACGCGGCGGCACGAACGGGTACGCGTAGATCTGCCCGTGCGGGTGGTGCAGGGTGACCCCGATCTCCACGCCCCGGTTCTCGAAACAGAACACCTGCTCCACCGCGTCCAGCGCGGACAACTCGGCGGTCCGGTCGGCCAGCGCGTCAACGACGGTGCGGACCCGGGCCGGGGTCAGCGAGGCGAACGAGGTGCCGTGCTCGGCGGTGAAGCAGACCACCTCGCAGCGCCCGAGACCGGGCCGGGGCGGGGTGAACGGCGTACCACCGGGGTAGCCGGCGGTCCCGTCACCCACCCGGTCGCTCAGCGCCGGAAACCGGTTCTCGAAGACCACCACGTCGTAGTCGTACGCCGGAATCTCGCTGGACCGGCCGGGTCGCGACGGGCAGAGCGGGCACTGGTCGGTCGGCGGCAGGAAGGTCCGGGTCTGCCGGTGCGCGGCGATCGCCACCCACTCGTCGGTCAACGGATCGTGGCGAAGCTCCGAGGCGGGTGGCGGGGGCGGCAGCTCCCGCCGGTCCGGGCCTTCCCGGACGGCGTCGTCCCGCTCGTCGAAGTAGATGAGTTCCCGCCCGTCGGCGAGCCGTACCGCATGGCGTTTCACGACGCTGAGTTCCTATCGGTGTGGGACGGCGATCGACAGCTCGACGCCGTGTCCGGCCAGGACGTCGCGGGCCGGTGCGGGTAGTCCGGGGTCGCTGACCACGACCTGGGCCGTGGCCAGCTCTGCCATCGAGGAGATGCCCACGACGTCCCATTTGGTGTGGTCGGCCAGCACCACCAGGCGGGCCGCCGCCGTGATCAGGGCGCGGTTGGTGTCGGACTCCATCAGGTTCGGGGTGGTGTAGCCGGCCCGTTCGCTCATCCCGTGCACACCGAGGAAGAGCAGGTCCACGTGCAGGTCGCGGAGGGCGGTCACGGCCACCGGCCCGACCAGCGCGTCCGACGGGGTACGCACCCCACCGGTGAGGATCACCGTCTGGTCACCCCGACCGTCCCGGTAGAGCACGTCGGCCACCGGGATCGAGTTGGTCACCACCGTCAGCCCGGGGACGTCGACCAGCCGGCGGGCGAGCTCCACCGTGGTGGTGCCGGCCGACAACGCCACCGCCCCGCCGGCGACGACCAGCTCGGCGGCGCGTGCGGCGATCGCCGCCTTTTCGGCCTGCTGCCGGGCGGACTTCGCCACGAACCCGGGCTCGTCGGTGGCCCCGGGATCGACCGGGGTGGCCCCGCCGTGCACCTTGGCCAGCAGCCCCCGGTCGGCGAGGACGTCCAGGTCCCGGCGGATTGTCATGTCCGAGACGCCGAACTCGACGGCCAGGTCGGTGACCCGTACCCCGCCTGCGGCCCGGACCCGGTCCAGGATCGCTGCCTGGCGCTGCGGCGCGAGCATCAGCACCACGTCCTGCTCCCACCTGCTCGCACTCAATCCAACAGATGCGAACACTATCGCGCAGGTACGGCCGAACGGAAGTGCGCCCGGCCAGGTAGGTGCCTGCGCAGGGTCGGGTCAGCGGAACGCCTCCGCCACCGCGCTGCGCCAGACCGGCGGACGGCCGAGCCAGGCGGCGAGACGCGCGTCGTGCGGGGCGTAGTGGTCGGCCAGCTCCCGACGGGTACGCGCACCGGGCGGCTCGACCGGCAGTCCGTCGAACGGTGCGCCCGGTGCTCCGTCGACCAGGGCCGGCGGTTGCGTCGGCGGCGGTAGCCACGGCTCCTCGTTGAGCCTCGGCAGGCCGAGGAAGTCCAGTACCTCGCCGTACACCTTGGCCGGCGTGGTCCACAGCCGTTCGGCCTCCACCAGGCAGATCCGCTCCCGGCCAACCTGAGAGGCCAACCGATCCAGGTAGGTGGCGTACTCGCCGCGCTGCCGGTACGCGTGGTGCTGGTGGGCGAAGCTGCGGTACCCGGCCTCCACCCCGAGGCGTTCCTCCTGCCCGCGTAGCCGGGCGGACTCCAGCGCCAGCGCCCGGGCGAACGATGGCTCCGGCTCGTGCCCGGCAAGCCGTTCCACCCGGAAGTGCGACCACGCCCGGTCCACCGGATCGCGGACCAGCACCAGCAGCCGCACGTCTGGTAGATCCCGGGCGATCCGCAGCGCGGCGTACGGGTGGTAGAGGTAGTAGGTGCTGGTCTCGAATGCGCTGGCGGTGCCGCCGTGGCGTCGCTGCAACCGGCGGGCGGTGCGCTGGCGGGGAAAGTGCCCCCGGTACCAGTCGATGCCGCGCTCGTACGAGGTGTCGAAGAAACTTACTCCGTCACGCCGGGCCGCCCGCAGCACCAGCGGATGAGCGGCCAGCATCCGGTGCAACCCGGCGGTCCCGCACCGGTGCCCGCCGCAGATCAGGAACGACGGCAGCACCCGCCTCGGGGCCGTCCACCGCCCGTACGACCAGGACCGGGTGGGCACGATCCGGCGTAGCGGCTCCGGGATCCGACTGCGTAACGGCATGTCGCCCTCTCCTGTCCTGCCTGGACGGCTGTGCTGTCGGGCCAGCGCGAATCGCTGTTTACCGGATAACGCTGCTGCTACCCGGACAAGAGTGGCTTCTCGCCCGACTTGCCGTCATCTGCAGAAAAGGCGACAAAGGAGGATTTTGTGGGTCAGGCCGGCTTCAGTCGCGGCTCCACCCAACCCGTTTCGGTGAGGTGTTGCAGCACCGTCTGCACGCCCTGCTCGATGCTTATCTCACTGGTGTTCAGCACCAGGTCGGCATCAGTCGGCTCCTCGTACGGATCGTCAATCCCGGTCATCCCGGTCAGCTGACCGGCCCGCGCCTTGGCGTACAGCCCCTTACGGTCGCGGGCCTCGCAGACCTCCAACGGGGTCGCCACCCAGACCAGCAGGAACCCGGCCCCGGCGTCGTTCGCCATCTGCCGGGCCACCGCCCGGGCCTGGGCGTACGGTGCGATCGGGCAGCAGATCGCCACCCCGTGGTGCCGACCGACCTCGGACGCGACCCAGCCAATCCGACGGACGTTACGGTCCCGGTCCGCCTTGGAGAACGTCAACCCGGCGGAGAGTTCGCGGCGTACCACGTCCCCGTCGAGCAGCGTGACGGTCCGGTCGCCGCTCTCCCGCAGCGCGTCCGCCACCCCCCGGGCGATGGTCGACTTGCCGGAACCGGACAGCCCGGTGAAGAACACCACCAGGCCACGATGCCGGCGCGGCGGCCGGGCCCGGGCCAGCTCCCGCGCCACCGCCGGCGGGGTGTGCCACTCCGGCAACGGAAAACCCCGGTCCAGCAGGTCGTCGATCTCCTCCTGATCGAGCGCCAGCCGCCGGTTGCGCGGCGGGATGTCGTCGCGCCAGCGCCACTGACCGTCCCGGTTGTCGTAGGCCAACTCCCGGGGCACCAGCACCCTCGGGCCGCCGCCGGAGAGCATCTCGCCGGTGGATAGCAGGTGGGTGACGCCGTACGCGGCCGCCACCCGGGCGCGCAGCAGCGCGTCCCGGATCTCGTCACCGTGCCGGGTCAACGGCACCGCTACCAGCGTCGCTGGCGGCATCCGGTCCCGGGCCGCGAAGACACTGCGGACCAGCACCTCCGGCGGCAGCCCGCTGACCCCGCCGTCGGCGACCGGGATCAGGATCAGCAGATGCGCGGCGAGGGTACGGGCGGCGTGCGCGATCTGGGCCAGCTGCGGGCGGTGCAACGGGCGGTCGGCGATCACCCCGAGCACCCGGCCCGGGGGCAGCAGCGCACGTACCTCCGCCGGGCTGCGACGCAGCCGCTGGAACGGTCCGCCGGTGCCGTCGCCGAGCCGGCGCACCCGGCCGCCGACCGCCGAGAAGCCGTCCCGGCTCGGCCAGGCGTCGACGATGTCCAGCGCGGCCACCGGAGCACCCTCCGGGTCGGTGAGCACCAGCACCCGCAGCAGCGGATTCGTCAGGTCGAGCCCGGCGACCAGGTCGGCCGGCACCTCCAGGGTGACCGGCACCGGCCAGGCGGTGCCGTCGGCCAGCCGGCCGCGACTACGCAACGAGGCAAGATCGGCGCGGGTGTGGAAGCCGGTCAGCGGGGCGTACGCCTCGGACAGGATCAGCTCAAGGTCGGCCAACTCGAACGGCCGCGGCGTGTACGCCGGCGCGTCCCGCAGCACGTCGTCAGGCAGCACCCAGCCGTCGGTCATCACACCCCCAATGGATCGAACTCACAGTTTCGCAGCCGGCCGGTCGTCGGTCGAGACTGGCACGGCGAGTTCTGCCACCATCGCGGGATGTCGACCATCGTCACCCGATGTCGACGTCTCGTCCGGGGCCGAACCAGAGCAACGCTTGCTTCCGGGTCCGGCGGTGTCACCCCTAATGGCAGGGCATGGGTAGCTCCTCAGGGAACCTCCAGGGGGAAACCCCATCCCACGACGTGCCGGCAGTCCATACGCTGACCGGGTGACTCTCATCGCAACCGATGCGCTGACCAAGACGTACGGCGGGCGGGTGACGGCCCTGGCCGACCTGACCGTCGAGGTCCAGCCCGGCATCGTCGGCCTCGTCGGGGCCAACGGCGCCGGCAAGTCGACCCTGATCAAGATCCTGCTCGGCCTGCTCGCCCCGACCAGCGGACAGGTCCGGGTACTCGGACTGAACCCCACCACCGACGCCGACGCGGTCCGCGCCCGGGTCGGCTACATGCCGGAGAACGACTGCCTGCCGCCGGACCTCAGCGCCGCCGAATTCGTCACCCACCTGGGGCGGATCAGCGGTCTGCCGCGCGCGGCGGCCCGGGAACGGGCCTCCGAGGCGCTGCGCCACGTCGGGCTCTATGAGGAGCGCTACCGGCAGATCGGCGGCTACTCCACCGGCATGAAGCAGCGGGTCAAGCTGGCCCAGGCGCTGGTGCACGACCCCGACCTGCTGCTGCTGGACGAGCCGACCAACGGCCTGGACCCGGCCGGCCGGGACGCCATGCTGGCCCTGGTGCACCGGATCGGCGCCGAGTTCGGCATCTCGGTGCTGGTCTGCTCGCACCTGCTCGGCGAGGTGGAACGGATCTGCGACTCGCTGATCGCCATCGACGGCGGCCGGCTGCTGCGTTCCGCTCAGCTTTCCGACATGACCACCGCCAGTGACGTGCTGGCGATCGAGGTCAGCGAGGGCACCGAGGCGCTGGCTGCCCGGCTGGCCGCGGCCGACCTGCCGGTCAGCCGGGAAGGTCAGCTGCTGCTGGTGCCCGCCGAGACCGGCTCCGACGTGTACGACCGGATCCTCGCCGCAGTCGTCGAACTCGACCTGCCGCTGCACCGGCTCGACCAGCGCCGGCACCGGGTCGCCGAACTCTTCGCCACCACGGAGGACTCCCGTGTCAACGTCTGACCAGCTCACCGCCGCCCGGGGCGCCGGGCCGACGCCGGCCGGCCCGGCCGTCGCGGGCACCACCTCGAACGGCGCGCCGGGCGGCGTCATCCACGACATCGGCTACCAGCGCTACACGGGGGTCCGGCTCGGTCGCCGGCACGTCGTCGGCGCGCTCTACGCGCACAGCCTGCGCACCGCGTTCGGGCTCGGCCGCAGCGCCAAGGCCAAGATCTTCCCCTGGTTCATCGTCGGCGTGGTGGTCGCCGCCGCCGCCGGCCTGGTGGCCGTCCGCGCCCAGATCGGCCAGGTGCTGCTCAGCTACGCGCAGTTCGCCGACACGATGAGCTGGCTGGTGATCTTCTTCGTCGCGGTGGTCGCCCCCGAACTGGTCTCCCGCGACCTCGGCAGCGGTGTGCTGCCGCTGTACTTCTCCCGGCCGCTGCGGCTCGTCGACTACCCGCTGGCCAAGTTCGCCGCCCTGGCCACCGCCGTGTTCGTGCTGCTCGGCGCGCCACAGCTGGTGATGTTCCTCGGCGGCGCGTTCACCACCGACGCCGGCTGGTCCGGGGTGTGGGACGAGGTCACCGACCTCGCTCCAGGCCTGGCGTACGCCGTGCTGTGGGCCGGTGTGTTCAGCGCCATCGGGCTGGCGGTCGCCTCAGTCACCGGCAAGCGGGCATTCGCCGCCGGTGGGATCGTCGCAGTCTTCCTGATGACCACCCCGATCGGCGGGGTGCTCTCGGTGCTGCCGTCGGTCACCGCCAATCAGCTCGCCGGTCTGGTCGCCCCGTCCAGCCTGGTGCAGGGCACCGGGATCTGGCTGTTCCGGGACGCGCTGGTAACCGAAGCCGGCACGGGTCTGGACACCGGCGGTTTCGGCCCGCTGTACGGGCTGGTCACTGTCGTCCTGATCGCCGGCTGCATCGCCGCCCTGATCGCCCGCTACCGGAAGGCGGCCCGTCGATGACCACCTCGACCTCGACCCCGAGCTCCACCCCGGCCGCCGCGGCCCCGGTTACCTCCGCCGCCGGCACCGGCACCGCCGGCCGCCCCGCCGCGATCGAGCTCGCCGGGGTGTCCCGCTGGTACGGCAACGTCGTCGCGGTCAACGACGTCAGTATGGCCCTCAACGCCGGAGTCACCGGCCTGCTCGGCCCGAACGGCGCCGGTAAGACCACGCTGCTGCACATGATGGCCGGTTTCCTGCCGCCGTCGCGGGGTGCCGTCACCGTCGACGGTGAACCGACCTGGCGCAACCCGGGCGTCTACCGCAACCTCGGGCTGGTCAGCGAACGGGAGGCCGTGCACGGCTTCCTCACCGCCTACGAGTTCGTGCTGGCCAGCGCCCGGCTGCACGGGTTGCCCGACCCGGCGGCCGCCGCCCGGCGGGCGATCGAGCTGGTCGAGATGACCCCGGCGCAGGACCGGCGGATCGGCACCTATTCCAAGGGGATGCGCCAGCGCACCCGGGTCGCCGCCGCCCTGGTGCACGATCCGACGGTGCTGCTGCTCGACGAGCCGTTCAACGGCATGGACCCGCGCCAGCGGATGCACATGATGACGCTGCTGCACTCGCTCGGCGACGCCGGCCGGACCATCCTGTTCAGCTCGCACATCCTGGAGGAGGTCGAGCAGGTCTCCGGCACCGTCCAGGTGATGGTCGCCGGCCGGCTGGCCGCCTCCGGCGACTTCCGCAGCATCCGGCGGCTGATGACCAACCGGCCGCACGTGTTCGCCGTACAGTCCAGCGACGACCGGGCCCTGGCGGTGGCACTGCTGCGCCACGACTCGGTCACCGGCGTCGACCTGACCAAGGGCGGTGGGATCACCGTACGGGCCGGTGACTACGGCAGCTTCACCCGCGCCCTGCCCCGGATCGCGCTCACCGAAGGGATCCGGGTGCACCGCCTGCTGCCGTCGGACGAATCCCTGGAGAGCGTCTTCTCCTACCTCGTGGAGGCCTGAGAGCCGTGAACTCGACCGTCATGTGGATCACCGCGCGCGGGCTGTTCGGCCGCCGCCGGTTCCTGCTCCTGCTGCCGCTGCCGGTGCTGGTGATCGCCCTCGCCGTCCTGTGCCGGTGGTTCGGTGTCGCGCCGGGCAACTGGGCCCAGCCGGTCCTGATCGCGCTCGGCCTGGCCGTGGTGCTGCCGGTGGTGGCGCTGATCGTCGGCACCGGGGTGCTCGGTTCGGAGATCGACGACGGCACCATCGTGCACGTACTCAGCAAGCCACTGCCGCGCTGGCAGATCGTGCTGCCGAAGCTCGTCGTCGCGTTCGGTGTCACCACGCTGACCGTCGCGGTGCCGCTGTACGTCGCCGGGGTGCTCGCCGAATCGGTGCGCCTCGGCCTCGCCCTGGCCGCCGCGAGCGCCGCCGGAGCGCTGGCCTACTCGGCGCTGTTCGTGGCGCTGAGCCTGGTCACCCGCCGTCCGGTGCTGCTCGGCCTGGTTTACGTGCTGATCTGGGAAGGGCTGCTGGGCAACATCGTCTCCGGCACCCAGGTGCTCTCCGTCCAGCAGTACGTGGTCACCTTCGCCGACCGGCTGGCGGCCACCACACTGTTCGACGGCCAGGTGTCGGTCACCGTATCGGTGATCATGACCGCGGTGATCGCGGTGCTGTTCACCCTGCTCGCCATCGATCGGCTCCGCTCGTTCAGCGTGGCCGGCGAGACCAGCTGAACCGACCGTACCGAGCGGTTCGCATCGGGGGGTGCCCGTGCCGGCCGACCAGTCTCCCCGCTGGTTGGCCGGCCCGGCCACGTCAGCCCGTGTTGCGCATGCCGGCGGCGATGCCGTTGACCGTGGTCAGCAGGGCCCGCTCCAACGCGGTGTTGTCGCTCGGCGCCCGCCGGGCACCCGGTGCGGTCGCCACCGTCCGCGTCGCCGCCCCCGAGTCGCGGTACTGCCGCAGCAACGCCACCTGCAGGTGGTGCAGCGGCTCCAGGTAGGTGTCCCGGACCGCGAGGGTGCGCTGCAGCACGTTGTTGTTCTGCAGCAAGCTCGACGACCCGGTGATTGCCAGCACCTCGCGTACCGTCCGCTCGTACTCCTCGGTGATCTTGTCGAAGATCGGCTGCAGCGGACCCGGCACCAGCGTCTCCACGTAGCGCCGCGCGATGCCCAGATCGGTCTTGGTCAGCATCATCTCGACGTTCGACAGGAACGTGCGGAAGAAGTGCCACTGCTCGAACATCTCGCCGAGCACGTCGGACAGGCCGGCCTCACGGGCGGCGGCCAGCCCGGAGCCGACCCCGAACCAGCCGGGCACGATCTGCCGCGACTGGGTCCAGCCGAACACCCATGGAATCGCCCGCAGCCCACCAAGCCCGGCGCCGGTGTTCGGCCGCTTCGCCGGCCGGGAGCCGATGTTGAGCGCGCCCAGCAACTCGGTCGGGGTCGCCGCCCAGAAGTACGCCGGCAGGTCCGGGTCCTCGACCAGCGAGCGGTAGCAGGCGTACGCCGAGTCGGAGACCACGTCCATCGCCGCGTCCCAGTTCTCCAGCAGCTCCAGCGGCTGGCGCGGCTCGGTGTGCAGCAGCGTCGCCTGCAGCACCGCCGCCACGGTCAGCTCCAGGTTTTCCCGGGCCAGGGCGGGGATCGTGTACTTGTCGGAGATCACCTCGCCCTGCTCGGTCACCTTGATCGAACCGTCCAGGGTGCCGTACGGCTGGGCCAGAATCGCCTCGTGGGTCGGCCCACCGCCCCGGCCGACGGTGCCGCCTCGGCCGTGGAACAACCGCAGGCGTACGCCGTGCCGGGCCGCGACGTCCCGCAGCGCCCGCTGCGCCCGGTGAATCTTCCACTGGCTGGTGGTGATGCCGGCCTCCTTGTTGGAGTCGGAGTAGCCCAGCATCACCTCCTGCACCTCGCCACGCGCGGCAACGATCGCCCGGTACGCCGGCAGCGACAGCAGCTCGTCGAGCAGGTCGCCACCGGAATCCAGCTCGGCCGGGGTCTCCAGCAGCGGCACGAAACCGACCCGGGCCAGCCCGTTGTGCACGTCGACCAGGCCGGCCTCGCGGGCCAGTACCGCGGCGGCCAGCACGTCGTCACCGCCCAACGTCATCGAGATGATGTACGACTCGACGACCTCCGGGCCGAACCGCTGCTGCGCCTCGCGGATCGTGCCGAAGACGTTGAACGTCTTGCGCGCCGACTCGGTCAACGGAACATCCATGCTGGACAGCGGACGCCGGCCGGTCAGCTCGTCGGCCAGCAGCTTTGACCGCTCGGCCCGCGACAACGAGTTGTAGTCGGTGACTTCGCCGACCCGGGCGTACATCTGGGCCAACACCGCGTGGTGCGCCTCGGCGTGCTCGCGCACGTCCAGTGTCGCCAGGTGCAGACCGAACGCCGACACCGTGCGGATCGCCGACGCCAGTTTGCCGACCGCGGTCAGCTGACCCGAGTTGCGAGCCAGCGACGCGCGCATCAGCTCCAGATCGGACAAAAGCTCGTCGGAGCCGCGGTAGTCGCGGCCGGGCACGTGCGCGGTGCCCCGGTTGAGCCGCAGCCGGGTGTTCGCCAGCTTCGCCTTCACACACCGGGCCTTCAGCCGGTACGGCTCCTCCGCGTTGGTGCGCCGGAACCGGGGCGCCACCTCCGGCAACGCGTCCAGGTCCTTGGCCAGGCTGGCCGACAGGTCCAGCGATACCCCGCGCAGCCGCCGGGACACCGACACCTCGTTGATCAAAGCGTCCATCGCCTCGTCGGTGGCCTGGATGCCGTGCTCGTGCTGGATCATCAGCACGTCGCGGGTCACCGCCGGGGTGACGTACGGGTTACCGTCCCGGTCGCCGCCGATCCAGCTGCCGAAGGTCAACGGCCGTGACGTCGGTGAAGTTTCAACGCCCAATTTGCGCAGCGTGTCGGCGAGGTCGTCGAGTACCTGCGGGGCGGCGTCGGCGTACAGGTCACGCAGGTAGTAGACGGCGTTACGGGCCTCGTCGGTCGGGTCCGGGCGGTCCAGCCGCAACTCGTCGGTCTGCCAGAGCAGGTCCAGCAGCTCCGCCAGCCGGCGGCTGCTCGCCGAGGCGTGCTCGCTGGCCCCGTACAGCACCGCCTCGGACATCTCCACGTCGAGCTCGTCGGCGACCGCCCGCAGCTTCGACAGGATCGACCGGCGGGCCGCCTCGGTCGGGTGGGCGGTGAACACCGGGCGGACCGCGAGCCGGCGCGCGGCGGCGGCGATCTCGTCGGCCGACACTCCGCGTGCGGAGATCAACGTCGCGGCCTTGTCCAGCCAGCCACCCTCGGTGGCCCGGCGGCGGCGCAGGTCCCGGGCCCGGTGCACCTGCTCGGTGATGTTCGCCAGGTGGAAGTAGGTGGAGAAGGCGCGGGCCAGCTTCGTACCCGTGGTGACGTCCATCGCGGCGAGCCGGGCCGCGGCGGCCTCGGCGTCACTACGCACCTGGGTACGGATCTCCTCGACCAGGTCGAGCAGCGGCTGGCCCTCCTGCCGGGCCAGCGTTTGGCCGAGCAGGGTGCCGAGCCGGCGGATGTCGGACCGCAGCGCCGCGTCCGGTCCGTCCTGATCCTGACCGCTGCCAGCAGCATCGGTGCCGGCCTGCGCGCTGCCGGCCTGGGTGGCGCCGGGTTGCTGGGCGTTTGCGGGTTGGGTGGCGGCGAGTTGCTGGGCGTCGGGCATCGGGTTTGCGGACAGCTCAGTCACTAGGCGCTCCTCACGCGAGTACGAAGGACGGCGCTGTCCGACAACTTGGATGTTATCGGCGATCCCCCCGGCCACGGGGAAACTGGTGAGTCTTGTCTCAACGTTCGGCGTACCGTCCTGGAAGGTCCCTTTCTAGGTGGCCATGCCGTCCCGGACGACGTGGCTGAGTTCGATGAACCGTTTCTCGGCCGGTGTGCCCATGTCGGGCGAGGTTAGTGGGTGAGGGCGGATCGGCGGGCGGATAGGCTGGTAGGCCTGACCCCCCTCCCGGACCGGGCGTGGGGGTTGTCGTCGCGTGTGCGCCCCAAGCGTGCACCGCCGCACAGCAAGGCGTATCCCACCGCGAAGGTTGTGACCATGACCGCGCTCGCCGGCCTGCTCAGCGCCGCTCTCGCCGATCCCGCCCTGACCCGGGTACGGGATCTGGCAAAGATCGCCACGCCAGGAAAAGACGGGCTGGACGTCACCGCGCCGCCGGCGCTGCGCCCGTTCACGGTCGCTGCGGTGGCCGCCGAGGCGCAGGTCGGCGGGGCGGGGCGACCGGTGCTGGCGGTCACCGCGACCAGCCGGGAGGCCGACGACCTGGCCGCCGCCCTCGGTGAGCTACTGCCGGCCGGGCAGGTCGCGGTCTTCCCGAGCTGGGAGACGCTGCCGCACGAGCGGCTGTCGCCGCGTTCGGACACCGTCGGGCGGCGGCTCGCCGTGCTGCGCCGGCTGGCGCACCCCGACGCGGACACCGGACCGACGGCCGGCGACGGCAAGTCCGGCGACGGCAAGTCCGGCGACGGTACGCACGGCGAGAGACAGCGGCAAGGGCCGCTGCGGGTGGTCGTGGCGCCGGTCCGCTCCGTGCTGCAGCCGCAGCTCAAAGGGCTCGGTGACCTGGAGCCGGTCCAGCTGACCGCCGGAGGCAACTCCGGTGGTGGCCTGGAGGACATCGTCGACCGGCTGGTCGCGATGGCGTACGCACGGGTCGACCTGGTCACCAAGCGCGGCGAGTTCGCGGTCCGCGGCGGCATCCTGGACGTGTTCCCGCCGACAGACGAGCACCCGTCCCGGGTCGAGTTCTGGGGCGACGACGTGGAGGAGATCCGTACCTTCGCCGTCGCCGACCAGCGCACCATCGAAGCCGTCGACCGGCTGTGGGCGCCGCCGTGCCGGGAACTGCTGCTCACCGACCCGGTACGCCAGCGGGCCGCCGAGCTGGCCCAGCAGCATCCCGAGCTGGGCGAGATCCTGGACAAGCTGGCCGAGGGCATCCCGGTCGAAGGCATGGAGTCCCTCGCCCCGGCTCTGCTCGACGGCACCGACAGCATGGAGCTGCTGCTGCACTGCATGCCGGCCGGCACCCACGTACTGCTCTGCGACCCGGAGCGGATCCGGACCCGGGCGCACGATCTGGTCCGTACCTCGGCGGAGTTTCTCGAAGCCAGCTGGGCCGCGGCCGCCGTCGGTGGCCAGGCCCCGATCGACCTGGGCGCGGCCGCCTTCCGCACCCTGGCCGAGGTACGCGCGGTGGCCGCCACGCTCGACCAGCCGTGGTGGACGCTGTCCCCGTTCGGGCTGACCGAGGCGGAAACCGACGCAACCTCTGACATCGCGCCCTGGGAGGACGCGTCGACGCCGGTGAGCGTCAGCCCGGACACCGGGGACGCGGTGGTGCTGACCGCCACCCCCGCGCCGCTCTACCACGGGGAGACCGCCCGGGTCGTCGACGACCTGAAACGCTGGACCGGCGACGGCTGGTCGGTGGTGCTGGTCTTCGAGGGGCACGGGCCGGCGCAGCGGTCAGTCAGCGTGCTGCGCGACGCCGGTCTTGGCGCGACGCTCGTCGATGCTCTGTCGACCGCACCGACCCCCGGCGAGCTGGTCGTCACCTGCGGCAGCCTCGGCAACGGCTTCGTCGCCGAACGGGCTCGGCTGACGATCGTCACCGGCGCCGACATCAGCGGCGGCCGAGGCACGTCCACCAAGGACATGCGCAAGATGCCGAGCCGGCGGCGTAACACCATCGACCCGTTGGAGCTGCGCGCCGGCGACCACGTGGTGCACGAGCAGCACGGCATCGGCCGCTACGTCGAGCTGGTGCAGCGCAAGGTCAACGGCGCCGACCGGGAGTACCTGGTCATCGAGTACGCGCCGGCCAAGCGCGGCCAGCCCGGCGACCGGCTGTTCGTCCCGACCGACCAGCTGGACCAGCTGTCCCGCTATGTCGGCGGGGAGCAGCCGACGCTGCACAAGATGGGCGGCTCGGACTGGCAGAAGGCCAAGACCCGGGCCCGCAAGGCGGTCCGGGAGATCGCCGCCCAGCTGATCCAGCTGTACGCGGCCCGCAAGGCCGCCAAGGGGCACGCCTTCGGCCCGGACACCCCGTGGCAGCGGGAGCTGGAGGACGCCTTCCCGTACACCGAGACCCCGGACCAGCTGGCGGCGATCGACGAGGTCAAGGGCGACATGCGGCAGTCGACCCCGATGGACCGGCTGATCTGCGGCGACGTCGGCTACGGCAAGACCGAGATCGCGGTACGGGCGGCGTTCAAGGCGGTGCAGGACGGCAAGCAGGTGGCGGTGCTGGTGCCGACGACGCTGCTCGCCCAGCAGCACTTCAACACGTTCGCCGAGCGGATGGCCCAGTTCCCGGTCGAGATTCGGCAGCTGTCCCGGTTCGCCACCCCGAAGGAGACCGAGCAGACGCTGACCATGGCCGCCGAGGGCACCGCCGACATCGTCATCGGTACCCACCGGCTGCTGCAGTCGGCCACCCGTTTCAAGGCACTCGGGCTGATCATCGTCGACGAGGAGCAGCGGTTCGGGGTGGAGCACAAGGAGCACCTGAAGTCGCTGCGTACCTCGGTCGACGTACTGACCATGTCGGCGACGCCGATCCCGCGCACCCTGGAGATGGCGATCACCGGCATCCGGGAGATGTCGACGATCGCCACCCCGCCGGAGGAGCGCCACCCGGTGCTGACCGCCGTCGGGGCGTACGACGACAAGCAGGTCGCCGCCGCGATCCACCGTGAGCTGCTCCGCGACGGCCAGGTCTTCTACCTGCACAACCGGGTCGAGTCGATCGACAAGGCTGCGCGGCGGCTGCGCGAGCTGGTGCCGGAGGCGCGGGTCGCGGTGGCGCACGGCCAGATGGGTGAGGACGCCCTGGAGAAGGTGATGGTCGGCTTCTGGGAGAAGGAGTTCGACGTCCTGGTCTGCACCACGATCGTCGAGTCCGGCATCGACATCCCGAACGCGAACACGCTGATCGTGGAGCGGGCCGACCTGCTCGGCCTGGCCCAGCTGCATCAGATCCGCGGCCGGGTCGGCCGGGGTCGGGAGCGGGCGTACGCCTACTTCCTCTACCCGCGTGAGAAGCCGTTGACCGAGCACGCCCACGAGCGGTTGGCGACCATCGCCCAGCACACCGAGTTGGGCGCCGGCATGTACGTGGCGATGAAGGACCTGGAGATCCGGGGCGCCGGCAACCTGCTCGGCGGCGAACAGTCCGGCCACATCGAGGGCGTCGGGTTCGACCTGTACGTGCGGATGGTCGGCGAGGCGGTGCAGAACTTCAAGGGCGAGTCGCCCGACGACGCCGAGGCCGCCGAGGTGAAGGTCGACCTGCCGGTCGACGCGCACCTGCCGCACGACTACATCGGGGTGGAGCGGCTGCGGCTGGAGATGTACCGCAAGCTTGCCGGGGCCCGCGACGCCGCCGCGCTGCAGGAGGTCGTCGCCGAGATGACCGACCGGTACGGCGAACCACCGGCGCAGGTCGGCAACCTGGTGGCGGTGGCAAGGTTCCGGCTGCTGGCCAAGGCGTACGGGCTGACCGATGTGTCGATGCAGGGCAAGCATGTCCGGTTCGCCCCGCTGGTGCTGCCCGACTCGAAGCAGCTGCGGCTCAAGCGTTACCACCCGGACTCGGTCTACAAGTCGGCCGCCGACCAGGTCAGCGTGCCCCGGCCGACGACCCGGCGGATCGGCGGCGAGCCGCTGCGCGACCAGGCACTGCTGGACTGGTGCGCCCAGTTGCTGCGTGACGTGCTCGGTGACCCGCCGACGACGGGTGCCGTACCGTCGACGGACAGTGCCCGGGTCGGTGCACCGGCCGGCAGGGGTGCGTGAGAGAGTGTCGTCCATGCAGCGTGTCCGTCGCCTGGCGTCGATCACCGTCATTGCCCTGGTCGGGGTCGCCGTACTGTCCGCCTGCCGGTCGCAGCCCGGGGTCGCCGCCTATGTCGGCGACGAGCAGTACACCGAGGAGCAGGTGACCAGCCTCATCGACGATATGGCCGACCAGCTCGGCGAGCAGGCCGGCCAGCAGGGTGCCCCGCCGCTGCCGACTCGGCAGCAGGTAGTCAGCGCTCTGGTGCTCGCCGACGTCTGCGCCCAGCTCGATGTGCCGAGCGGCGCGCAGCCGGTCTCCCCGGAGCAGCTGGGCCTGCCGCCCGCATCGGAGTACGGGCAGACGGCTTCGCAGGCCTGGAACTGTATCGTCGGCCTGCAGGCCGGCGGCCAGGTGCAGCCGACCCAGGAAGAGCTGTTCGACCTGGTCGAGAAGGGCCGGGCCGCTGGGGTGATCCCGGACGAGGTCACCGACGAGGAGGCCGCCGGCCAGCTCGACGGTGAGCAGTTGCGCTCCTCGCTGGCCGCCCGCGACGCGCTCGCCGACGCGGTCGCCGGGCAGGACGTCACGGTCAACCCGCGGTACCGTCCGCTGGAGTTTCCGGTGCTCAGCTTCCAGGCCCCTCAGGGCAACGTGGTCGCGGTCGGCATCCCGCTCGGTGGCGGCGACTCGGGCACGGTCTCCGAACGTCAGTGACCGCCCGGATCGTCCTACTGGTCACCTCGCCCCGGCTGCCGGCGGGGCTGCTGACCGCGCAGGCCTGGGACGTCGTACGCCGGTTTCCGGTGTTCGCTGGCTTGGACAGTGAGCTGGCCACGGCGGTCAGCGTCGCCGGTGGCACTGTCACTGTGCCGGTACCGGAGTCGGAGTCGGTTGAGGAGACGCTGCTGGCGGCGGCCGCCGAGCACGGTACGGCGGTGTGGCTGGCCGGTCCGGCCGGTGACGAGGACCTGGCCCGCCGGCTGGGTCTGCGGCTGGCCCGCGAGCCCGCCCTCGCCGAGCTGGAGCTGATGTACGGCTCCTGGGATCCGCCCGGCGCCCGGCTGCTCGACGCGGTCGAGGTCATGGACCGGCTCGTCGCACCGGGCGGCGATCCGTGGAAGCGGCAGCAGACCCACGACTCGCTGGCGCGGTATCTGCTGGAGGAAAGCTACGAGGCGTACGACGCGATCTCCGCCGGTGACCTGGCGGCGCTGCGCGACGAGCTGGGTGACGTGCTGCTGCAGGTGGTGCTGCACGCCAGACTCGCCCAGGAGCTGCCGGACGGCGAGCGCTGGGACGTCGACGACGTGGCCGGCGGCCTGGTGGCGAAGATGATTCGCCGCAACCCGCATGTCTTCGCCGGTGTCGCGGTGGCCGACGTCGATGAGATCGTCGACAACTGGGAGCGGATCAAGGCCGCCGAACGGGCCGCGTCGGGTGTCGCTTCCGGGGTGGGCGGCGCTCCGTCACCGATGGACGGGATCGTGCTCGCCCAGCCGGCGTTGTCACTGGCCGACAAGGTGCTGCGGCGGGCTGGACGCGCTGGGGTCGACGTACCGCTGCCGCAGCCGGACGCGGCCGACCTGAAGCCGGACGGTGCGGCGGATCCGTCGACGCGGCTCGGCGCGCGGTTGCTTGCGCTGGTCGCGCAGGCCCGAGCCGACGGCCTGGACGCCGAAGGCGCGTTACGCCGGGCAGCCCTCGCGTACGCCGCCGCCGTCCGCGCTGCGGCCGGGTGACGGCGGTGGTGTGGCATCACCGGTCGGCACCGTCACCGGTCGACGGCTCGGAGGCCTCCGGGCGCAGCCGGATGCCGATCAACTCCAGGGTGAGGAACGTGACGACGCCGAAGAAGAGCGCGATGTCGGCGACGTTGCCGATGAACCAGTCGAAGTACGCGATGAAGTCGACTACGTGGCCCTGCCCGAACGACGGCTTCCGGAACACCCGGTCGAGCAGATGGGTGAACGCCCCACCCAGCACCAGGCCGAGCGCCGTTGCCCAGGCCCGGGAGCGGGCCCGCCACGCGAACCAGGCGGTCACGCCGACACCGATCGCGGCGGCGATGGTGAAGATCCACGTGGTGTTCTCGCCGAAGGAGAACGCGGCACCCGGGTTGTAGATCAACTGGATGCCGAGGGCGTCGCCGACCAGCGGGATCCGCTCGCCCCGGGTCAGCGTCGCCTCCGCCCACATCTTCGTCAGCTGGTCGACGACGAGCACCGTGGCGGCGATGCCGAAGGCGAGCCATGGGGCGCGGCGGGTCCACCGTTGCCGCCGAGGCGCGCGTGCTGCCGTACCGCCGTCGGTCGGTTCGTGGATGCTCTCGTCGGTGCCGGCCTGCTCGTTCATGATCGGTGATTCTCCCACCGCTGCCCGGCAGTTGACAGCCGCGTCGACAGGCTCTGGCGAGCCTCGCCGAGGAGGATTGGTCGGAGTACGCCACAGGTGGGTCGTACTCCTGATTCAGCTGGTCGAAGAGATGTACTCGCGGGCGTCGAAGAACTCCTGGGTCCGGAACTGGTCGAGGACATCGAGGACGACCGGTAAGGCGTAGCCGGTGGATGCCTGCGGTTCTGCCGGACGGCGAGCACCACGGAGACGGTGAGCGGGACGACCGACAGGATGATCGCCGTGATGTTGGTCAGGGTCTCCGCCTGCACGACTCAAGCCTAGGTGGACGGTGCAATTGGCAGGTCGGCTGATGTTGCGAATAGCTACCAAGAGCGTGGGAAGGGGATACCGTTGGGAAGATGTTCCGGCGGGCTTCCCGACTGCGGAGGGTTCGTGGTGTCGCAGTTGTGGTTGTGGTCCTTCGTGGTGGTCGCGCTCGGTGCCGTGCTGTACTTCGTCCGCTGGATGCGCGAGCCCAAGGGCGTCCCGGTCGTCGTGTACCTGCTCGCGATCGTCATCCTGATCTGGTCTGCCATCTGGCACGCGGTGATGGCGCTTGGAGGCGCCCTGACCGCGGCCGGCGACCACGCCGTGCACTGGGGGTACTACGCCGACTGGATCGTCACCGCCCCGTTGCTCGGCTACGCGCTGGTGCTGGTCGGAACGCATGCGTCGGCCGGCAGGAGGACCGACCTGGCGGCCCTCGTGGTAGTGACCAGCGTTCCCATGATCTTCTGCGGACTGGTTGGTGACCTGGCGCTCGAACCGGCCACGCGATACCTCGCCTACGGAGTCGGCGTCCTCGCGCTTGCGGCCAACTTCGTGGTGATCTGGGGGCCGCTGCGCAGAGCGGCAGCTCAGCAGCCGGACCAGATGCGGACTCACTTCAACCAGTTGGCCGTGCTGCTCAGCGCACTGTGGCTCGGCTTCACCCTGGTCTGGCTGGTGGGACCAGCCGGTCTCGGCGTGTTCGACGAGCCCACCACGACAGCGGTGTTCGTGGTCCTCACGGTGCTGATGAAGATCGTGTGGAGCGCGCTCGACCTGAGGCGGCTGCGGTTGCTCGCCGACCGGGGCAACCTGCACGTCACGCATTGACTGCCGACCGTTGGCTGCTGAGTCGGGCCGGGTGGGTCGTTGTACCGGCGTTCGGCGCGGTGCTGCTGATCCATCTGGCTGTGCTGAACCACTCGACACCAGCGGTCGATTCGCCGCTGCCGTTGCTGGTGGGGCTGCTACTCGGCCTACCCCACGGCGCCGTCGACCATCTGGTGCCGGCCTGGTTGAGACCCGCCAGCGACGGCTGGCGGCCACGAGTGAGCCTGCTCGTCGGGTACGCCTGCCTCGCTGTCCTCGTCTGGTGGATCTGCCACCGCTTCTCCGGCCCGGCGCTCGTCGTGTTCCTGATTGTCGCGGTCGTCCACTTCGGCACCGGCGACGAGGCGTTCCACCGGCAACGGGACGCGCGACGAACACCGACTCGGCCGTACGCCGTGCTCGCCTACGGAGCGCCGCCGGTGCTGCTGCCGTTGACGCTCTGGCCGGACCACGTTGATCCGCTGCTGGAGAGCATCGGCGCCGGTTCGGCGTACCTGCTGAACAGCGAGGTCCGGGTGAGCGCCGTCGTGCTTGCCGGCGCGGCGGTGGTCGCCACCATGGTCAACGACCTACGGGCTGGCCGGCGCGGCGACGCCGGATACCTCGGGCTGCTGATCGCCGTGTTCGTGCTGGTGCCGCCTGGGTGGGCGTTCGGCACCTACTTCGCGGCGGGTCACTCGGTGCGGCATGTGGCCCGGCTGCTGCTGGCCGACCCCGGCAACGCTGCCACCCTGGCCGCCGGCCGGCTCGGTCCGGCACTACGGCGGTTCGCTGCCCAGGCGGCGATCCCTACCGGAGCCGTGCTGGCTGTCCTGGTGCCGTTCGCCGTTTCGGCCACGCCGCAGGTGGGGCTGTCCACCGGCTTCGCGGTGTTGGCCGGGCTAACCGCACCGCACGCCCTGCTGGTGCTCTGGCTCGACCGGCGCGGCGTCGACTACCTGGCGCGGGAGCTGCCGGGCCGGCAAGACTCGACCCAGCCCGATGGCGAGGCCGGCCGCGACGATCAGTACGCCGATGAACACGCCGGCACGGCGCGGCCGGGACCGGCCCGGTCGGGGCGGCGGTCGACGTTCCACTCCGAGCCGGCGCAGCCCGGTGAACCAAGCCAGGAACGCCACCACGGTCAGCATCACCGCCAGGTAGCCGAGCGCCGCCGACGGTGACCTGCCGGGCGGGGGCCGCCAGCGAGCCGGGGCGCGTAGCGAACCAGCGCGGCCAGCGGCAACGGTGGCAACGGCGTACCGCAGGGCCTGGCCTGGTGCTGGTCGAGCTGGACCGGACCCGGGCAGGGCTCACTGACCAGCTGACCGGTGCGCGGCGATCGCCGATCGGCGATCGCCGGCTCGCCGCCGGCACCCGACTGCCGTCCACCCGCAACTTGGCCGCCGAGCTGATGGTCTCCCGAAGGGGCGAGGCGTATGAGCAGTTGTCCGCCGAGGGCTGGTTGCTGGCCCGACGGGGTGCCGGCACCCCGTCGGGCCAGCAACCAGC